>NZ_BAAARA010000003.1:0-480723 GCF_039531955.1 Saccharopolyspora halophila
CGTCCGCTGCGGCGTACAGCGCCGACGTGGCGTTGGCCTGCGCCGCGAACTCCTCGGACGGCGGGAAAGTCCTGCTCTCGGTCAGCAGGTTGTCGAGCGTGTTGCTCTGCCCGTCGGGCTGGCTCATTGCCGAGAACCTCCCTTTGTAGGTGTACGCAGTGCTGAACGAACCGTAATGCGATCTCGCTCACCGCGACAGAGGCTTCGCTCAATTGGTTCAGACCAATTGGGCAGAACGGACTCGACCCGTGCGCGCCGGATTCGCGGTTAATCGATCATTCGATCGGTGGCCTGCAGTAATGACGTCGTCACGGGAGGCGACCTCCAGGTCACTGTGGCACAACTCGCACTCGCCCACGCGCGCGGGTTCTCGCTCCCGCGCGCGGGAGCGGCGGGCGTTCCCAGGTAGCGTTCGGCGGCGTGACTGACAAGCCATCGCTGGCGCCGCTGCTGGAGCTCGACGGGGTCTCCGACGCCGTGACCACCGCCCGCGCGGCCATCGACGAGGTGCACCGACACCCGGCCAACCGCCGCGGCTGGCCGACCACCGCGGCCGAGGCCTCGGTGCGCGCTGCCCGCGCGTCGGCCGCCGTGGCGGGCGGCGCTGCCGAGATCCCGGAGTCCGGCGAGGTCAGCGACCCGCTGCTGGCCGGTTCGCTGCGCGTGGCCGAGGCCATGGGCACGCTGCTGCCGACCTGGCAGCGCGCGCCCCTGCAGGCCCTGGCCAGGATGCACGTGCTTGCCGCCGCCGATCTGGTCGACGATCCCGACGAGCTCGGTCGTCCGCACCCGGACCCGGTCATCTCCGAGCGCCTCGACCTGCTCTCCCAGATCGTCGCCGAGCCGCAGGCCCACGGCGCGGGTCCGGTGCTGGCGGCCGTGGTGCACGGCGAGCTGCTCGCGCTGGCGCCGTTCGGCCAGGTCAACGGTGTGATCGCGCGCGCGGCCGCACGGCTGAGCGTGATCGGCAGCGGACTGGACCCCAAGGGGCTCGTGGTTCCGGAGGTCGCCTACTTCCGGCGGCAGGAGGACTACGCGGAGCGCGCGCTGGGCTTCGCGACCGGGGACCCGGACTCGGTGGCCTCCTGGATCGTCTACTGCTGCGGTGCCCTGGAGACGGGTGCGCGCGAGGCCGTGTCCATCGCCGACGCCACCCAGGAGGGATGACCCCGGTGAAGAAGGTCCTCATCGACTGCGACCCGGGGATCGACGACGCGCTGGCGCTGACCCTGGCGCACGGATCGCCGGAGCTGGACGTCGTCGGCGTGACGACCGTCGGCGGCAACGTCGAGCTGGCGCACACCACCGACAACGCGCTGCGGCTGCGCGACTTCCTCGGCATGAGCGCGCCGGTCGCGCGCGGTTCCGGGCAGCCGCTGGTGGCCGAGCCGGTCAACGCCCCGGCCGTGCACGGTGTCGCGGGCCTCGGCGAGGCGCAGCTGCCCGCCGCGCGCACCGAGCTCGACCGGCGGCACGCGGTGCAGCTGATCATCGACGCGCTCGCGGCCGCACCGGGCGAGATCGGCCTGGTGGCCACCGGCCCGCTGACCAACATCGCGCTCGCGCTGCGCACCGAACCGCGCATCACCGAGTGGGTCGCCGAGTTCACGATCATGGGCGGCGCCTACACCCGCGGCAACCGCACTCCCGCGGCCGAGTTCAACGTCCTCGCCGACCCGCACGCCGCCGCGGTGGTGTTCGACGCCGACTGGACCACGACGATGGTCGGGCTGGACCTCACCCACCAGGCCCGCGCCACCGCCGCCGTCCGCGAGCGCTTCGCGGGGCTCGGCAGGCTGGAGACCGAACTGCTCAACCCGTGCCTGGACTTCTACGGCAAGCACCCCAGCTACCGGGAACTCGGGCCGGCCATCCACGACGCGTGCGCGGTGGCCCACCTCATCGACCCCAGCTTGATGACCACCGTCCCGGCTCGCGTCGACGTGGAGACCCAGGGCCGCTTCACCACCGGCATGACGGTCACCGACTTCGGCTCGAACGACCTCAACGCCCTGGTCGCCACCGAACTGGACGTGGAACGGTTCTGGACCACCCTCGCAGCAGCCTTCCAAAACGCCGAAGCCCAACTGCCGGCCTGAGGGTCCCCGGCTGCTGGTCGGTCTCACCTCGCGTACGTGGTGGTGACAGTTTTGCCTATAACTGTCCGGACATTTCGGGCGCCGGCGCCTCACAGTTTTAGGCAAAACTGTCGCGTCCGCTGCTCGGGTGCCGCCGTCGGGAGGGTGCTAGCCCCGGAGGTTCTGCAGGGCTTCCCGAACGTGGCCGTCTGCCAGGGTGAGAGCTGCGGCTGAGCGCTCGACGTCCGCGCCGGAGAGCAGGTGGACCAGGGCGGTCTTCAGATCGCCGCCCGCTGCGGTCAGCGCTTCCGCGCAGGCGGCCTCGGGAGCGCCGGTCGCCTCCTGCAGGATGTTGATCGTCCGGCCGCGCAGCTTGGCGTTGGTGGCCAGCATGCTGACCATGAAGTTCGAGTACACCCGCCCGAGCCGGATCATCACCGCGGTGGAGAACGACGTCAGCACCAGCTTCTGCGCGGTGCCCGCCTTCATCCTGGTCGAGCCGCTGATCGGTTCCGGCCCGGTGTCGACCGGGATCACCACGTCGGCGGGCACCTCGCCCGGATCCGGGTTCGAGGTCACCAGCGCAGTGCCCGCGCCGAGCTCGCGGGCCGCCCGCAGCGCGGAGATCACGTAGGGAGTGCGGCCGGAGGCGGCCAGGCCGACCACGAAGTCCTTGCTCGTGGCGGCCTCCCGGATCTCCCGCGCGCCGGACTCCCCGTCGTCCTCGGCGTTCTCGACGGCCTGCTGGTAGGCGTCCTGCCCACCGGCCTGGTGCGCGACGAACCAGTCCGGCGGGGCGTTGAACGTCGGGACCAGCTCCGCGGCGTCGAGCACGGCCAGTCTGCCGGAGGTCCCGGCGCCCACGTAGTGCACCTTGCCGCCCGCGCGCAACGCGGCCACCGCGAGGTCGACGGCCTCGGCCAGTTCCGGCAGCACCCTGCCGACGGCTTCCGGAACGGTCCGGTCCTCGACGTTGAACAGCCGCAGGATCTCCTGCGTGGGCAGCAGATCGATGTCGCGGGTGTCGGGATTGACCCGTTCGGTCGGGGAAGCCACGCGGATCGCGTCGTCCCGGCTCATCACGCCTCCTCCGGTTTCGCGGCCGGCATCTCCTTGTGCCTGCGCCGATCGGGGCGGCTGCCGAGGCGATGCCCGGCGACCGCTTCGTACGTGGCTTCCAGCGCAGCCTTGGTCTGGTCCAGGTGGCGCTGGGCGACCCCGATGAACAAGCAGTCGATGACGGTCAACTGCCCGATCCTGCTGGACATCGCACCGGAGCGGTAGGTGGTTTCGCGAACCGCGGTGGTCAGCACGTGATCGGCGACCTCGGTAATCGGGGAGCGCGCGAAGTTGGTCAGCGCTGCCGTGGTGGCGCCCCGGTGCCGGGCTTCGCGCAGCGCCTCGACGGTTTCGGCGGTGGCGCCGGTGTGCGAGATGCCGATCGCGACGTCGTCGGGGCCGAGCACGGCCGCCGAGGTCAGCGCCGTGTGGGTGTCCGACCACGCGAATCCGGTCAGCCCGATGCGGTGCAGCTTCTGCTGCAGGTCCTGGGCGACGAAGGAGCTGGCCCCGACGCCGTAGATGTCGATGCGCCGGGCTGCGGCCACCGCGTCGACGAGCGCTTCCAGGGAATCCGGGTCGAGCTGCTGGGCGGTCTCCTCGACGGCCTTGGCGTCGGTGTAGCCGATCTTGGAGATGATCTGCGTGATGTCGTCGTCCGGCGCGATGTCGCTGCCGAGTTCGCGGTCGCGGGTGGACGTGCGCGCGGTGTCCGCGGCCAGCGCGATCCGCAGGTCCGGATAGCCGCCGACGCCGATGGCCTTGCAGAACCGGGTCACCGTGGTCTCGCTGGTGCCCGCCGCCTCGGCGACCTCGGTGATGCTGCGGCGCGAGATCGAGGCCGGATCGGCGAGCACGATGTTGGCCACCCGTTGCTCGGCCCGGGCGAGACCGGGCAGCAGGGAACGAATCTGCACGAGCGGACTGGACTCGTTCGATTCTGGTGTGTCGCCGGTGACCATGTGGGAAACTTACTAACCGCCTGTTGTGCAGGTCAATGCGTATCCCCCGGATGCCCGCCCGATGGACGGGGCAAACCCGTGGCGAGGTTGCATCCTGGCAGAACCACCCCGCGATGGTCCGGATCGACGAGGTTCATCTGATCGCAGCACCACGCGAGATCGGCGGAAACGCGCGAACCACCACCATCGCCGCACGTGCTCGTCCCGCGCTGGGCGGCAGTGGATGGTCGTCGCAACACCGAACGGGACCAGGGCCAGGCGGTCCGCGAGACGCTGGACGACGGGCGCTGCTACCTGCGCCGAACCGCGCTTCGAGCCGACGCACCCCGGAGGCCACCGCCTACTCCTGCTGCGAGTGCGAGCAGGAGTTCGGGCGCCCGGACGTGCTCGTCGCGGGCACGGGCGGCGTCATCTGCTCGTCGTGCGGGACCACCGACAAGACCGGTGCGCACGTGCTGCCCGGCTGATCAGCGGGTGGCCTCGTGCCAGCCGTCCGGGTGCAGGCGGTCCGCTTCCACCTCGCCGTCGAGCAGTGTTCGCTGCCTGTCGGCGGCGCGGATGGCGTCGAGATTGACCCCGCGGCCCTCGTAGTTCTCGTCCAGCGAGTAGCGCATCCGGAGCCGCACCCGCTCGCCGGGCTCGGCCGGGACCTCGGCGCGGACCTTCCACCAGGCGCGGTGGCCCGCGCCCGCCAGCTTCTCCTGCGGTCCTTCCGGCGCGCCCCTGCCGGAGGCGGTCAGCGGCACCGGCCGCCAGTCCTCGCCGTTCGCGCTGGATTCGACGGTGAGCGCGTCCACGCCGTCACCGTCCTGCTGGGTGTCCACGAAGGCGTCGAAGGAGAGCTGGATCGGGCCCGCCGCCGGTCCGAGCGGTTCGGTGGTCATCGTGGCGGCGGCCGGGGCGTACCAGGACGCCGTGCCCTTCCTGGGCGGGACCGCCAGCGCGCGGGCCATGCCCTGGGCGAGCGCCTGCCGGGACGGGTTGTTGGAGCCCCAGCTCCGGGACGGGTGCACTCGGTTGGTCAGCAGCACCGCGATCGACCGGGAAGCCGGGTCGATCACCAGGGACGTTCCGGTGTAGCCGGTGTGGCCCGCCGAGCGCGGACCGGACAGCCCGGCCATGTACCAGCGCTGGTCGAGCTCGAAGCCGAGGCCGTGCGAGTGGCCGGGGAACTCGCCGTTGAAGTTGGTCATCAGCTGGTCGGTCCGGTGCGCGGAGAGGATGCGCTCCCCGCCGTAGGCGCCACCGTTGAGCAGCGCCTGACCGAGCACCGCGAGGTCGTCGGCGGTCGAGAAGATGCCTGCCTGGCCCGCGACGCCGCCCAGCGCCCAGGCGTTCTCGTCGTGCACCTCGCCGCGGACCATGCCGCGCGGCGGGTCGGCCTGGAACTCGGTGGCCGCGATGCGGTGCAGCTTCGACTCCGGCGGGTGGTAGCCGGTGTCCGACATGCCCAGCGGTTCGGCGATACGCTGCTGCACCACCCGGTCCAGCGGCTCGCCCGCGAGCCGGGAGACCAGCACGCCGAGGGTGATCATGTTCGGGTCGGAGTACTCGTAGTGCGTGCCCGGGCGGTGCTCCGGGGCCAGGTTCATGACGTGCGGAATCCGCTGCTCCGGCGGGAGCTTCCACAGCTGGACGATGGACGGCAGACCCGAGGTGTGGGTCAGCAGCTGCCGCACCGTGATGGCTTCCTTGCCGTGGTTGCCGAACTCCGGCAGGTACCGCGCGACCGGTTCGTCGAGCCGCAGATCTCCGTCGTCGGCGAGCTGCAGCGCGGCCACCGAGGTGAACAGCTTGGTGATCGAGGCGACGTCGAAGATCGTGTCGGGCCGCATCGGTTCTTGCTCGCCCGCGGGCAGTTCCGCGCCCTCGCCGTCGGCGTAGCGCAGCTGCTTGCCGACCGCCTCGCGGTGCACCACGATCCCGTCGTGCGTCAGCAGGCTGACCGCACCGCCGTACATCGGGTGCTCGCGGCCCGGTGTCTTGCCCGCCCACGCGTCCAGCTGCCGCTGCGCGGCCTCGATGGGGGCCGGGTCCAGGCCCGCCCCGGCAGGAGTGCCTTCCAGCAGCCTGGTGCCGGGCGGTGCGAAGCCGGACTTCGGCCGGTCGAAGTGCCCGGCGGCGCCCCCGGGCGCGGCCGAGGCCGACCCGGCCAGCGCGGTGACCGAAAGCAGCGCCACCGCGATCAGAACCGTCCTGCCCATGCGTGCCCCCTAGCGGTACAGCAGATAAGGATCGCGTTGGCGGCGGAAACCCACGACGTCCTCGTGCCACGGATCGACGATCTCGGAGATGTCCGCACCGGCGTCGATCTTCTTGCGCAGCCGGTCGGAGCCGGACAACTTATCCACCATCCCGTCACCCCGCCAAGCGAACACCTGCGGGTACAGGCGGCGGGCTGTGACCAGCATCGCAACTGCGACGCGGATTGGATCGACGGAACCGCTGCGGTGGATCTGCACCCCGCCGCAGGTCTGCTCGGCGTGCTTGGAGAAGGTCGGCACGAAGTAGGTCTCGCGGAACCGCACGCCGTCCAGCTTCAGGGCGTTGAGCTCGTCGGCCCACCGCCAATCGATGCCCGGTGCGCCGATGATCTCGAACGGCCGGGTGGTGCCGCGTCCTTCGGAGAGCACGGTGCCTTCGAACAGGCCGGTTCCCGGGTAGACCGCGGCGGTGTCCGGCGTGGGCATGTTCGGGCTCGGCGGTACCCACGGCAACCCCGTGTCAGCACCGCGGCCGCGCCAGCCCTCGGCGCGGATCACGTGCAGCTGCGGCAGCCGCTCGGGGAGGTACTCCCGGTCGAAGAGCCTGGAGAGCTCGCCGACGGTCATGCCGTGCTGCTGCACGATCGGCAGCCTGCCGACCCCGGAGGCGAACGCCGGATCCAGCCGCGGACCTGCCACCAGCCCGCCGATCGGGTTCGGCCGGTCCAGCACGGCGAAGCCGAGACCGAGCCGCTGCGCGGCCTGCATCGCGGTGAACATGGTCCAGATGTAGGTGTAGAACCGGGCGCCGACGTCGGCGATGTCGAACACGACCTGCTCGACGCCGGCCTTGCGGAACATCTCGGCCAGCTGCGCGGCGTCGGCGCCGTAGGCGTCGTAGACCGGCAGCCCGGTGCGCGGGTCCCGGTAGTCGCCCTCCGAACCGCCTGCCTGCGAGGTGCCGCGGAAGCCGTGCTCCGGGCCGAAGACACCGACGATGTCCACCGCGCCGCTGTCCTGCATCGCGTCCACCACGTGCTGCAGCGAGCCCAGGATGCCGGTCGGGTTGGTGACCACACCGATCCGGCGCCCCCGCACGTCCGAGAAGTCCCGCCCGGCGAGCACGTCCGCGCCGGTGCGCACCTCCCCGGGGCCGGGCTCGGCGGCGCAGGCCGAGGTCGCTGCGAGTCCGGCGGCCGATGCCGCCGCGGAGGCGGTCAGGAACCGCCGACGATTGATTCCCATGTCGCTCACCAGGTCAGGCCGAAGCCGAACGGGTACTTCTCGCTGCCGGGCCGGTCGGCGTCCGGGACCGCGACCGGCAGCTTGCCGGTCGGGGAGGTCTCGCCGAAGAGCACCTTGGTCAGCGACTCCATCGCCACCGCCTTGTCCGAGTAGGTCGCCACCCAGGCGGGGGCGTCGACGTGCCCGGCGTCGTAGGGATCGCGCACGGCGACCGCGACGACCGGCTTGCCCGCCTGCTTCAGCCGGTTCACCAGGTCCAGCTGCGCGGCGTTGTCGGAATCCCACGCGGCGTTGGTGAGCACCACGGTGACGTCGTTGTCCGCGGCCTGCGCGACGGCCCGGTCGATCTGCTGCGGCGTCGGCTGCTCGCCGGTCGGCAGCGCGGTGCTGCGCGGGCCGCGTGCGCCGATGTCCTCCGCGAGCGCCGCGGTCGCGTCCTCGCCCGCGCCGGTGACCAGCACCTCGGCCGGATCCTCCAGCGGGAGCACGTTCTCGTTGCGCAGCACCGTGGTGCTCCGGTCGGTGATCTCCTCGGCGATGGCGCGGTGCTCCGGCGAACCGACCTTCGAGCCCACCTGCGAGACGTCGGTGAACGGGTCGGCCAGCACGCCGCGCTTCTGCTTGAGCTCGAGGATCCGGCGGACGCTTTCGTCGATGCGCTGCTCGGTGAGCCGCCCATCTCGCACCGCGGCGAGGACCCCGTCGATGGCAACTTGGAGGTTTTGCGGCATCAGCAGCATGTCCGCGCCCGCCTGCAGCGCCAGCACCGGGATCTCGCCGTCCGGGTGCTGCTCGCGCACGCCCTGCATCTGCAGCGAGTCGGTGACGACCACGCCCCGGTAGCCCAGCTCCGCACGCAACATGCCGCCCAGCACGGTGCGCGAGAGCGTGGCCGGGTTCCCGGAGTCGTCCAGCTTCGGAACGACGATGTGCGCGCTCATCACGGAGTCGGTGCCCGCTTCGATGGCCGCGGCGAACGGCGGCTTGTCCAGGCGCTCCCACTGCTGCCGGTCGTGCTCGATGACCGGCAGGCCGGTGTGGCTGTCGGTGGCGGTGTCACCGTGGCCCGGGAAGTGCTTCACCGAACCGGAAACACCGTCCTCGCCCGCGCCCTGGTACCCGCGCACCTGCGCGGCGGTGAGCTCGGCGGCCAGCGCCGGGTCGGAGGAGAACGACCGCACGCCGATCACCGGGTTCTGCGGGTTGACGTTCACGTCGCCGTCGGGGGCGAAGTTCATGTTCAGGCCCATCGCGCGCAGCTCCCGGCCGGTGATCTCGGCAGCTCGGCGGGCGTCCTCGGGACTGCGGGTGGCGCCCAGCGCCATGTTGCCCGGGAACTGCGTCGCGGGCTCCCCGATCCGGGTGATCTTGCCCTGCTCCTGGTCGGTGGAGATCAGCAGCGGGACGCGACCGCCCGAGTTGATCGCCGCGTCCTGCATCCCGTTGGACAGCCGCGCGATCTGCTCCGGCCCGTAGAGGCTGTTCGTCCAGCTGAAGTGCACGATGCCGCCCAGGTGGTACTTGCGGACGACCTCGGCGGGGGTGTCGACGCCGAACTCCTCGCGATTGGCCGGGTCCGCCGTGTTGGCCGTGCGGCCGTAGGCGTAGGTGACGAACAGCTGCCCGACCTTCTCCTCCAGGGACATCTCGCGGAGCAGCTCGTCGGCGGTCTGCGGCCGCGGCGACACGGCGCTTCCGGTGGTGGTCAGCGTGGCAGCACCGACGACCAGCGCGCTCAGCGCGATCACCGCGCGTCGGGTACGGGACTTCAGGGGCACGTCGGCCTCCAGCGGGGGCGGAGTGAGCGGGGTGGGGACTCCGCCGGGCGGAAATAGTTCACCGGGAACGCGATGTAGTTCGGAAGTTACTCACACCGCATTCCCAGGTCAACGACGTGACCACGATTTCACGCTGATCCATTCCGGCGAATCCAGCCCTCGCGGCTGCGCTCCTTCGCGGGGAGGGCGCGTGCGGGAAGACCGCACAATGACGGCGGGACCACCGAATCGATCGGCGGCCCCGCCTCCTCGCGCGAGTGCTCGGGTTACCAAGCGTGCTCTGTGCTCGTAACTTCCGGGCTAGGCGTCCGGCGTCCCGGTACGCAACCCTGTTTACGCTCAGCCTTATCTGCGGCGACGCGTGGGTGCTCCGAGCCTCGCGCACGGAGCCTGTGTCGGGGTGGACGTTACTTCTCCTCCGTAACGTCCCTGGCCAACCAGGGTCCGTGCTTCCTTTGTAGTCCGTGATGGCGGTCACTGCAAGGGGTCGGTGCGCTACTGGCGCAGGCCCTCGTCGCCGCTGCCGGCCGCGGTCGCTGCGGGCCGCGACGACCTCCCCGGCCGTCCCGCCGGACAGCGCCCGCGACCTACTGGCGGCGCTTCCACGCGCGCACGCCCCACCAGGTCGCCGCGCCTGCGGCGGCCACCGCCCCGAGACCGACGCCCGCGGCCGTGACGGCGGCGCGCGACGGGGTGGGGATGCGGGCGCGCAGCGAGACCGGGTGCTCGAAGGCCAGCGACGGCCACTCGCGCTGCACGGCCTCCTTGCGCAGACCGCGGTCCGGATTGACCACCGTGGGATGGCCGACCGCCTCCAGCAGCGGGAGGTCGGTGACCGAGTCCGAGTAGGCGAAGCTCTGCGCGAGGTCGTAGCCGTGCTCCTCGGCGAGCTCGCGGGCGGCGATCGCCTTGTTCTCGTGCGAGCAGTAGAACTCGACCTCGCCGGTGTAGCGGCCGTTGCCGACCACCATGCGGGTGCCGGCCCAGTGATCGGCGCCGAGCAGCTTGGCGATCGGTGCGACGACCTCCTGCCCGGAGGCGGACAGCACCACGATGTCGTGGCCCTGCTCCTGGTGATCGCTGATCAGCTGGGTGGCTTCCTTGTAGACCAGCGGATCGACGATGTCGTGCAGGGTCTCCTCCACGATCGCGTTGACCTGCTCGACGTCCCAGCCGGTGCACAGCGAGGTGATGTGCGCGCGCATCCGGTCCATCTGGTCGGCGTCGGCTCCGGCGAGCATGAACACGAACTGCGCGTAGGCGCTCTTGAGCACCGCGCGCCGGTTGATCAGACCTTCTTGGAAGAACGGTCGGCTGAAGGCCAGCGTGCTCGACTTGGCGATGATCGTCTTGTCCAGGTCGAAGAACGCGGCCACCCGGGGTCCGGTGGCCTCGGCTGGAGTCGCGGGCTCAGTCACGCCGCACAGCATACGAGTCGCTTCGCGGTTGTTCGCTGCGGCGCCGTGTGGCGTCCGGGAAATTTTCACACACCGTGCGTACGTGAAGCCGATCTTATCTCGTTGGGTTGTTTTGATAACTCGATGGAATGGTTCGAATGTGATCTATTGGCACTGCGCGCAGGGATGTTCCCTCAAATGGACGGGGGGCATTCGAGGGGATCTGAGGGATACAGTGTGGGGCGGTCCGGCGATGCCGGATCAGTTCAGCTCGACCCCCCGGAGCTGAACTGCCGACGGCCCCCGCCCCCTCCCCCCTGGCGGGGGTCGTCCTGTCTTCACTCCGCCGAACTCGCGCGTCCGGCAGCAGTGGCAGCCATCGCGCGTTCGGCCATCCTTCCCGCTCGCTGCGGCGGCCTCCGCGCGTCGCGCCCGGCCTCGCCGACGTGCCGGGGCGCGTGAGCTCACCCCTCGCCGAGACCGGTTCCGGATTGCGCGCTTCGGCGTCCCCACCCGATCAGGTGGTGGTTTTGCTCGCGAGTTATCCACATCGACCTGGGTTGTCCACAGATTTCGAGAATCGCTTGGTTTTCGTGGCGCGACTGCCGCATTTTGGCTCTCGCGCCGCCATTCGCGGTGGTGCGCTGCTTCTTTCGGTGCAACCGAGAGGTGGCTTCTTGCTGAGATCTTCTAACCCGGGGAGGGCTGTCATGGTCGACCGCAGCAGCGGTGTCGTCGAGCCCGTGCTGGTGATGCGCGAACCGGAATTGGCCGAAGAGGTCTCCCGGTTGGCCGCGGCGTCCGGCAGCGAGTTGCGAAGGGAACCGCGGTTGCCTCCCGCGGCCTGGCGGGAGGCGCCGCTGGTGCTGATCGATGTGCCGACCGCGGAATCCTGCGTTGCGCAGGGACTCCCGCGCAGGCGCGGGGTGGTGTTGCTGTCCCGGGAACCGGCCGAGCGGTTGTGGCGGGTCGCCTTCGAGCTGGGGGTCGAGCGGGTGCTGGAACTGCCCGCCGCCGAGGCCGAGCTGATCGAGCTGCTGGCGGATCCCGGCGAGCCCGCCAGCGACGGCACGACGCTGGCCGTCGTCGGCGGGAACGGCGGGGCAGGGGCTTCCGCGCTGTCCACGGCGGTGGCGGCGGCCGAGGCGCGAAGCGGGCGGCGAGCACTGCTGCTGGACTGCGATCCGCTCGGCGGTGGGCTCGACCTCGTGCTCGGGCTGGAAGGCGTCGACGGGCTCCGCTGGTCCGGGCTGGCCGTGGACACCGGGCGGTTGGGCAGCGGCGCGCTGCTGTCGGCACTGCCCAAGCAGCGGGTCGGCGACGGGGAACTGGCGTTGCTGTCCTGCGATCGCGACGTGCCGCCGACCGGACTGTCCCCGGACGGCGTTCGCGCGGTGCTCGACGCGGGGCGGCGAGCCGGGACGACTGCGGTCTGCGATCTGCCGGGCGATCTGGGGGCAACGGCCGAGGCGGTGCTGCGGGAGGCCGACATGGCGTTCGTCGTGGTCACTGCTCAGGTGCGGGCGTGCGCAGCGGCCGCGCGAGTCGTCGCCGAGGTGCGCGAACGCTCCGGCGTACCGGTCCGGTTGGTGGTGCGCGGGCCGGCACCCGGCGGCCTGCGGAACGCGGACGTGGCCGAGGCGGTGGACGCTCCGGTCCTGACCGGGATGCGACCACAACCGGGCTTACCGCTCGCCACCGACCGGGGCGGCGTGCTCGGCGCGCTTCGCCCGCGCGGCCCGCTCTCGCGCGCCGCGCGGGACGTGCTCGCCGAAGCGGCGCTGGTGCGCGAGTCCGCACCGGTCTGACGCCCTCGGCCGGCGGGTGGTGGATGCGCCACCGCCGGGCCGTTGCTCGTTCCCCTCGCGCCCGGTCCCGGCCGGGGAGCGCGAGTACTGGCCCGAACTTCCCGATGCCGCGGATCGATCCGGTGGATCGGTGCCGTCGGCATGCCGGATCTCGAAAGGGAGGAAAGCCATGTCCAACTCGTCGGCCGTGGACGGGCGGTTGCTGGCGCGGGTGCGCAACCGCCTCGTAGGAGGCGGCGCGCCGGTGACCCCGGCCGCGGTGGCGGCCGCGGTGCGGGCCGAATCCGACGGGCTGGCCGCGGACGCCGATGTGCTCGCCACGCTGCGCGCGGTGCAGCAGGAGTTCTCCGGTGCCGGGGTGCTCGAACCACTGCTGGAGGACCCCGAGGTGTGCGACGTGCTTGTGACGGCCCCGGACCGGGTGTGGGTAGACCGCGGTGACGGGCTGCGGCGGGCCGCCGTGCGGTTGCCGGACGAGGATTCGGTGCGCAGGCTCGCGCAGCGGCTGGCGATGTCCACCGGGCGCCGGCTGGACGATGCCCAGCCGTGGGTCGACGCCTGGCTGCCGCAGAGCGGCGCGTCGGGTGCCGTGCGGCTGCACGCCGTGCTGCCACCGGTGGCCGGGGACGGCACCTGCATCTCGTTGCGGGTCTTGCGCCCCGCCGCGCACGACCTCTCCGCGCTGCGCGAATCCGGCGTCTTCGACGACGAGCTCGGCGCGGTGCTGCGCGACATCGTGGCCACCAGACTGGCCTTCCTGGTCGTCGGCGGCACGGCCAGCGGCAAGACCACCTTGCTGGCGGCGATGCTCGGCGAGGTCGCCGACGCCGAGCGCGTCGTGTGCGTGGAGGAGGCGGCCGAACTGCGGCCCCGGCATCCGCACGTGGTTCGGTTGCTGACCCGGCCCGCCAACGTCGAGGGCGCGGGTGAGATCGGCGTCCGCGACCTGGTCCGCCAGGCGTTGCGGATGCGCCCGGACCGCCTGGTGGTGGGCGAGGTCCGGGGCGGGGAAGTGCGCGAGCTCCTGGCCGCCATGAACACTGGCCACGACGGCGGTTGCGGCACGCTGCACGCGAACTCGCCGCGCGAGGTCCCCGCTCGGATGGAAGCTCTCGCGGCGCTGGCCGGACTGTCCCGCGAGGCGTTGCACGGGCAGCTCGCGGCGGCCGTCCAAGTGGTCCTGCACGTGCGCCGCACCGCGAGCGGCAGGCATCTCGCGGGCATCGGCGTCCTGCGCCGGGACGACGAGCGGGTGCGCGTGGTGCCCGCTTGGCAGCGCGACACCGGCTGGACCGAGGGCCGGGCCGACCTGGCCGAGCTGCTGACCGCACGGGGCGGTGAGTCGACGTGCTGAGCCTGGTGGCGATCGCAGCGGCCCTGCTGTGCTGGCCGCAGCCGTCGGTTCGCGACCGGCTCCGGCTTCCCGCGAGCAGCAGGGGCTTGCGGTTCGCGAGCTGGGTCGCTCCGGCAGGTGCGGGCGCGCTCGGCCTTGCTCTCGCGGGGCCAGCCGGTTGCTGCGCGGCGGTGGCCGGGTCGCTGGTGGCGGGCAGGCAGTGGCGCGCGCGGCGCGCGGGCGAACGAGATCTGCGGCTGTCCGACGAGTTCGCCGAGGGCCTGCGACTGCTGGTTGCCCAATTGCGCGCGGGCGCCCATCCGGCGATCGCGGCCGAGGACGCGTCGGCCGAGTCCGGGCCTGCCGTGGCCGGGTTGTTCGGGGATCTGGCCGCCACCGCGCGCCTCGGTGGCGACGTCACGGCGCTCCCGCTCGTTGCCGCCTCGCCCGGCCTGCGCGCGTCGCTGGGGCGGCTCACCCGGGCCTGGGCGCTGGCCGAACGCCACGGAGTGGCGCTGGCTGACCTGCTCGATGCCGTCCGCCGGGACCTGGAGCGGCGCACCGCCTTCCGCCGCGAGGTCGAGGCCAAGCTGGCCGGGCCCCGCTCGACGGCAGCGGTGCTCACCGGGCTCCCGCTGTTGGGGCTGGTCTTCGGCGAGCTCGCGGGAACCCGGCCGCTGGAGGTGCTCGCCGATGGTTTGCTCGGTCAACTGGCGCTGCTGACCGGCACCGCGCTGCTGATCGCCGGAGTGCTGTGGAGCGAGCGGCTGATCGGGGCGGTGGTGCGGTCATGATCGCGGCGTGCGCTTTGACGGCGGTGGCATTGCTGCTGCTCCCGTCCGGCACCACTCGATGGCGGCTGCGGGCGTTGCGTCCGCAGCCGGAACGGCCGTCGGTACGCCGCCCCGGCCGCTGGTTACCACCGATCACCGCGGGACTGCTGGCGTTCCAACTGATCGGCCCGGCCGGCCTGCTCGCCGGTCCGCTCGCCGCAGTGTTCCTGCACCGCAGGCGGCGGCTGATCGCCCGCGCCGAACTGCGCGCCGATCCGCTGATGCTCGCTGCCGGTTGGGATCTGCTGGCTGCCGGAATGCGGGCCGGGCTCCCGGTCCCGGTGGTGTTGCGCGGCGTCGCCGCCGAACTGGGTGGTGGTACGCACCGGGTGCTGCACGAGGTTGCCGACCATCTCGCGCTGGGCTCGGACCCGGTCGCCGGTTGGGAACCCGCGCTCGAACACCCGGACACCGCAGAACTCGCCCGCGCCGCACGACGAACGGCGCGGACCGGCAGCGCACTGGCCGAGGTAGCCACCGACCTGGCCGAACGCTGCCGCGGCCGGGCGGGCGAACTCGCCGAGGCCCGCGCTCAACGCGGCGCGGTGTGGATCTCGGCTCCGCTCGGGCTGTGCTTCCTGCCCGCCTTCCTGTGCCTCGGCGTGCTTCCCGTCGTGCTCGGGATGCTGCGCGATACCCCGGTCCTCTGAGCAGCGCCGCGTACCTCGACGGCGCCCGTTCCTCGGCGCGTCGCTCGCAATACCTCGAAACCCCGTCGAAGGAGGAGAAATGCGCAACCTGATCAACCGGATCGCGCTGGCCGTGCGCGGCGACGAGGCCATGTCCACGGCCGAGTACGCCGTTGGCACGCTCGCCGCGGTGGCGTTCGCGACCACGCTCTACGGGGTCGTCACCGGCGATTCCGTCAAGGACTCGCTGACCGAGCTCGTCGAACGCGGACTGCAGGGCGGTGACCTCTGATGCGCGCCCGGCGCCCTCCGGTGCCGCCCGGCGCCGGAGCGGACCGGGGCGCGGTGACCGTCGAAGCCGCCCTGGGCATCTGCTCGCTGGTCGTGGTGTTCGCCCTGCTGCTGCACGGCGCCGGGGCGGTGTTCGACCAGCTGCGCTGTCAGGACGCGGCGGTGGAGGCCGCCCGGCTGTTCGCACGCGGTGATCGGGAGCGCGCCGAACGGGCCGTGCGCGCGATCGCCCCCGATGAGGCGCGGCTGAGCACCGAGGTCACCGGTGATCGGGTGGACGTCGCGATCACCGCCCCGCTGCGGTTGGTGCCCGGCCGGTCGCTCCGGGCGCGGGCCACCGCCGTCCTCGAGCCCGGGTGGCGACCGTGATCGGGGACCGGGGCGCGGCGACCGCCCTCGCGGCCGTGCTCTCGCTCGCGTTGCCCGTCCTGCTGTGGTTCGCGCTCGCGCTCGGTGCGGCGACCGCCGCTCGGCACCGGGCCGAGGGCGCCGCCGATCTGGCCGCACTGGCCGCGGCCGCCCGCGCGTCGATGGGGCAGGAGCGCGCTTGCGCGCGGGCGCGGCAGGTCGCCGAGGCGATGAACACCGCTCTCGACGAGTGCCGGACGAGCGGTCGACGGGCTCGCACCAGAGTCTCCGCAGCACCACCGGAAATCCTCGGATTCGGCCGAAGACCCAGCGCACGAGCGCATGCGGGGCCCATTGCGCCGGGTACCCCGGACCTAACGACGAGCGGTCGATAAGCGGCACCGAACACCCCGGGCGGGTCCTCCGGAACACCTCGGACGATCCCTTTGGCGCAGTTGATCTTTCGGTCCGGGTGTCGGCGGACGGACGCTCACCGCCACCAACCGACCGGTCGTCGACGGCCTCTGTACGGCGTGGGGGCGCATGCCGTTGATTGGAATGTGTGAGCGCGGCGAGCCCAGGTTCACCGCGAACCGAGGCCCGAAGGACAACGGAGTCCCGGGCCGGGCGGTCTCCCCTTGCCGCCGGGCCCGCGGTCACGCAAGGAAGCAAGGAGGCGGAGCAAATGCAACGGTCTGCGGAGAGGTGGCCCAGCGCCTTCCGCGGCGTCCCGGCCCACCCGGCCGGGTTGACCAGCAGCCGGATCGACCTGCGCGTGCAGGCAATCGACTTCGCGTCGCGCGGTTGGCCGGTACTGCCCGGTACCTACCCCGACGGACAGGAATGGGTCGGCCACGTCGGTCGGCGCAAGCACGGGCCGGCCCCGGTCCAGCGCGACTGGCAGGCCAAGCGGGGCGCGAACCTCGACGACATCATGTCCTGGTGGGACGAGCAGCCCTACAACCTGCTGGTGACCACCGGGGCCGTGCTGGACGCGATCGAGGTCGATGCGCACCTCGGGTTCCACGCGGCAAAGGTGCTGCGCGCCAGTGGTTTTCCGGTGCCGATCGTGTCCACCCCGACGGGCGACTGGTACTTCCTGATGTCCGCGGGCGGCACGCTCTCGAGCGAACTCGCCGAGCGCGGCGGAGTTCGGTTGCACGGCAACGGGAGTTGGGTGCCGCTCCCGCCGTCGAGCTACCCCGGCGGCGCGGTGCACTGGCGGGTCAAGCCCGAGGTGTGCGCCTGGAAACTGCCCACTTCGGACTTCGTGCAGGACGCGCTGCTCGAAGCCCTCGATCCCGAGAACGTGGCGGAACCTCTCGCTGCGGGCAGGTGACGACCAGCCTGCCGGTCGTGCTGGCATCGCCGGATTTCGGTGGACCGCGCCCCACGGGCTACCCCGACCCGGCCGAACGCTCCGCTTAGCGCTGCGTCCGGCCGGGTAGCCCGGCCGAACTGGCGATGCCATCCCCGAGCACGCCCGACACCGCATCGAGAACAGCCACCGCCCCTGCCTTGTCCAGCGGTTCGTTGCCATTCCCGCACTTGGGCGACTGAACGCAGGACGGGCACCCCGCCGGGCAATCGCAGGACGCGATCGCCTCCCGCGTAGCGGCCAGCCATGGGACCAATGCGGCAAACCCGCGATCGGCGAATCCGGCCCCTCCCGGATGACCGTCATGCACGAACACCGTTGCCTCCCCGGTGTCGGCATGCAGCGCGGTGGAAACCCCGCCGATGTCCCATCGATCACAGGTCGCGAACAGCGGTAGCAGGCCGATCGCCGCGTGCTCGGCAGCATGCAGCGCGCCGGGGATGCGTGCCGGTTCCAGACCGGCGCTCCCCGGCGCGCTGCTCACCAGCAGTTCGTCGTCGACGGTGTACCAGACCGCGCGAGTGCGCAACGTCTGCGCGGGCAGGTCCAGCGGAACCTGGTCCAGCACCTCCCCCGAGGGGCGCTTGCGCAGATAACCGATGACCTGGGAGGTCACTTCGACCTCCCCGAGGCACACCGCGACCCCCGCTCCCGTGTCGTACCGCTCCGCGGTGTCCAGGACCGCGATGTCGATGGTGTTGCGCGGCGAGGTCGTCCAGTCCGGGTCCTCGGCGTGCACCAGGGCGATCGCCGAATCCAGGTCTAGTTCGTCGACCACGAACGACTCGCCCCGATGCAGGTAGACCGCGCCCGGGTGCACTGTGGACGGAGCGGAGTCCTGGTCCACAGTCCCGAGCATCCGCCCGGAGTCGCCTTCCACCACCGCGATCGGCGGCCCTCCGGACCCGCGCAGCTCGACGCCCGCGTGCGGGCGTTCCCGCGAGGTCCAGAACCAGCCGCGCGGCCGCTTGCGCAGCACGCCTTCGCTCGCCAGGGACTCGACGGCGCGGCGCGCCGCGTCGCCGCCGAAGATCTCGAAAGATCCCTCGTCCAGCGGTAGTTCGGCCGACGCGCAGGCCAGGTGGGGCTCGAGGACGTACGGGTTGGTGGGGTCGAGCACGGTCGTCTCGACCGGGCGCTCCAGGATCGAGTCCGGGTTGTGCACCAGGAAGGTGTCCAGCGGGTCGTCGCGGGCGACGAACAGCACGAGCGCCCCCTCGCCGTCGCGGCCCGCCCGGCCGGCCTGCTGCCAGAACGACGCGAGCGTGCCCGGGTACCCGGCGACCACCACCGCGTCCAGGCCGGAGATGTCCACGCCGAGCTCCAGCGCGTTGGTGGTGGCCACCGCGCGCAGCTCCCCGGAGAGCAGCGACCGTTCGAGCTCGCGCCGGTCCTCCGGGAGGTAGCCGCCCCGGTAGGCGGCAACCTTCTCCGGCAGCGACTCGTCCACTTCGGACAGCGCGCGCTGGGTTTGCAGGGCGGCGATCTCGACGCCGCGTCGCGAGCGGATGAACGCCAGCGTCCGCGCGTCCTCGATGACGAGCTCGGTGAGCACCCGCGCGGCTTCCGAACCGGCTGCCCGGCGCACCGGAGCGCCGTTCTCGCCGGTGACCTCCTCCAGCAGCGGGGGCTCCCAGAAGGCGATGGTGCGGGCGCCCCGAGGGGAGCCGTCGTCGGTGATCGCCCGGCAGGGCACGCCGGTGAGCCGCTCCGCCAGGTCGGCGGGGTCCGCGACGGTGGCCGAGGCCAGCACGAAGACCGGGTCGGCGCCGTAGCGCCGGGCGATCCTGCGCAGGCGGCGCAGCAGCAGCGCGACGTGCGAACCGAAGACGCCCCGGTAGGTGTGGCACTCGTCGATCACCACGTGGGTCAGCCTGCGGAAGAAGTGCGCCCAGCGCTCGTGGCCGGGCAGCAGGCTGAAGTGCAGCATGTCCGGGTTGGTGTAGATCCAGCGACTGTGCTCGCGGATCCAGTCCCGCTCCACCCGGGGAGTGTCACCGTCGTACTTGGCCGGGCGAACATCGGGTATGCCCAGCTCGACCAGTGCGCGCAGCTGGTCGGCGGCGAGTGCCTTGGTGGGGGAGACGTAGAGCGCCGTCGACTTCGGGTCCTCGAGCAGGCCGGTCAGCACGGGCAGTTGGTAGACCAGCGACTTGCCGGACGCGGTGCCGGTGGCGACCACGGCGTGCTGCCCGTCGTGCACCGCCTGGGCACCCTCGATCTGGTGCGTCCAGGGCTGTTCGGCGCCGCGCTTCTGGAACGCCTCGACGACCTGCCGCGGAACCCAGTCCGGCCACGGCGTGGTTCGCGCCGGGCGAGCCGGGTGGTCGGCGACGTGCGTCACCGGCGACTTCTCGACCGGGACGCCCGCGAGGGCGCGGCGGAGGAGACGACTGCCCTTCTGCTCGGAACCCACCCCAGGAGCTTTACACAGCCGGGGGACACGAGGTCGTCAGGTCCCCCGGCGGCCCCGAGGGCCTCCGTTCGGGTGCTCCCGGGCCGATGGCGTCGAACGGGCTTTCAGCGGGCGGAACGCCCCTTGCGGGCGCGGTTATGGCGCCCCCTACCTCATGTCCCCTGATCGGGCCAAATCCAGATGTGTCCGTTCGGGGCATCAAGTTCCGATCTTGATCGATCATTTGGTAACGAATCCGCACGTCGAGGAGAGTCGCACATCACACCGTGAAGTAAGCCACTTGATGTCTGAATAGACTGCCGAGCCACGACGTCGCCACGGACGGCCATCGGATGATTACCGGTCGTACCGGGCGGGGCCGCCTACCGCGCATCGGAGCCCGGTAAGTGCGTGCGGGCGATCCGGTGCTGAACCGAGCACAACCCAGGAGGACGGATGTCCCTGCTCACCCCGGTCCAGCAAGGCTGGGCCCAGGGCGCTGCACCACCGAGTTCGTCGCCCCGGATGGACCTCGCCCAAGGACACTCCGGAGCGATCCAGCTCGGCGGCGGCGACTACGCCGTCGTCGGTGTCGTCATGGTGATCGCGCTGGCAGCGCTGGCCTTCGGCTACGTCCTGATCAAGGAGGTGCTGGCCGCCGGGCAAGGCACGGCGAAAATGCAGGAGATCGCCAGAGCCGTGCAGGAAGGCGCCTCGGCGTACTTGAACCGGCAGTTCCGCACCTTGACGATCTTCGCCGTGGCGGTGTTCCTCGTCCTGTTCGCGCTGCCGGCCGAGACCATCGGCGAGAGCATCGGCCGATCGATCTTCTTCCTGCTCGGCGCGGCCTTCTCGGCGAGCATCGGCTATCTCGGCATGTGGCTGTCCACCCGCGCGAACGTCCGGGTCGCCGCCGCGGCGCGGGAGTCCGGAACGGGCCGGGAGAAGGCGATGCGCGTGGCCTTCCGCACCGGCGGCGTGGTCGGCATGATGACCGTCGGCCTCGGCCTGTTCGGGGCCTCGCTGGTGGTGCTGGTCTACGCGGGCGGTGCGCCGCGGGTGCTGGAGGGCTTCGGCTTCGGTGCCGCTCTGCTGGCCATGTTCATGCGCGTCGGCGGCGGCATCTTCACCAAGGCCGCGGACGTGGGCGCCGACCTGGTCGGCAAGGTCGAGCACAACATCCCCGAGGACGACCCGCGCAACGCCGCCACGATCGCGGACAACGTCGGCGACAACGTGGGTGACTGCGCGGGCATGGCCGCGGACCTGTTCGAGTCCTACGCGGTGACGCTGGTGGCCTCGCTGATCCTGGGCACCGCCGCGTTCGGGCTGCACGGTCTGCTGTTCCCGCTGATCGTGCCCGCGATCGGCGTGCTCACGGCGGTCATCGGCGTCTACATCACCAAGGCCCGCAGCGGCGAGGGCGCGCTGACCGCGATCAACCGCTCGTTCTACATCTCGGCCGGGATCTCGGCGGTGCTGTGCGCCGTGGCGGCCATGCTGTACCTGCCGAGCACCTTCGCCGCGCTCGAGGGGGTCTCGGCGAACGTCCGCGGCACCGAGGGCAGCCCGGCGCTGATCGCGCTGGTCGCGGTGATCATCGGCATCCTGCTCGCGGTGGTCATCCTGAAGCTGACCGGGTACTTCACCGCCACCGAGCACCGTCCGGTGCAGGACGTTGGCAAGTCCGCGCTGACCGGTCCGGCGACCGTGATCCTGACCGGTCTCTCGGTCGGTTTCGAGTCCGCCGTCTACACCGCACTGGTGATCGCCGCCGCGGTGCTGGGCGCGTTCCTGCTGTCCGGCTCGCTGGCGGTCGCGCTGTTCGCGGTGGCGCTGGCCGGTTGCGGTCTGCTGACCACCGTCGGCGTGATCGTCGCGATGGACACCTTCGGCCCGGTCAGCGACAACGCGCAGGGCATCGCCGAGATGTCCGGCGACGTCGAGGGCGATGGGGCGTCGATCCTCACCGAGCTGGACGCGGTGGGCAACACCACCAAGGCGATCACCAAGGGCATCGCCATCGCCACCGCGGTGCTGGCGGCCACCGCCCTGTTCGGGTCCTACACCGATGCCATCGGCACGGCGCTGGCCGACCTGGCGGGCAAGCTCTCCACCGAGGAGTTCTTCGTCTACGCGCCGAACGTGCTGGTCGGCGTGATCATCGGTGCTTCGGTGGTGTTCCTGTTCTCCGGGCTGGCGATCAACGCGGTCTCGCGCGCCGCGGGTGCGGTGGTCTACGAGGTGCGCAGGCAGTTCCGGGACAAGCCCGGGATCATGGACGGTTCGGAGCGCCCCGAGTACGGCAGGGTCGTGGACATCTGCACCCGCGACTCGCTGCGCGAGCTGGCCACGCCCGGTCTGCTGGCGGTGCTGGCGCCGATCTCGGTCGGCTTCGGGCTCGGCGTGGGCGCCCTGGCCGGCTACCTGGGCGGTGCCATCGCCGTGGGCACCCTGATGGCGATCTTCCTGGCCAACTCCGGTGGCGCCTGGGACAACTCCAAGAAGCTGGTGGAGGACGGCTACCACGGCGGCAAGGGGTCCGAGGCGCACTCGGCCACGGTCATCGGGGACACCGTCGGTGACCCGTTCAAGGACACCGCCGGCCCGGCGATCAACCCGCTGCTGAAGGTGATGAACCTGGTGTCGGTGCTGATCGCTCCGGCCGTCGTCTACTTCGTGGTCAGCGATTCCGCGATGCACCAGACCGTCCGCGTCGCCATCGCGGTGGTCTCGGTGGCGGTGATCGTGGCCGCCGTGGTGATCTCCAAGCGGCGTTCGACCGCGATCGCCGAAACGGACACCGAGGACAAGGCTCCCAACGGCGCCGCGACGTAGAAAATCGCAGGTGGACGGGCGTCACCTCGTTCGCGGGGTGACGCCCGTCGTCGTGCGCAGCCGGTTCGCGAGCGGGGCCGGACCCGGTGCTGTCGGGGCGGGCCGACGTGCGACAGTCCGGACTGCAGGGCGAAGGCAACTCCTAGGAGTGCGCATGAACATCCGTACGACGTCGGTGGCGGTGCTCGCCGCGATTCCACTGGCGCTGTCGGCCTGCGGCACTCCGCAGGCGGGCGCTCCGGAACCGAAGGCTCCCACCGCGGAGCAGGTCCAGTGGGCGGGCAAGATGTGCGGCCTGGTCACGGGCTTCTCGGAGCAGCAGAAGCAGCTCCCGAAGGTGGACAAGACCAACACCCAGACCGTGAAGGACTCGGTGATCCATCGGCTGGACACCGCGAGCGGGGCGGCCGACGACACCGTGAACGGCCTCAAGGGCCTGGGCCCGGCTCCGATCCAGGGCGCCGATCAGGTCAACCAGAGCTTCCAGCAGGGCTTCGGCGAGGTCCGCGACGTACTCGAGCAGGCCCGCGCGGTGGCCAAGCAGATCGACGTCAACGACAAGCAGAAGTTCAACGAGGGCATCGGCGCCCTGCAGGACCAGCTGAAGAAGAGCAACCAGATCGACCTGGGCAGCAAGTTCGGCAAGCTCGAGCAGAACCCCGAGCTCAAGCGCTCCGCCGAGCGGGCGCCGGAGTGCAAGCCCTTCTTCCAGCAGAAGCCGCAGCAGCAACAGCAGCCCGCTCCCCAGCAGCCGGCCCCGGAGCAGCAACCCCCGGCCAACAAACCCGGCTAGTCCACCGAACGAGTGATTTTCAGATTTCCCTGGAAATCGGGCCCCGGATTTCCCTGGTTTTCGGGGTCCGATTACCGGGAATCGCGGGCCTTGCGGGAGTGGAAGTCAATCGATGCGGGCAATGTGGTGGATAATCTCGAACTGCTGTTCTAGCATGCGGGATCGTGGACCAGCTGTCCTTCTACTCGGCTGAGGCTCGGTTGCCCGCGGTGGCCGACCTCGCGGGCATGCTGTGCGGACCGGGTCAGGCGGTCGGCTTCGGCCGGGGCACCGCCGCCCGGCTATCGGTCGTCGTCGACGCCGAATGGCGAGCCCGCTGCCTGGCCGCGGCCTGCGCGGAACGCGGCGTGCAGGCCGAGCTCGCCCGCTCCGACGAGGGCAGGCCGCTGGTGCGCACCGCGTTCCGCGCGGACCTCACCGGGCTGTCCGCGCACTGGCTGCGCGGCGCGGTCAAATCGGTGCCCGCCGGTTTCACCCCGGACGGCTGGGCGCTGCGGATCTGGGCGCTGACCTCGGGCACCGGCGAGCAGAACGGTTACCTGCTGGGGCTCGACCCGCACGCCCCGGACACGCACGAGCCGCTGGCCGAATCGTTGAGCCGGTGCGGAATACCGGTCAAGCGGGTCGGTGTTCGAGCTGGTGGGCCCGCGCTGAAAATTACCGGTAGGCGCAGGCTCGCAAGACTCGCCGAACTGGTCGGGCCGCTGCCCGATGGTGCGATCGAGGGAATGATTCCCCAGGTTTCCTGACGACTTGATGCACGTCACGCCAGGTCACCGGACGGAACCCGTCAGCGACCCGATACGTTCGTAAAACAGGACGTCGGGGAATATCGACGTGTTATATGCAACCCTGTGCCTTCCCGGTGCGGCGTGACAGCGTGCAGCAGGCACACTGAGGCACTTGTCCGAACCGTGCCGGGGGTGCAAGGAATGCCTCCGGAAGAAGAGAGCAGGTACGCGTGGCTGGGTCGACACGGACGAAGAAGGCCGGCGGCGATGCCGGTCGGGCTTCGGGGTCTGCTGGCTCCGCCGCCCGGCGCCTGGTGATCGTGGAGTCGCCGACGAAGGTCAAGAAGATCGCCGCCTTCCTCGGTTCCAACTTCATCGTGGAGTCCTCGCGAGGGCACATCCGCGATCTGCCCCGCAACGCCAAGGACGTGCCGGAGAAGTACAAGGGCCAGTCCTGGGCGCGGCTCGGGGTGAACGTGGAGAACGACTTCGAGCCGCTGTACCTCGTCAGCTCGGACAAGAAGGCCACGGTCACCGAGCTCAAGGAGGCCCTCAAGCAGGTCGACGAGGTCTACCTCGCCACGGATGGTGACCGCGAGGGCGAGGCGATCGCCTGGCACCTGCTGGAGACGCTCAAGCCCAAGGTTCCGGTGCGCCGGATGGTGTTCCACGAGATCACCGAATCCGCCATCCAGGCAGCCGCCGAGAACCCGCGCGATCTCGACCAGAACCTGGTGGACGCCCAGGAGACCCGCCGCATCGTGGACCGCCTCTACGGCTACGAGGTCAGCCCGGTGCTGTGGAAGAAGGTCATGCCGAAGCTCTCGGCGGGCCGCGTGCAGTCGGTGGCCACCCGCGTGGTCGTCGAGCGCGAGCGCGAGCGGATCAAGTTCGTCCCCGCCGAGTACTGGGACATCGGCGCGACCATGGACGCAGGCGCCGACGCGTCCCCGCGCCGCTTCGGGGCCCGGCTGGTCTCGGTGGACGGGGCCAAGCTGGCCACCGGGCGCGACTTCGGCCAGGACGGGCAGCTGAAGAACGGCGAGACCCGGGTGCTCACCGAGTCGGAGGCTCGCGCGCTGGCCACCTCCCTGGAGGACGCGCAGCTGAACGTCTCCAGCGTCGAGGAGAAGCCCTACACCCGCAGGCCGTACCCGCCGTTCATGACCTCCACGTTGCAGCAGGAGGCCAGCCGCAAGCTCCGCTTCTCGGCGGACCGCACGATGCGCACCGCGCAGCGGCTCTACGAGAACGGCTACATCACCTACATGCGCACCGACTCGACGACGCTGTCCGAGACGGCGCTGTCGGCCTCGCGCAACCAGGCTCGCGACCTCTACGGCGAGCAGTACGTCTCGCCGCAGGCGCGGCAGTACAACCGCAAGGTCAAGAACGCCCAGGAGGCGCACGAGGCGATCCGCCCGGCGGGCGAGAGCTTCCGCACCCCAGGCGAGGTCGCCGCCGAGCTGGGCAACGACGTCGACGGCTTCAAGCTCTACGAGCTGATCTGGCAGCGCACCATCGCCTCCCAGATGGCCGACGCCAAGGGCACCACGATGTCCGTGCGCATCACCGGCAACGCGAGCTCGGGCGAGGAGTGCACCTTCGCCGCGTCCGGCCGCACCATCACCTTCCAGGGCTTCCTGAAGGCCTACGTGGAGTCGGTGGACGCCGAGGCGGGCGGCGAGGCCGACGACGCCGAGTCGCGGCTGCCGAACCTGGTGCAGGACCAGGCGGTCACCGCGCCGGAGCTCGAGCCCGACGGCCACACCACCAACCCGCCGCCGAGGTTCACCGAGGCCAGCCTGGTCAAGAACCTCGAAGAGCTGGGCATCGGCAGGCCGTCGACCTACGCTTCGATCATCTCGACGGTGCAGGAGCGCGGCTACGTGTGGCGGAAGGGCTCGGCCCTGGTCCCCTCGTGGATCGCCTTCGCCGTGGTCGGGTTGATGGAGCAGCACTTCGGCAGGCTGGTGGACTACCACTTCACCGCTGCCCTCGAGGACGAGCTGGACCGCATCGCCGAAGGCCGCGAGGAGCGCACCGGCTGGCTCAAGGGCTTCTACTTCGGCGGCAACGTGGGCCCGGAGGGCTCGATCGGCCGCGCTGGCGGGCTGAAGAACCTGGTCGGTTCGTCGGTGGAGGAGATCGACCCGCGGGCGATCAACTCGATCCCGATGTTCGACGACGAGGAGGGCCGGACCGTCTACGTCCGCGTCGGCCGCTACGGGCCCTACCTGGAGCGCACGCTGGAGGACGAGTCGTCGCAGCGGGCCAACCTGCCCGAGGACCTGCCGCCGGACGAGCTGACGCTGCAGATCGCCGAGAAGCTGTTCGCCACTCCGATGGAGGGCCGCAGCCTGGGCACCGACCCGGAGACCGGGCACGAGGTGGTGGCCAAGGAGGGCCGGTTCGGCCCGTACGTCACCGAGATCCTTCCCGAGGGCGACAAGTCCAAGCCGCGCACCGGCAGCCTGCTCAAGTCGATGTCGCTGGACACCATCACCCTCGAGGACGCGCTGAAGCTGCTGTCGCTGCCGCGCGTGGTCGGTACCGACCCGGAGTCGGGCAACGAGATCACCGCGCAGAACGGCCGCTACGGCCCGTACCTGAAGAAGGGCACCGATTCGCGCTCGCTGGAGACCGAGGAGCAGATCTTCTCGATCACCCTCGAGGAGGCGCTCAAGATCTACGCCCAGCCCAAGCAGCGGGGGCGCCGCGCCGCGACCCCGCCGCTGCGCGAGCTGGGAACCGAACCGGACACCGGCAAGGAGCTGGTGATCAAGGACGGCCGGTTCGGTCCGTACGTCACCGACGGCGAGACGAACGCGTCGCTGCGCAAGGGCGATTCGGTCGAGGAACTGGCGATGGACCGCGCGGTCGAGCTGCTCGCGGAGCGGCGCGCCAAGGCGCCCGCGAAGAAGAAGGCGCCCGCGAAGAAGAGCACTTCGACCTCGACCAAGAGCACCGGGTCCGCCACCAAGAGCACCGGCGCGAAGAGCACGGCGTCCAAGAGCACCGGTACCAAGAGCACGGCGACCAAGAGCACGGCCACGAAGAGCACGGGCACGAAGAGCACGGCGAAGAAGACGACCGCGACCAAGAGCACGGCTTCGAAGTCGACGAAGAGCACCGCGTCGAAGTCGACGGCGTCCAAGAGCAACGGCTCGAAGAGCACGGGTTCGAAGGGCACGACGAGCAAGGCCCGGTCGGCCGCGTCGAACTCGTCGAGCGGCTCCGAGTGAGATCTTTCAGTTTCGGGGTGTGTGGCGGTGCGGGGAGCTGAATCTCCGACGCCGCCGGGCTCCGCGGCCTGCGCAGCCACCTGCGCGGCGCCGCGGCCGGTCTTGCCCGGGCGACGTCGGAGAACCCGCGGCGGTGCCGGTTGAGTCCCGCACCTGGGGCGGCGGCTGCTGCCGCATGCTGAAACGACCCCTCGGAGCCCGTTCCCGGCCGCGCGGTGCGCCGCACCCTGGCGGGGGCGGTGTCGTGGCCGGCTCCTAAGCTGGCCGCGACCAGCGGATGATGCGGGAGGCGAGGAGCGGATGCCCACCGACGCACCGGAAGTCCCCGGTACCGGCGTGTGGGCTGAGGTCGTCGGTCAACCGGATGCCAAGCGCGTTCTGTTCTCCGCGGCCACGGCCGCGCGCGAGCAGGCCCGCGGCGAGGACGTGCCCGCGGGCGCGATGACGCACGCGTGGCTGTTCACCGGCCCACCCGGCTCCGGCCGCTCGATCGCCGCACGCGCGTTCGCCGCCGCGTTGGAGTGCGACGACGCGGAGCAAATCGGCTGCGGGCACTGCTCGGCGTGCCGCACGGTCCTGCACGGCACGCACGCCGATGTGAAGGTCGTGGTGCCGGAGGGCCTGTCGATCTCGGTGGCGGAGATGCGCTCGCTGGTGCAGGCGGCCGCGCGGCGGCCGAGCACCGGGCAGTGGCGCGTCGTGCTCATCGAGGACGCCGACCGGCTCACCGAGGGCGCGGCGAACGCCCTGCTCAAGGCGGTGGAGGAGCCACCCCCGCGCACGGTCTTCCTGCTGTGCGCCCCGTCGGACCATCCGGAGGACGTCTCAGTCACGATCCGCTCCCGCTGCCGCGTGATGCAGTTGCGCACGCCGCTGCCGGGCGCGATCGCCGAGGTGCTGCGCGAGCGGGACGGCGTGGAGCCGCAGCTCGCCGAGTGGGCGGCCTCGGTCTGCGGCGGGCACATCGGCAGGGCTCGCCGCCTGGCCACCGACGAGCAGGCGCGCGAGCGGCGCGAGTCGGTGTTGCGCATCCCGCTGGGCGTCGCCCGGTTCGGGGACGTGTTCACCGCGGCGGGTGGACTGGTCAAGCTGGCCGAGACCGAGTCGGTCACCGCCAACGAGGAGCGCAACGAGGCCGAGCGCGAGGAGCTCAAGACCGCGATGGGCGCGGGCGGCACCGGCAAGGGCACGGCCCAGGCGAGCAAGGGCGCCAACGCGGCGCTCAAGGAGCTCGAGAAGCGCCAGAAGTCGCGGGCCACCCGCTCCCAGCGGGACGCTCTCGATCTGGCGCTGGTCGACCTGGCCGGCTTCTACCGGGACGTGCTGATCACCAAGACCGGGTCCGGTGCGGTGCTCAACCACCCGGACTTCGCCAGGGCGTCGGCGAAGGCGGCCGGGGAGTGGACCTCGGAGTCCGCCCTGCGCCGCCTGGAGGCGGTGCTGGCCTGCCGCACGGCCCTGAACCAGAACGTCAAACCGCTGATCGCCGTCGAATCGATGCTCGCGACCCTGCACACCGGCTGACGGGCCGCGCGGTCCTCCTGCGGGCCCGTACCGGGTCGGGAGTCAGCCCCTGTTCCGGCGCGGCAGCGCGGCGACCAGGATCGAACCGATGAGCAGCATCGCCGTTCCGGCCCAGAACAGCGGAACGACGTGGTAGCCACCGGTCACCGCCAGGTCCCGGCTGCCGGGGCTCCAGGCCGCTGGTGCGGTGTTGTCGCCACCCCCGGAACCCGCGGCGGGCGGGGGAGTGGCCTCGCAGTCCACGCCGCCCTCCGGCGCGATGGCGCGAACGACCTGCTCGCCGAAGGAGATCTGGGCCAGCGAGGTGGGCAGGCCTAGCGCCTCGCCGCTGAGCAGCTCCAGGTTGAACAGCCGCGCCGAGGCCCTGGTCTCGTTGCCGTCCTTGGACTTCTCCATCGCGCCGATGCTGAGCTTGACGACCCCGGCGTCGAGCACCTGCGACTGCGGTCCCGGCACTGGGATGTCCATCGACGGGTTCGCCGCGTCGATCGTGCCGATCTCCTCGCCGCCCTGCGAGATCCGCAGCACCGGCGCGGTGTACTGCACGCTGGAGGTGTTCTCGCTGCCGGTGGAGGTGGCGGTCAGCTTCGGCGTGCCGATCACCTCGACGGTGACTTCCCCTGGCGAGCCCGCGAACAGCGTGACCTGCGAGAGATTCAGCTCCGATGTGGACCGCACGGCCTTGGTGGACTGCCCGTCGACCTGCGTCAGCGAGATGTTCGAGTGCGCCTCGGCGATCGAGGGGATCTGCAGCAGCGAATCGCCGAGCCCGCCGGGCAGGCTGTTGATCGCCGATCCGCTGCCCAGCGAGTAGCGCGCGTCGGAGAGCTGATCGGAGACGCACGGACCGGTCTCCTCGCCCCATCGCGCGTGCACGCTGCCGTTCAGCCCGCTGAGCTGCAGGGCCCGGTCGGCGGGGTTGTCCGGCGGCGACAACGCGGAGGTGGTGGGCCGGGCGTGGTCCGGCAGCGCCGTCTGGGACAGCCCGCCCGGCGGCTGCGGGGTTTGACCGGTGATCGACACTCCGACCGGTGATGCATCGGCCGTGGCGTGCTCGTGCGCGAAGTAGGACTCCGAGTCGACCTGCGCCACGGCCCGTCCCATGCCCGCTTCGACCGCGGAGTGCTTCGGCAGCGTCTTCTCGAACTCCGGGACGTTGTAGATCGACTCCCCGGGCACGCTGCGCGGCAGCAACCGCACGATGCCGAGCATCGTCCCGGCCTGCGCCCGGACGGGCCCGGGCACGTCCGGGAAGACGCGGCCCGGTGGTTGGTCGGGATCGGCCGGATGCGGACGCGGCGTCGTGGGCATCTCGGAGTCGGACTGCGCCAGCGCAGCCGGCGCCGACAAGCCGGCGATGGCCAGCGTCACTGCGGCGCAGGCGCTGAAGCGGCGGAACGCGCGCATCGGTCGATCCCCTCGAATCGCGTGGTGTGCATCACTACTTCTGCTGAAAGTAGCAACGATCACACTGCCCGCCGGTGACGGGTGACGAACTCGAAGTGTTCGGCCCGGGAGGAATCGCAGGTGAGGAAGACCCCTGCCCGGAGAGGCCCCTGCGGAAGTCGTCCGGAATGGCCCGCTACACTCGAATGTGCGCTGCCGCCTTAGCTCAGTCGGTCAGAGCGACGCACTCGTAATGCGTAGGTCGGGGGTTCGACTCCCCCAGGCGGCTCTCCCAGGACCGGTCACCTTCCGCTCGGAAGGTGACCGGTCTTTTCGTGGGCCCACGAGGTCCGGCTTCCGCGCATTGGCCCTGGCGGGGGCGAGGCGGATGCGGTGTGCTCGATCGCGGAGGTGGCCGATGGTTTCCAGTTTTGCCGATGTTGTCGACGCGGCCGGGCGGATCGCGGGGTACGCGCATCGCACGCCGGTGCTCGGTTCCCGGATCGTCGACGAGGTGGTCGGCGCACGGGTGCTGTTCAAGTGCGAGAACTTCCAGCGGATGGGGGCTTTCAAGTTCCGGGGCGCGTTCAACGCGGTCTCCCGGCTGAGCGCCCGGCAGCGGGAGGCCGGGGTGGTGACCTATTCGTCCGGCAACCACTCGCAGGCGATCGCGCTGGCCGCGCGGTTGCTCGACGTGCGGGCGACGATCGTGATGCCGCACGACGCTCCTGCGGCGAAGGTGGCGGCGACCAAGGGGTATGGCGGACGGGTGGTCGGCTACGACCGCTACGCCGAGGATCGGGCGGAGATCGGCCGGGCGCTCGCCGAGGAGGAGGGCCTGACCCTGATCCCGCCCTACGACCACCCCGACGTGCTCGCCGGGCAGGGAACCGCGGCGAAGGAGCTGTTCGACGAGGTCGGCGAGCTCGATGCGCTGTTCGTCCCGCTCGGCGGGGGTGGCCTGCTGTCCGGCTCCGCGCTCGCGGCCCGGGCGCTGTCCCCGCGGTGCCGGGTCTACGGCGTCGAACCCGCGGCGGGCGATGACGGGCGGCGGTCGCTGCGCGGCGGCGAGATCGTGCGCATCGACACGCCGCGGACGATCGCCGACGGGGCGCAGACCGAGCAGCTCGGTGCGCACACCTTCGAGGTCATCCGGCGGGACGTCGACGACGTGCTGACCGCCTCCGACGACGAGCTCGTCGAGGCGATGCGGTTGTTCGCGAGCTACTTGAAGATCGTCGTGGAGCCGACCGGGTGCCTGGGGCTGGCTGCGGCCCGCGACCTCCCCGACGATCTGCGGGGGAAGCGCATCGGCGTGATCATCAGTGGTGGCAACGTAGACCTGGAGCGCTACGCGGCGCTGCTGGCGCCCGCTTGAGAAACGCGGTGGAGCCGCTCGGGGGTCAGGCTCCTCCCGGGCGGCTCCTAGCCGGTCAACGCGTGCGGAGCGCGCTCCCGGACGGTTCGCATCAGGAGCCTCCGGGATGGGTTGACCAGCGCCTTCCCCGCCACGTCCACGGTCGGCACCGTCTCGTTGCCGTCGGCGACCGAGCGGACGTAGGCGGCCGCGGCCGGGTCCTTCCAGATGTTGACCTGCCGCACCCGCAGCTTCGACCCGAACAGGCTCAGGCGGAGCTTCGTGCAGAACGGGCAACCCGGGCGCCAGTAGAGGACGACCTCCTCGGGAGATTCGGACATGGCATCCTCCTAGATCGGGTCCACGCAGTGTAGTGCCACTCCGGTTTGGTTCGGCTGACCTGCGGGAGTAGTCTTGGTAAGTCAAGTGACTTAATGTTGGCCGGGGTAGTGATCATGAACGCAGCGAACGCGAGGACCGAGCGGGCCGAGGTGACCAGGCAGCGGATCCTCGCTGCCGCCGAGCGGTTGTTCGCCGAGCAGGGCGTGTTCGCCGTGTCCAACAGGCAGATCAGCGAGGCGGCGGGCCAGGGCAACAACGCGGCGGTCGGTTACCACTTCGGCACCAAGGCCGACCTGCTGGTGGCCATCGTGCGCAAACACGCCGAACCCGTCGAACGTCGGCGGGCCGAGATGCTCGGGAGCGTGCGAACCGATTCCGTGCGGGACTGGGTGAGCTGCCTGGTGCGGCCGGCGACCGACTACCACGCGTCGTCGCGGGATTCCACGCTCGCGCGATTCACCACGCAGCTGATGACCGATCCCGCGCTGCGGCCGCTGGTGGTGGAGGAGACCCTGGCCCAGCCAACGCTGCAGCGCATCATGGACGGCCTCAACGCCTGCCTGCCGGACCTTCCGCTCCCCGCCAAGGTCGCGCGCAACGACATGACCCGGCACCTGATGGTGCACATGTGCGCGGAGCAGGAGCGGGCGATCGCCGAAGGGTCCGCGAGGTTGAGCTGGCAGCAGACCGCCGACCAGCTGGTCGACGCGCTCACCGGCCTCTGGCTCGCCCCGGCCTCCTAGCGCGGCGGTGGTGACAGTTTTGCCTAAAACTGTCCGGACATTTCGGGCGCCGAAGGCTCACAGTTCTAGGCAAAACTGCCACGTTGCCTAGCGGAAGGGGACGGTCAGCCAGGGGCTGTCCCGCTCGGTGAGCAGGACCCGGTGGGACAGCAGCACCTCGGTGTACCAGTCGCCGAAAGCCTCCTCGTCGAAGTGCAGGCAGCGCCCCAGGACGTATCCGGCCGAGAACTCCTGCCATGACTCGTAGCGCGATCGGGCCTCCCGCGCGGTCAGCTCCAGCGCGCAGTACATCTCCTGCGCGGAGGCGTAGCGGGCGCCGCGGCCCCAGCGGGCCATCTTCGACGCGCGGCCCAGGTCCCAGGCCGCCACCGTGCGCACGTACCCGTCCGGGGGAAGCAGCTCGTCCGCGCGAAACCGCGCCTCGTAGCGCAGAATCTTGCCCACCAGATCGCGCAACGTCGCGGAAAGCGCGTCCACGTCCGGGCTCTCGCCGGGCTCGGTGTCGGCCCCCGGGATGTGCGCGGCGATGTTGCCGCGGATCGTGGTGTCCACGCGCTCCCGCCAGCGTTGCGGGTCCACGCGCGGTCCGTCGCTGTCCGCCAGGAAGTTTCGGAGGCTCAGCACGAAATCCCAATCGGACGTGCTGACGTCGCAGTGCAGCAACCGGTTCTGCAACTCGACCCAGTCCTGCCGGTGCTGCACGCCCCACCACTGATCCAGCCGCTGGACCTCGGCGCTGTAGCCGGACCCGTGCCAGTCCAGGGTGTTCCACGCGTCGCCGTTGGTGAAGCACAGGTGCGCGCCGCAGGCCAGCCCGTGCAGCAGGTCGGTGTCCTCGGTTCCGCCGTGCCGGGTGATCAGGCGGTGGTTGGTGAAGTCCGGGGCGAAGCACGCGTCGTGCGCTCTCCGCCAGCGCGCCCGCTCGGCGTCGTCGACCGGCAGGTACAGCTCGCACGGCGTTTCCGGGTTGATCGCCAGAACGTCGACCTCGGAGCCGAGCACGTCGGCCAGCGAGCGCAGCGTCACGTACTCGTAGACCACGTGCGGATGCGGGCGCGGCAGCACGTCCTGGGTGTAGAGGCGGGTGACGGTCCGGCCGTCGGGGAGCTCGGTGGTCAGCGGCAGCCGTCTCGCCGGGCTGCGGTGCGTCCGGGCCAGCGGTACCGGCTGGTAACCGCCGACCGCCGCGATCAACCGCAGGTAGGCCGGGATGTTCTCGCCCCGGAGGTGCTCGAGCAGCTCGCGCTCGACGTCGGTGGGCGCTACCCACGAGCCGTCCTTCGGGATTCGCGGAACGATCTCGTCGTGGTCGTCGTCGACATCGGCGATCTCGTCGGCTTGACCGGCGGATTCGAACGGCCCACCCAGAATCACGCGGTCGACGCTACCCACCGGTCCGACCAACCCAACCCCGAATGCGACAACTCGCCAACGGTCAGCAGGAGCGCAGCGCTCGATCGAAGTCGTCGATCAGGTCGTCCGCGCTCTCCACCCCTACGCTGACCCGGACCAGGTCGTCCGTGATGCCCAGGGCTTCCCGGTCCGCCGGGTCCATTCCCGCGTGCGAGGTCGCCGCGGGGCGGGTGATCAGGGATTCGACGCCGCCGAGGCTGGGCGCGTCGTAGGGGATCTGCAGCGCCTCGATGAGCTTCGCGGCCGCGACCTCGCCACCGCGCGGGCGGAAGCTGAGCATCCCGCCGCAGCCGTTGAGCAGTTCCGCGGCCCGTTCGTGGTCCGGGTGCGAGGCGAGGCCCGGGTGGTTGGTCTGCGCGATTGCCGGGTGCGCGGCGAGGTGCTCGGCCAGGGCCTGCGCGTTCGCGTTCTGCGCCCGCACGCGCAGAGCGAGCGTTTTCAATCCCCTGGCCAGCAGGAAACCGGCGTGCGGGTCGAGGCTGCCGCCGAGGTGGTTGGCGGTGGTGCGCGCGCGTTCGACGTGGTCGGCCCGGCCGATGATGGCGCCCGCGACGAGGTCCGAATGCCCGTTGAGGTACTTCGTCGCGCTGTGCAGGACCAAGTCGAAACCGGCCTCGATCGGGCGAAAGTTCACCGGGGTCGCGAAGGTGTTGTCGATGAGCGAGACGAGCCCCTCGGCGCGCGCGAACTCGGCCACTTCGGGCAGCCTGCCGACCCGGACCAGCGGGTTGGTGATGCTTTCGACCAGCACCGCTCTGGTCTCCGGCCGGCGCGCGGCGGCCCAGGTGTCCGGGCGGTTCGGGTCGATGAAGGTGTAGCTCCAGCCGAAGTCCGCGGCGTGCCGGGTGATCAGGTCGTGCGTCCCGCCGTAGAGGCAATCGCCGACCAGCAGGTGATCACCGGCGCGCAGCACGCTGTGCAGCGCGGTGGAGATGGCTGCCATCCCGGATGCCGTGGCCAGGGCCGCTTCCGCTCCCTCCAGCGCGGCCAGCTTGTCGTGCAGGTAGTGCTGCGACGGGGTGGAGTTCAGCCGGTGGTAGCGGATGTCGTGGTAGTCGGTGTCCGCGGGCACCGAGTAGACCGTGCCCTGGTAGATCGGGTAGACCACCGAGCCCTCGGGTCCCGGTCGCCGCTCGCCGCCGTGCACCGCGCGCGTCTCGATCCGCTCCACGTCCCGCTCCTCTCGTTGCCGCCGAGACAACCCTAGGAACCCGGCAACGGCCAAAGATCCACCTGATCGGGTGACTTCGAGCGGGTGGTTTGTCGTCTTCATCGCCGCTCGGCGAGCCCCTGCACGTTGGGTTAGCGGTCCCCGGGACGGGAATGGTCCAGCCAACCGCGTTCACCGGAATCGTGGCCACTGCGGACCCTCCGTGCTCGGCGCCCATCGTGTGGCGGATCGTCCGCATGGTCCTATTGGACCAACTCTCGCCGCCTAAACATATTCGCGCCATCGATTTCTCCGAATGCGAACTCCGGTGCGCTCGGTTGGACTCATTCCGGGCTGCCCCGGACACCGGCCCGAAATTCCCGGTGCCCGCCAAGGAATTCATCCGAGCCGCACCGGCCGAGGCCGGGCGGTGGCAGGAGTGAAATTGCGATGGCCTTGTCAGGACGAAAAGCAAACAGCGGTGTGCTCGGATTGTTGCTCGCAGCCGGGCTGTTCGCGGGCACCGCGTCCGCCGGTGCCTCCGGTGTGCAGCATGCCCAGCGGGACGCGGAGGAACCCGCCCCGGCGACGGCCGCGAAGGTCCCCGCGGCCGAGTCCGGGGAACCGGCGAAGAGCTCGAATCCCTGGGTCGCACCGACTCGGGGGGAGATCAGCAGCGTGTTCGGCATGCGGTGGGGCGCGATGCACAACGGCGTCGACATCGCGAACGAGGTCGGCACCCCGATCCGCGCGGCTTCCGGCGGCACCGTGGTCGATTCCGGGCCCGCCTCCGGTTACGGCCTGTGGGTCCGAATAGACCACGGTCACGGGACCGTCACGACGTACGGGCACGTCCACGAGACCCTCGTCGCGAAGGGCCAGGAGATCGAATCCGGGCAGCTCGTCGCGACGTTGGGAAACCGCGGCAATTCCACCGGTCCGCACCTGCACTTCCAGGTCGACATCGAGGGCGAGCCGGTTGATCCGGTGCGTTTCTACGGTGATCCGGAGGCGTTGACCGATTGGCCCCGCGAGTCCGCGAATTCCTGATCGAAAAACCGAATTCCAGCGCACTGCGGCGTTGTCGCGTCGCCGGTCGCCGACCCGGTTGACCGGTGTCGCGACGACGCTGCCACAGTGGCACGACCTGGACGCCGGGCTCGGCATCGCACCACTCGCTGTTATCACTGCCGGGTATTCCATCGCCGAGGGCATGGGGACCCAGCGACGATCACTCGGAGCAGCCGATAACCAGCCGATTGGCCGAGTCAAGTATCACCCTGCTGGTCGATTGTCGTAGAACTCCAGGAGCCACTTCGATCTCACTAACGCGCTGGAAGGACCGGATGTGATGGAGCGAGTGGATACGCCCGGAATCGTCGGCGGCGGAGTGCTCGCTGCCGAGGACCGGAAGCAGGGGGACTGGGAGCGCCGGATCGCGGAGCGGTCCGAGGAGCTGTACCGGGCTCGGATCGTGCAGCGATTGCTGTGGACCTGGGCCGGCCCGGGCAACCTGCTCGTCGTCGTCTTGGGAGTGCTGCTGGCGGCTTTACCCGTGCCGCTGCCCGTCGTGCTGGTGATGTTCGCGATAGCCATCGTCTCGGCGGGCGTGGCGGCAGCGTTCGTGTACCGGCAGCACTTTAGAGTCCGCGCGGTGGACACCGAACTGCGCGCGCTGGAAAGCGCCCACCGCGAACAACTTCTGGACGAACTGGCCACGGGAGATCTGCTCGACGCGCACAAGCGCTACCGCGCGCAGCTTCCCGAGCTCATCGAGCGCTACCGCGCCGAGGCCCGCCGGGATCGCTGGAAGGACCAGGTGCTGCAGACCGTGGTCATCGGTGGCTCGATCATCGCCGCGACGGTGACCGCCACGGCCACCTCGATCGCCGACGTCGCGTTCTTCGCTGTCGGGCTGAGCCTGCTCGTGGCGCTGTCTGCCGCGCTGGCCGGGTACGCCAACTACCGCGATCGCAGTGCCGCGTGGCAGCAGATCGCCGACGCCCTGGAGCGCGAGTACGAGTCGGTCGAGCTCCGGGTGGGGCGCTACCGCCGATTCTCCGAGGAGCGCGAGGCCTACGCGGAATTCGCCGAAGCCGTGGAGGCGTTGCGCGCCGAGCGAATCGGACGGTTGCCTTCCGCAGTCGCGGATCGGCTCGCGCAGTAATCAACCGGGTAGCGCATCCCTCGAAAGTGGAATCACTGGACTCGGGAACTGAATACTCACCGTCTAATTTTCGCGGCTGGGTGATCACTGAATAGTGGTGGGTGTCTGATCCGTAATCTCCGGCGGGCGCACAGGACACGGCCTGTGCAGAGAGGAGCATTTCGATGAAGCGCACCTTTACCACGGCGGCCGCTGTACTGGCGGCCGGTGGCGTCGGCGCCGTCGGCATGGCCAGCCCCGCCGTCGCCGCGGGGGAGCCCGAGCTGCCGGCTTCCCTGCCCACGGACAACGGCGTGGCCAACACGGCCTTCCACGCCGCCGGAACCCTGGCTTCGGCGCAGAAGACGGTCGGCGACGTGGTCCCGCTGGACCAGCAGCTCTCCGGTCGGTCGGCTGACCCGGTCACGGATGCGCTGGGCTCCACCCCGGCGGCAGGCGTTCTCAAGCCGGTCGTCGAGACCATCGGTCAGGCAACCTCGGGTCAGACGCTGCCCGCGTCGAAGTCCGGTGCGGGTGACGTGGCCGGCCCGGTCACCAACACCGTCGGCCAGCTGCCGGTCGCCGGGGACCTCCCGGTCGGCAAGACCGGCGCGGTGGACGGCGCCCTGCCCACCAGCCTGGTCGGCAGCCTGGAGAACCTGGAGCCGGTGGCCACTCCGCAGTCCAAGCCCGGGCAGCTGCCGTCGACCAACGTCGTCGGCGACACCGTGGGCGGCGTCGTGGAGAACGCGGGCACCCACGTCCCCATGGGCCGCAGCGGCGGCGACCCCGTCAGCGGCCTGCTCGGTGGCGGTTCCCCGCTCGGTGGCCTGCCCGTTGGCGGCGACGCGCTCGGAGGCGTGACCGAGAACCTGCCGGTCGGCAAGTCCGGTTCCCCGGTCGGTGGCCTGCCCGTCGGTGGCGACGCGCTCGGAGGCGTGACCGAGAACCTGCCGGTCGGCAAGTCCGGTTCCCCGGTCGACCAGGTGACCGGCCTGGTCAGCCACGGCCCGCTCGGCGGAGCCACCCAGCTCGGCAACTGATCTCGACCGGCGGAAACCCCCAGCACTCCGCAGCCACCCCGTGGGCATGCGGAGGCCCGCCGAAACCCCCTAGCGATGCCGCCGCTGACCGCGGCATCCCCTGAGCGACCACAGCTGAAGGGCACCCTCCGCTCGGAGGGTGCCCTTCAGCGCGTTTTCGGGCGCGCTCCTGGCGGTGCGGTTCCGCTGCGAAGCGGGTTCGTTGTTCGCGCAACGTGTTTCACGTGCGCGGCGCGCGGTGCCCACGCGCCTGAGGTTCGCGGAACCGGTCGCCGACAGCGGGCTCGGCAGCTCGGTCGCGGTGGAAACTCCTGCGAAGCAACGAAAGTCCGCGTCGGCGCTGTTGCGATGCCGGGAACCTGCTCCTGCGTGGAGAAATCGGACGTCGGCGCAACGACGGTGCGAGCCGACCCGGCTCTGCGGAGTCCTGGGGTTCGTCGGCGGCACGCGGCGCAGCCCGCTCGGCAGCGACGCGACTCCGGGGCACCGGACATCGCGAGGTGCCCGTGGCCGCCCGGTGCCGTGCCGGACGGCATTGGGCCGTTGGTGTGGTCTCCCGCTTCCGTCGCGTCATTCCCGCCCGGGTTGCGCACTCCCTCTGGTGCGAGGAAGGAGTGGCATGACGTGGTTGTTGATGACCGCGGTGCTGGCGGGGTGCGTCGGGGTGATGGCCCCAGCAGTGCGCAGGTACCTGCTGCGCAGGCGCGCAGTGGCCAGGACCCGGACCGCGCTGCGCTGGTTTCAGCAGCAAAATCGGCGTCCGTCCCCGGGTGGTGGGTACGGCAGGCACGCGCTGCGCCGCCCCGGGAGCGGCGGGTTGTCCACATGAGTTGTGCACAGTTATCCACAGGTGTGGGGATAACTGTGCACAGCTTGGGGATTGCTCGGCCCAGGATGTGAAAAGACCCCCCGCGCTGCTGCGTGGAGGGTCTTCTCGGGTTCGCCCGCGGGCGAGTTGCAAGCCTTCAGTGGCCCTGTTCCTTCTGGCGCTCGTAGGAGCGCTGAATCTCGGCCTCCGCCTCGGCACGGCCAACCCACGTTGCGCCTTCCACGCTCTTGCCCGGCTCCAGGTCCTTGTACACCTCGAAGAAGTGCTGGATCTCCAGCTTGTAGAACTCGGCGAGGTGGTGGATGTCCCGCAGGTGCTCCTGGCGCGGGTCGTCGGACGGCACGCAGAGGACCTTGTCGTCACCGCCCTTCTCGTCGCGCATGCGGAACATGCCGATGGCGCGCGACTTGATCAGGCAGCCCGGAATGGTCGGCTCCTGCACCAGCACCAGAGCGTCCAGCGGGTCGCCGTCCTCGCCGAGCGTGTGCTCGATGAACCCGTAGTCGGCCGGGTACTGCGTGGCGGTGAACAGAGTCCGGTCGAGGCGGATGCGTCCCGTCTCGTGGTCGATCTCGTACTTGTTCCGGTTCCCCTTGGGGATCTCGATCGTGACGTCGAAGTCCACGCGGTTCCTCACTCGTCTTGCGTCGGATGCAGTCGCCCGCTCGCGCGCGCGACCTCGTTCTAGTGTGGACCACGATGGGTGGTCGGGCCCCACCGCAGTGCGGGAGGTCGCAGTCTGGCAATCTGACTTGCCATCGAGGAGGAGCACGTGCCCGAACCCCAGAACAGCGGGGATGCGGCGGCCGAAGCCGACGTCGAAGCAGCGGACTCGGCGAGTTCGGCGGCCGCGACGTCGGAGGACACCCCGCCCGCGCCCGATTCGTCCGATCGCGGCGATGCCGACTCCCCGGATTCCGGTGAGCAGGCGAGATCCGACTCGAGTGAGAGCAAGAACACAGCTGTCTCGGCGGCCACCCAACGCGTCGCCGGCACGCTCGAGGAGCCTGCGGACGCGCCGGGCGCGAACCGGCGCGTGGCGGGCAGCCTCGGCGAGCTTACGGATGCCGTTCCCAACGTGAGCAGCGGTGGCGCCGCTGCCGCCGCAGCCTCGATGCCCGATGACGAGCCCGCGCCCGCTGCGGCGGAGCAGCCGAGCGAGGTCGCGGAACCGGACGAATCAGCGGCGCAGGCCGGGGACGACTCCGCTGGGAGCGGTTCGGCTGATCAGGACGCTGGTGACCGGGAGGTCGGCGAGCAGGCCACGGCTGGCCAGGGCGCCGCCGAGGAGGCCATCGCCGAGCAGGGCGCCTCCGGGGGAGAGGCCGCCGAGCGGGAGGTCGCTGAGCAGGGCGGCACCGAGGAGGACGTCGCCGAGCAGGGCGGCACCGAGGAGGACGTCGCCGAGCAGGAGGCCGCCGAGCAGGAGGCCGCTGAGCAGGAGGCCGCTGAGCAGGAGACCGCTGAGCAGGAGACCGCTGAGCAGGAGACCGCTGAGCAGGAGACCGCTGAGCAGGAGACCGCTGAGCAGGACGGCGCTGAGCAGGAGACCGCTGAGCAGGAGACCGCTGAGCAGGAGACCGCCGAGCAGGACGGCGCTGAGCAGGAGACCGCCGAGCAGGACGGCGCTGACGGAGCTTCCGGTGCATCGGAAACCGGATCGACCGAATCGGATGGGGCGGAACCGGACCCCGGCGATGCGGGCGCAGCTGAGCCGCGCGATGCGGGAACGGCCGAATCGGATTTCCCCGCGTCGGACGACTCGGAGTCGAACGCTGCGGAGTCGAACGCTGCGGAGTCGAGCGACGCGGAGTCGAGCGACGCGGATGCCGGCGCGTCGAGTCCGGCGAACCAGGGCGCCGCGAATTCGGACGGCGAGTCGGCCGAGCGCGGCGCCGAGACGTCCGCGGATGCTTCGGGAGCCGATGCTGACGAGGCGGATTCGCGCACTGCGGTATCCGGGGCCGCGACGGCGAGGATCGTCACCGGGGACCTCGCGCAGCCCCAGGGCGCGGCGCAGGAAGCGAGGAAGACGGACGCGAGCGAGTCCGCCGAGCCCGCTGCGGACGACTCCACCGGCGAGACCGCTGCGCCCGCCGAGCCGGCGAACGCAGAGCCGGAGAACGCCGAGCTGAACGGCGTTGGCCAGGCGAAATCGGCTCCATCGGAGGAGAGGGCTGACCCGGCGCCGACCGAGGGCGATGCGGCGCAGCGCGCTGAGCAGAGCACCACCGAGGCGTCCGAACACGTCGAATCGGCATCCGGGGAATCGGCATCCGGGGAATCGGCATCCGGGGAATCGGCGTCCGGCGAATCAACGGCTGCGGAATCCGGCTCCGGCGCGGACGACGCCGAAGAACCCACCGGCGCGGGCGAGGAGCGTCCCGGTGTGGCCGAATCGGATTCCACCGACGATTCCGGTGATGAGTCCCCGGCCGAACCCGCAGGCGAACCTGCCGACCGATCGGCAGCGGAACCGGCGCAGGAAACCGAAGGCGAATCGGCAGCGGGCCGGGTCGAAGAACCCACCGGCGAATCGGAGGTACCCGAAAAAGCGGGGGAATCCTCCGATTCCGCGGATGAATCAACCGACGAATCGGCCGATTCCGCGGCCGCGGCGACCTCCGACGAACCAGCCGAAGAATCCGAGCGCACCCGGGAATCCGAGTCGGCAGAGGAAGCCGATGCCGAACGCGCCGAGGCCGAATCCGCTCCGGAGGCCGTCGCCGAGCCGGCATCGCCCGAGGATTCCGAACCGGACGCGTCCTCCGGCGCCGCGGCCGCTCCGAGCAGCGACGGCATCGCTCCGGAGGCTCCTGCGGAGCGGACGCAACGGATCGCCCGGGTCACCGACGACGGCCCGGCACCGAGCGAGCAGCGGGAATCGGCGACCGAGTCGACCCAGCTGATCCCGAAGGTCGAAGCACCCGCCGAACGAGCCGAGCCCGAGCGACCGAGCGAGCAGACCCAGCGGATCCCGCGCGTGGCGGCGGAAGCTCCTGCGGAGTCCCCCGCTGAGCAGACGTCCCGGATCGAGGCCTCCGACCTCAGGGAACTGCGCGAGGCGACGCCGCCGGACTCCGAGCAGACCCAGCAATTCCGACGACCGGACTTCGACGGCCCGCGCCCGGCGTCGGCCTCCGACTTCGCCGGGCTCGCCGCGCCGCCCCCGGCGGCCCGGCCGCGGCAGCCGGATCGCCCGGTCGCGAATCCGGCTGACTTCGCCGGTATGGCGGCTCCCGCGGAGCCGGACGCTCGCGCCGCTCCGACGCACATCCCTCCGGAGCCGGAACCGGCTTCGGCGCAGGACACGGCGCGTCCGAGGCGCCGCCGCGGCCTGCTCGGGGTGGCCATCGCGGCGGTGGTGCTGCTCGGCGCGGGCATCGTGTTCGGTCCCGGGTTCTTCACCGCGGACATCGCCGCGCCTCCGGCGCCGGTGCGGCTGAGCGATCCGGCGATCAAGCCGCTGGGGCGGGACGCACCGATGCCGAGCGAGTCGGGGATCGGCCAGGCGCTGTCCGGCCCGGCCTCCGACCCGGCCTTGGGCACGCTCGGCGGTGTCGTGCTGGACAGCCGCACTGGTGAGGAGCTGTGGCGTCGCGCTCCCGGCACCGCGATGATGCCCGCCTCCACCGGCAAGTTGCTGGCGATGAGCGCCGTGCTGCTGACCATGGACCACCACAAGCGCTTGACCACCAAGGTCGTGCGGGGCAGTCAGCCGGGCAGCGTGGTGCTGGTCGGCGGGGGCGATCCGACGCTGTCCAAGCTCTCCGGGGACCAGGAATCGGTGTACCCGGGCGCGCCCCGGCTCGACGACCTGGTCGCGCAGGTCAAGAAGGCGACCGGTGGCAACGTGACCTCGGTTTCGGTGGACACCGATCGGTACTCCGGCCCGTCCACCGCACCGGGCTGGCTGCCGGAGGACGTGGCGGCCGGGTACTACTCGCCGATCCAGCCCGTGATGCTCGACGGAGGTCGCGCCGACCCGAGCGAGGACGTCAGCCCGCGCTCGCAGACCCCGGCGCTGCAGGCGGGGCAGGAACTCGCCGATCGGCTGGGCGCGGACGGGCCCGTCTCGAAGGCCTCGGCTCCGGCGAACGCCCAGGTGCTCGGGCAGGTGCACTCCGCGCCGGTCTACCGGCTGGTGGACGCGGTGATGCAGCACTCGGACAACGTGCTCGCCGAGACGCTGACCCGCGAGGTCGCCATCGCCACCGGCGAGGAGCCGTCCTTCGCGGGCGGTGTGCGGGCGGTTCGCGAGGTGCTCCGGCGCAACGGCTTCGACCTGGGTTCCAGCACGATGTCCGACGGCAGCGGCCTGTCCGTGCAGGACCGGGTGACCCCGAAGCTGCTCGGCGAGCTGATGCACGAGGTCGCCCGGCCCGCGAACGCCGACGGCGAGGTCTCCGAACAGGCGTCGAAGCTGCGCGCGCTGCTGCCCACACTGCCCATCGCGGGCGGCAGCGGCAGCCTGGAGGACCGCTATCAGGGGTCGGACGGGCAGGGCTGGGTGCGAGCCAAGACCGGCACGCTCGACGGCGCCAACAGCCTGGCCGGCACGGTCGTCACCCGGGACGGGCGCCAACTGGTCTTCGCCATGATCTCCAACGGAACTTCGGCGAGCCAGGCTCGTCCGGCCCTCGACGAAATCGCCGACACCCTCCGTTCTTGCGGCTGCCGATAACGATCCGTCGCGGGTACCGTCGGTGGCGTGAACGCCGGGACACCCACCCTTTCGCCGTCCCCTGCGGGGGAGGCCGGGCCGCGAGCGCTGGACTGGAACGTCGCCGTCGGGACGGCCGTGCGACTGATGCGCCCGGGGCCGGAGGTGCCGCGGGAGGAAGCCGAGCACGCCGTCCGGTCGCTGCGGCGGTTCAGCGTCGAGGCCGAATCGCACGTCCGGGAGACCACCGGTCTCGGCCGTGACCTGCCCATCGCCGAGGGCGATGTGGTGGATCGCCCGGCCTGGGTGCGCGGCGCCGCGTTCGGCCTTTCCGAGCTCACCGGCGCGGCGATGTCCGCGGCCGACTCGGAGGGGCTGCACGGCGACGACCTGTTGGGACAGCTCAGCGCCCGCAGCGGGGGCGTGCAGGCCGGCGTGGTGCTGGCCTACCTCGGTGGCAAGGTGCTCGGCCAGTTCGATCCCTACGGGCAGTCCCGCACGCCCGGCCAGCGCGGCCGGTTGCTGCTGGTCGCGCCGAACATCGTGGCCGCTCAGCGCGCGCTGGGCGTGCCCGTCGACGACTTCCTGATGTGGGTTTGCCTGCACGAGTCGACCCACCGGCTGCAGTTCAACGCCGTCCCCTGGCTGCGCGAGCACTTCGCCGAGAGCCTCGGGCGCCTCTTCACGCAGCTGGAGGGCGGTACCGGAGAACTGCTCACCAAGCTGCCGCACGTGCTGCGCGAGGCCCGGTCGCGCTCGAACAGCGCGGACTCCAGCCCGGGTGTGCTCGGCGTGCTGGAGCTGCTGCAGACGCCGGAGCAGCGGGCGGCGTTCGATCACCTGATCGCGATCTCCACGCTGCTGGAGGGCCACGCCGACCACGTGATGGACGCGGTCGGGCCGCAGGTCGTGCCCAACGTGGCGACCATCCGCTCGCGGTTCACCGACCGCCGCAACGGCGGTGGCCTGCTGGATCGGATCCTGCGCAGCCTGCTCGGCGTGGACGCCAAGATCCAGCAGTACGCCCAGGGCGCCGCTTTCACCCGCCACGTCATCGACCGCGTCGGAATGGCGGACTTCAACGCGGTCTGGGCCCGCCCGGAGAACCTCCCGACCAGGCCGGAGATCACCGACCCGGAAACCTGGATCACCCGGGTCCACGGCTGATTGACAGTTCTGCCTAAGGAGACATTTCAGTTTGGGGTTTGCGTGGCGGTGCCGGGAGCGGAACCTCAGACGCCGCCGGGCTGCGGGATCCGCTCCTTGAGTAGCGGCCTACGCGGCGTCGCGGCTGTCCTCGCCCGACGGCGTCTGAGAACCCGCCGCGGCGCGAGCTGAGTCCCGCACCGCATGCGGCTCCGCCGCATTCTGAAACTGTCCGGACATTTCGGGCTCCGGAGGGTCACAGTTTTAGGCAGAACTGTGCCCTGGCAGGCGCAGGAGGCGGACGGGCGACAATGGGAGGATGCCGCCCGATCCCGCAGTGAGTGCCACCCGGACCGCGTTGCGCCGGGTTCTGGAGTCCGGGGAGGCGCGGCAGTACCGGGGCGAGCCGCTGGTGGTCGCCTGCTCCGGCGGGGCCGACTCGCTGGCGCTCGCGGCGGCCGCCGTGCACGTGGGGCGGGGCTCCGACGTCGCGGTGCAGGCGCTCGTGGTCGATCACGGCTTGCAGGTGGGCTCGAACGAGGTCGCCGCGCGGGCTGTCGAGCAGCTCGCGGAGATCGGCTGCCCGGCCCAGGTGCTGACCGTCGAGGTCGACGGACCCGGCGGGCTGGAGGCCGCCGCGCGCCGGGCGCGCTACGCGGCGCTGCGCGCGGAGCGGCCCGCGGGCTCGCCGGTCCTGCTCGGGCACACCCTCGACGATCAGGCCGAGACGGTGCTGCTCGGCCTCGGCAGGGGATCGGGCGCGCGCTCCCTCGCCGGGATGCGACCGGTCGACCCGCCGTGGGTGCGGCCGTTGCTGAGCGTGCAACGCGAGACCACCGAAGCGGCTTGCCGGGCGCAAGGACTCGTCCCGTGGAGCGATCCGCACAACGTTGACCCGAAGTTCACCCGTGTGCGGTTGCGCACAGAAGTTCTGCCGCTCCTGGAGGAAGTGCTCCAGGACGGGGTCGCCGAAGCCCTCGCTCGGACCGCCCGGCAGCTCCAGGACGACACCGACGCGCTGGACGTGATCGGGGCCGAGGTGCTGCGTCGCGTCCGGGCCCCGGAAGGCCTGGATCCCGTGGCATTGCAGGAAGTTCCGGCCGCGGTGCGGCGTCGCGTGCTGCGCGATTGGCTGCGGTCGGAAGGCGTCGGCGAGCTCACCGACGCGCATCTGCGGGAGGCCGATGCGCTTGTGGCGAACTGGCGCGGGCAGGGAGGTCCCGCCCTGCCCGGTGACTTTGTGCTCCGCCGGGCGCATGGCAGGCTTCACGTGGAGACGGCGGGCCGCAAGCCGCCGAACGGCTGACGGGGCACCGAACCATCGCGTCCGGGGCGGGTCTCCAGCTTGGGGAAGAAGTCGATCCGACAAGAGGGGAAGCCGGGCCGTGTACGACGGCGATATCGCTTCTGTGCTCATCAGCGAGCAGCAGATCAAGGACAAGGTCACCGAGCTGGCAAAGCAGGTCGAGGAGGACTACCCGAACAGCGGCGATCTGCTGCTGGTGGGCGTGCTCAAGGGCGCGGTGATGTTCATGACCGACTTCGCGCGGGCCCTGCCGCAGCCCGCGCAGCTGGAGTTCATGGCGGTCAGCTCCTACGGCTCCTCGACCTCGTCGTCGGGTGTCGTGCGCATTCTCAAGGACCTGGATCGCGATATCGCGGGCAAGCACGTGCTGATCCTCGAGGACATCATCGACTCCGGTCTGACGCTGTCCTGGTTGTTGAAGAACCTGCAGGCCCGCAATCCCGCGTCGCTGGAGGTGTGCACGTTGCTGCGCAAGCCGGACGCCGTGCAGGTGGACGTGCCGGTGCGCTACGTGGGCTTCGACATCCCGAACGAGTTCGTGGTCGGTTACGGTCTCGACTACGCGGAGCGTTACCGTGATCTGCCGTACATCGGAAGCCTGGATCCGAAGGTGTACACCTCCGGGGCATGAAGCTCGACACCATCACCGACGGTGCGGGCGGTCGCTGCTGAGGCGGATGAGATGTCCGGTTCGGGCGTCCCGCCCACTCGGGGTGGGATGGTCCGAGTAGGCTGGACGCCTGTGCCGGGCGCGGCATGGTCGTGCCCGCGCGTCGGCCGGTACGCTGGTCTGAAGGGGTTGACGGTGGGTATCCACCCGCAAGAACCGTCACCCAAAGTGACAGTCAGGGAGGGTCGAGGCCGCCCGTCGGCCGCAAGTGAATGGACCGAAAGCGCCTGCTCCGCAACCCGCTGCTGTGGATCCTGACAGCGTTTCTGTTGATCTACGCGTTCAGCGTGCTCTTCGACGAGACTCGTGCCTACCACGACGTCTCCACCTCGCAGGCCCTGGAACAGATCGCCCAGGGCAAGGTCAAGGAAGCGACCATCGAGGACAAGGAGCAGCGGGTCCGGCTGACCCTCGACGACGGACAGAGCTTCCAGGGCAGCAACCAACTCATCGCGCAGTACCCGGCCGGGGCCACCGATCAGCTGGTCAACGAGATCCGGGACGCGCAGATCTCGAACTGGAACACCAAGGTCACCCAGGACTCCGTCTGGGTGCAGATGCTGTTCTACCTGATCCCCATCGGCCTGCTCGTGCTGCTGCTGATGTGGATGATGAACAACGTCCAGGGCGGCGGCAACAAGGTACTCAACTTCGGCAAGTCCAAGGCCAAGCAGTTGACCAAGGACATGCCCAAGACGTTGTTCGGCGACGTCGCGGGTGCCGACGAGGCCGTCGAGGAACTGCACGAGATCAAGGACTTCCTGGAGGGCCCGGGCCGGTACCAGGCCCTCGGCGCCAAGATCCCGAAGGGCGTGCTGCTCTACGGCCCGCCCGGCACCGGTAAGACGCTGCTGGCCCGCGCGGTCGCGGGCGAGGCGGGCGTGCCGTTCTACTCGATCTCCGGTTCGGACTTTGTCGAGATGTTCGTCGGTGTCGGCGCCTCCCGCGTTCGCGACCTGTTCGAGCAGGCCAAGCAGAACGCGCCGTGCATCGTCTTCGTCGACGAGATCGACGCGGTCGGCCGCCAGCGGGGCGCGGGCCTCGGCGGTGGTCACGACGAGCGCGAGCAGACCCTCAACCAGCTGCTGGTCGAGATGGACGGCTTCGACTCGCGCGGTGGCATCATCCTGATCGCGGCCACCAACCGCCCGGACATCCTGGACCCGGCGCTGCTTCGCCCGGGTCGCTTCGACCGGCAGATCCCCGTGTCCGCGCCGGACCTGCGCGGTCGCCGCGCGATCCTGGGCGTGCACTCCAAGGGCAAGCCCGTCGGTCAGGACGTCGACATGGAGGGCCTGGCCAAGCGCACGGTCGGCATGTCGGGTGCGGACCTGGAGAACGTGGTCAACGAGGCCGCGCTGCTCACGGCGCGCGAGGGTGGTCAGCTGATCACCGGTGCCGCGCTGGAGGAAGCGGTCGACCGCGTGGTCGGTGGTCCGCGCCGCAAGAGCAAGATCGTCTCGGAGCGGGACAAGAAGATCACCGCTTATCACGAGGGCGGGCACGCGCTGGCGGCGTGGGCCATGCCCGACCTGGAGCCGGTCTACAAGCTCACGATCTTGCCGCGCGGCCGCACCGGTGGTCACGCGCTCGTCGTCCCCGAGGACGACAAGGACATGATGACCCGCTCGGAGATGATCGGCCGGCTGGTGTTCGCGCTGGGTGGCCGCTCCGCCGAGGAGCTGGTCTTCCACGAGCCGACCACGGGCGCCTCCAGCGACATCGAGCAGGCGACCAAGATCGCCCGCGCGATGGTCACCGAGTACGGCATGACGGCCCGGCTCGGCGCGGTGAAGTACGGCAAGGAGGAGGGCGACCCCTTCCTGGGCCGCACCGCCGGCCAGCAGGCGAACTACTCGCTCGAGGTCGCGCACGAGATCGACGAGGAGGTGCGGCGCCTCATCGAGGCCGCGCACACCGAGGCGTGGGAGGTGCTCAACACCTACCGCGACGTCCTCGACGAGCTGGTGCTCGAGGTCATCGAGAAGGAGACGCTCAACCGCAAGGACCTGGAGCGGATCTTCGACCGGGTGGAGAAGCGGCCGCGGATCACCGCGTTCAACGACTTCGGCGACCGCGTCCCGTCGGACAAGCCGCCGGTGAAGACGCCTGGTGAACTGGCCAAGGAGCGCGGCGAGCCGTGGCCTCCGGTCAAGGAGGACCCGACGCCGGCTCCGGCACCGGTGCAGAACGGCACCCAGCCGCAGGAGGACGCGCAGCAGGAGCCGCAGCAGCAGGACCAGCAGCCCGCTGGAGCCGGGGTCAACCAGGGCACCGTGCAGATCCAGCAGCCGCAGTCCGGCCAGCAGGCCCCCTCGGCGGTGCCTCCGAACTACGGTGCGCCGCCCGGGTGGACCCCGGCGACCAATCCGTCCGGTTCGAACTACCAGGCAGGCAGCCAGCAGCAGTACAACTGGACGCCTTCTTGGGAGCGGCAGCAACCGGAGCAGGGTGAATCCCAGCCTGAGCAGTCGCGGCCCGAGGGCGGCGACTCCCAGGACAACAACAGCGGCAGCGGCCGCTGACAGCTGGCGGGCACGGCGCCCGTTCGGGCGCTGAAAGCCAGTGGAGGACCAAGAGTGACCAACGCGGTCGACGAGCCGATCGGGGCGGGAGATGGCTCCCGTCCCGACGGTTCTTTCCAAGCACCGAATTTCGACCAGGCCCGCGCCGAGGCCGCCATCCGCGAGCTGCTGCTCGCGGCCGGTGAGGACCCCGAGCGCGACGGCCTGAAGGACACGCCGTCGCGGGTGGCCAGGGCCTACCGCGAGTTGTTCGCGGGCCTGTACACCGACCCGGACGAGGTGCTGTCCAAGACCTTCGACGAGGCGCACGAGGAACTCGTCCTGGTCCGCGATATTCCGGTGTACTCGCAGTGCGAGCACCACCTGCTGCCGTTCCACGGGTACGCCCACATCGGCTACATCCCGAACGAGCAGGGCCGGGTGACCGGGCTGTCCAAGCTGGCCCGGCTGGTCGACCTCTACGCCAAGCGGCCGCAGGTCCAGGAGCGGCTGACCTCGCAGGTCGCCGACGCCCTGGTGCGCAGGCTGGAGCCGCGCGGGGTGATCGTGGTGGTCGACGCCGAGCACCTGTGCATGGGCATGCGCGGGGTGCGCAAGGCCGGTTCGACGACCACTACCTCGGCCGTGCGGGGGATCTTCCGCAGCTCGGCGTCGTCGCGGTCGGAAGCGTTGTCCTTGATCAGGGGTCGTTGATGCACGCAGCACTGCCCGCACCCGCGCGCTGCGCGGTCATGGGCATCCTCAACGTGACGCCGAACTCGTTCTCCGATGGCGGGCGGTACCTCGACCAGGCGGCCGCGATCGAGCACGGTGTCGAGATGCGCCGGATGGGCGCCGACATCATCGACGTCGGTGGCGAGTCGACCCGGCCCGGTTCGGAGCGGGTCGACTCGGCGACCGAGCTCGACCGGGTGCTGCCGGTGGTTCGGGAGCTGGTGGCCGAGGGCGTGCCGGTCAGCGTGGACACCACGCGGGCCGAGGTCGCCTCGGTGACCGCGGCCGCGGGGGCCTCGCTGATCAACGACGTCTCCGGCGGCCTGGCCGATCCCGAGATGGCTCCGGTGCTGGCCGAGGCCGGACTGCCGTGGGTGCTGATGCACTGGCGCGGGCACAGCCGCGAGATGAACAGCCTCGCCGTCTACGACGACGTGGTCGGCGAGGTGCGCGAGGAGCTGCTGCGCCAGATCGATCAGGCGGTCAAGGCCGGGGTCTCCGAGGACGCGATCGTGCTCGACCCGGGCCTGGGCTTCGCCAAGACGGCGCAGCACGATTGGCAGCTGCTGCACCGCCTGGACGTGTTCGTCGACCTGGGCTTCCCGGTTCTGGTCGGCGCGTCCCGCAAGCGGTTCCTCGGCGGGTTGCTCGCCGAGGGCGGCACGCCGCGCCCGGCGGATGGCCGGGAGACCGCGACCGCGGTGGTCTCGGCGCTGTCGGCCGACCGCGGCGCGTGGGGCGTGCGGGTGCACGACGTGCGGGGTTCGCTGGACGCGGTGGCGGTCACCGCGGCTTGGCGCGACGGAGGAGCATCGATTGGCTGACCGGATCGCGCTGAGCGGGCTCCGTGTCCGGGGCAACCACGGCGTCTACGAGTACGAGAAGCGGGAAGGTCAGGACTTCCTCGTCGACATCACCCTCTGGCTCGATCTGGGCGAGGCGGCGGCGGGCGATGACCTCACCAAGACCGTGCACTACGGCGAGCTGGCCCAGCAGGCCGCCGACATCGTCGCGGGCCCGTCGCGCGACCTCATCGAGGCGGTGGCCGCCGAGATCGCCGACGCGATCATGAACGAGCAACCGGTGAGCGCCGCGGAAGTCACCATCCACAAGCCGGACGCCCCGATCTCGCACGAGTTCGCGGACGTGGCGGTCACCATCCGCCGCTCCAGAAGAGGCGGTCGCGGCCAGGTCGTCCCGGCGTAGCCGGTGACAGTTTTGCCTAGAACTGTCAGGCCTCGGCGTCCGAAATGTCCGGACAGTTTTAGGCAAAACTGCGAACCACTCGGGAGGGCGTTGTGAGTAGGGCCGTTCTTTCCGTCGGGTCGAATCTGGGGGATCGGCTCGGATACCTGCGGCTCGCCGCGGAGGGGCTCGGGGATGCTGTGGTGGCCGTGTCGCCCGTGTACGAGACGACGCCCTGGGGAGTCACCGATCAGCCCGATTTCCTGAACGCCGTGCTGATCGCCGAGGACGACGGCGTGGACGCCTGGGGCTGGCTTCGCCGCGGGCAGCAGCTGGAGCAGGAGGCCGAACGTCTCCGGGAGCAGCGCTGGGGCCCGCGCACCCTCGACGTCGACGTGGTCGCCGTGGACAGCGTGACCAGCGACGATCCGGAGCTGTTGCTGCCGCACCCGGGCACGCCGTCGCGGGCGACGGTGCTGATCCCGTGGCTGGCCGTCGACCCCGCCGCCGAACTGCCCGGGCACGGCAGGATCGCCGAGCTGCTCGGCGCGCTGCCCGCTGCGGATCTCGCGGGCGTGCGCTTTCGCGGTGACCTCGACCTGCGCTGAACGCCCGCGTGGGATGCTTGTGCTGTGGCACCGCGACGTACTGAGCAGATGAGCTTCACCCAGCCGGGACAACTGGTCGCCGCCGGATTGGTCGGCGTCGTCGTGGTCTACCTGCTGGCCCGTGTCGGCTACAGCGAGCTTCCGACGCTTCCCGTCTTCGCCGGGGCGACGCTGCTCCTCATCGCGGTGGTCGAAGTCGTCCTGGCACTCGTGCTGCGCCCTCGCGTGTTGCGCAAGCCCGGTACCGAGCCCGTCGAGTCGCTGACCGCCGCGCGGGCCGTGGCGCTGGCGAAGGCGTCCTCGCTGGCGGGCGCGATCATGGCCGGCTGCTGGCTGGGCCTGCTCGGCTACCTGGTGCCGATGCTCGAGGTGGTCGCAGCCGCCCGCCAGGACACCGTCACCGCGATCATCGGCCTGGTCAGCGCCGCCGCGCTGGTCGGTGCGGGATTGTGGCTGGAGTACGTGCTGCGCAACCCGGATGACCCGGACGAGCCGGACGACGCGGAGTGATTTCGCCGGCACTGCTCCGTTCGGAGTCCTGAAGCATCCATCGCCGCGACCAATGTGGATGCGGTTCGGGCTACCTTGAGGTCTCGAACCGATAACCGACCGGTACTGTGGCGGCATGTCGGACCCGGGCAACGCCGAAACCGAATCCACCTGGGGGCGATCGACCGCCCTGTGGGGCGGTGCGCTCGTGCTCGCAGCCGCAGCGACCGTGGTTCTGGTCCTCAGCGATGACGCGAGGCTGCTGCGCCTCGGTCTGGTCGCGGCGCTGTGGTCCGCGCTGATCGGTGCGTTCGCGGTGTCCCGGCTGCGCGACCGGGTCAACGAGGGCGAGCGGGCTGCGGCCGACCGGCAGCGCATCTACGAGCTCGAGCTGCAGCGAGAGGTCGCCGCTCGGCGCGAGTTCGAGGCGCAGGCCCAGGCGGAGGCCCGTCGGCAGGCCCGCGAGGAATCGGCCGCCGAAATCCGCTCGCTGCAGGACGAGTTGGCCAGGTTGCGCTCGACGCTGGAGCAGGTGGTCGGCGGTGACGTGCTGTTCGAGCGGGTCGCGCTGCGCGCCGAGTCCACCCGGGTGCGCTCGCTGGGCGAGCAGGGCGAGGGATCGATCGTCCAGCAGGCCCCGAACCTGCAGTCGGCCGCGAGGCCGAACATCGCGCAGCAGCTCCAGAATCGGCAGTCCTCCGCGCAGCCACCGGGCGCGCAGCAATCGACGCAGCAGGTATCGGTGCAGCAAGCGACGCAGCGGACCTCCGCGCCGCAGCCGACCCAGCAGCAGGCTGCGCCTCCCCAGGGCGTCGAGCAGCAGGCCGGCACGCAGCAGACCCCCGCGCCGCAGCCGCCGGGCCGCCCGATCACCGCGAAGCCGAAGCCGTCCCCGGTGAAACCCGATGTGCGCCCGGCGAAACCGAATTCCCCCGCCGCCCAGCCGACGGCGCCCGAGGCGGAGCCGGTAGCTCAGGCGGCGCGCGCGGCGAAGACGGACGCGACCCAGCAGACCGAGGTGATCTCGCAGATCTCCGGCCAGGTCCCGCTGGAGGATCCCCCCACCCGTCAGCGGCCGCGGGTGAAGCAGCAGGCGTCACCGACCCGCCCGACACCGGCCCGCCCGGAACGCCCAGCGCGCAGGGCCGAGCCGCCCAAGCCGGAGCCGGTCGAGGAGGACTCCGGGGCTCATGCTGCGGGGACCTCGGTCAACGATCTGCTCGCCGCTTACGGCACCAGCGGCAACGCGACGCAGCGCAAGCGCCGCCGTCACTCCTGATCCCCGCCACGTGCGGGGAGCGCGGCTGAACCCCGGTTTCCGGGAGCCGCGGCGACACCGCTTCCGCTCGATCGAAGACGTGGCGCTTGGGGCGTGCCCGGAGGACGACCAATAGGCTCTGGGGCGTGTCGCTTCATGATCTTCCGGAGCCGGGTGGGGACGTCTCCCGCGCGCGGCGGTTGCAGAGCCGCAAGCACCACGCCGTCGGTTGGCCGATCGCCGGTCTGATCCTGCTGGCCATGGTCGGGCTGGTGATGTTCGGCGTCGCCACCTCCCGAGTGGGCACCAACGCGGGGCTGTTCGGTGCGATCATCGCGCTGCTGCCGGTCGGCATCGTGGTGGCCGCGATCGTGTGGATGGACCGCTGGGAACCCGAACCGCCGATGCTGATGCTCGGCGCGTTCCTGTGGGGCGCGGGCGGGGCCACGGCGTGCTCGCTGCTGCTGAACAACACCTCGATCTCGGTGTCCAACGCGCTGTTCGGCGCCGACAACACGTTCTTCCTCGCCGTGGTCATGGGGCCGATCGTGGAGGAGGCGGCCAAGGCGCTGTTCGTGTTCGCGCTCTGGTGGCGTCGGCGCACGGAGTTCAACGGCCTGGTCGACGGCGTCGTCTACGCCGCGCTGACCGCGGCTGGCTTCGCGTTCACCGAGAACATCCTGTACTTCGGAAAGGCGTTCGCCGACGGTGGTCTCGGCGGTCCGTGGCTGATGGTGTTCGTGCTGCGCGGGGTCCTCGCGCCGTTCTCGCACCCGCTGTTCACCGCGATGTTCGGTCTCGCGGTCGGGCTGGCCGCCTCCCGCGCGCGCACTCGCGCGATCCAGGCCGGCTACCTGCTCGGCGGCTACCTCGGCGCGGTGCTGCTGCACGCGGTGTGGAACAGCGCCACCTTCCTCGGCGGCACCGAGTTCATCAACATGTACTTCCTGATCATGGTGCCGGTGTTCCTCGGGACGTTCGCGCTCATCTACTGGCAGCGCAAGCGCGAGCAGCGCATCGTCGTCGAGCAGCTGCCCAAGCTGGAGCGGGCCGGGCTGGTCGCGCGCAGCGAGATGCAGATGCTGGCCAGTCTCGCCGGTCGGCAGGGCTGGCGACGCAAGGTCCGGAACAAGTCCGGCAGCCAGGCCGCGAAGTCGGTGCGCGACTACCAGATCGCGGTCACCGAGCTCGCGTTCCTGCAGCACCGGGCCGAGGAGGGGCGCACGACCAGCGCAGCCCGGCGGGCGCGGCGGGAGAAGCTGATCGAGGACCTCAAGCATGCTCGCCGCTCCGCCGCGGGCAGGCAGGAGGCGATCCAGACCGCCAAGATCAAGGTGGGCGAGCTGACGCAAGCCGTCCCGAAGCCGAAGCGCGGCGGGCAGCCCTCGGAGTCGTCGCGGCCGCCGCAGCAACGCCCGCAGCAGCCGCGATCGCGGGACTGACTTGCGCGGAAGTGTGACACCGCGCTCGCCGAGCGTGGTTCTCGCCACCTGGGATGCCGCGGGGCGGTGGTGGCGGGCTACTCTCGCGGCTGCTGTCCGGTACCCGGGAATTCGGGACTGGAACGGTATGGGAGGACGACGTGGCGATGCCTGCTGGTCGCACGGGCCCTCGGTTGCGCGTCGGAGTGATCTCCGCCGGCCGGGTCGGCGCCGTGCTGGGCGCGGCTCTGCGACGCGCGGGGCACGAGGTCATCGCGGCATCCGCGGTGTCGGAGGCCTCGCAGCGGCGAGCCGAGGAACTGCTCCCGGACGCGGCCGTGATGCCGCCCGACGAGGTCGCCAGGCAGGCCGACCTGGTGCTGCTGGCGGTCCCCGACGACGCCCTCGCGGGCCTGGTCCGCGGGCTGGTCAACACCGAATCGCTGCGCGCGGGGCAGATGCTGCTGCACACCTCGGGTGCGCACGGTTCTGCCGTGCTGGCGCCCGCCGCCGAGCTCGGCGTGCTCACGGTTGCCATGCACCCCGCGATGACCTTCACCGGTCGCGCGGAGGACGTCGAGCGCCTGACCAACGCCTGCATGGCGGTCACCGCGGGCGCGAACGAGGCGGGCTGGCACGTCGGTGAGGCGCTGGCCCTCGAGCTGGGCATGGAGCCCGTGCAGGTTCCGGAGGAGTCCCGGCAGCTGTACCACGCCGCGCTGACGCACGGCGCCAATCACCTGATCACGCTGGTCAACGAGTGCTCCGCGCTGTTGCGCGAGGCCGGTGTGGAGGTGCCGGACCGGGTGATGGCGCCGCTGCTGTCGGCTTCCCTGGACAACGCGCTGCGGTTCGGCGACCGGGCCATCACCGGGCCCGTGATGCGCGGCGACGCGGATACCGTGCGCACCCACCTGCGGGTGCTGGCCGAAACCGATCCGGCCGTGGTCGACGGCTACCGCGAGCTGGCGCGCCGCACCGCCGACCGCGCCACCCGCAGCGGTCTGCTGCGCGCCGATGGCGCCGAGGACGTAGCAGCGGCTCTCGACGAGGAGCCGTCATGAACCGAGACGATGGAGCCACCATGAGCGCAGCCGACAACCCGGGTTTCCGGCGTGGCGAGCTGACCGTCCACAACGACCCGGCCGAGCTGGCCAGGGTCACCCGCGCGCTGCAGGCCACCGGCCGCACGGTCCACCTGGTTCCCACCATGGGTGCGCTGCACCGCGGTCACCTGGAGATGATCCGCCGCGCCCGCGACGTCAACGCCGTGATCGTGGTGTCGATCTTCGTCAACCCGCTGCAGTTCGGGCCGAACGAGGACTACGACCGCTACCCGCGCGCCTTCGAGGCCGACGTCGAGGCCTGCCGGGAAGCGGGCGTGAGCATCGTCTTCGCGCCCGGGGTGGAGGACATGTACCCGCCGGGGCGGCAGCTGTCGGTGCAGGCGGGCCCGCTCGGTGAGGAGCTGGAGGGAGCCAGCCGCAAGGGGCACTTCGACGGGATGCTCACCGTGGTGCTCAAGCTGCTCAACATCGTGCGCCCGAACCTGGCGTTCTTCGGCGAGAAGGACTACCAGCAGCTCACCCTGATCCGGAAGATGGCGCGCGAGTTCAACCTGGACGCCGACATCCAGGGGATCCCGACGATCCGGGAGGCCGACGGCCTGGCGCTGTCCTCGCGCAACGCCTACCTGTCCGAGGAGCAGCGCGGCAGCGCGCTGGCCCTGTCCGCCGCGCTGACCGCGGGCGCGCACGCGGGCAAGCACGGGCCGCGGGCCGTGCTCGACGCGGCGCGCGAGGTGCTGGCCACCGAACCCGCGGTGGAGCTCGACTACCTCGAGCTGCGCGACCCCGAGTTGGGCCCCGCCCCCGAGGAGGGCGAGGCACGCCTGCTGGTGGCGGCCAAGGTCGGCACCACCCGGCTGATCGACAACGCCAAGGTGCTGTTGGGCGAGTGAACCGCTCGCCCGCAAGGGAGGACCGCCATGTTCCGCACCATGCTCAAGTCCAAGATCCACCGGGCCACGGTCACCCAGGCCGACCTGCACTACGTGGGTTCGGTGACCGTCGACGCCGACCTGATGGAGGCCGCCGACCTGCTCGAGGGTGAGCAGGTGGCGATCGTCGACGTCACCAACGGCGCCCGGCTGGAGACCTACGTGATCACCGGCGAGCGCGGCTCCGGCGTGATCGGGATCAACGGTGCCGCCGCGCACCTGATCGAGCCCGGTGACATCGTCATCCTGATCGCCTATGGCGTGATGGACGACGCCGAGGCCCGCACCTACCGGCCGAACGTGATCTTCGTGGACGCCGACAACAAGGCGGTCGAGCTGGGTACCGACCCGGGCCGCGCTCCGGCCGGGTCCGGCCTGCTCACCTCGGCCGCCCACAGCTGACCCGGAAGGACACCACGCGGTGCTGCTGGCCATCGACGTCGGAAACACCAACATCGTGCTCGGTCTCTACGCCGACGTCGCGGATCCGCCGGACGTCGCCGCGACGCTGGTCCGGGACTGGCGGATGCGCACCGAGCCGCGCATGACCGCCGACGAGATGGCGCTGACCATGCGCGGCCTGCTCGGCGAGTACGTCGACCAGGTCACCGGCATCGCCGCGCTGTCCACGGTGCCCGCGCTGCTGCGGGAGCTGCGCGTGATGCTCGGTCGCTACTGGACCGACATCCCGCAGGTGGTCGTCGAGCCGGGCGTGCGCACGGGTGTCCCGCTGCTGGTCGACAACCCGAAGGAGGTCGGCGCCGACCGGGTGATCAACACGCTGGCGGCGCACCACCTGCACGCGACCAACTGCGTCGTGGTCGACTTCGGGACCTCGACCAACATCGACGCCATCTCGTCCAAGGGCGAGTTCCTGGGCGGGGCCTTCGCTCCCGGCGTGGAGATCTCGCTGGACGCGCTGGCCTCGCGCGCCGCGCAGCTGCGCAAGGTCGAGCTGGTCCGCCCGCGCTCGGTGATCGGCAAGAACACGGTCGAGTGCCTGCAGTCGGGCATCCTGTACGGGTTCGCGGGCCAGGTCGACGGCCTGGTGGGGCACATCGTCGAGGAGCTCGAGTCCACCCACGGCGGTCCCACGACCGTGCTGGCCACCGGCGGTCTCGCCCCGCTGGTGGTGCAGGAGTCGTCGACCATCACCGACCACGTCCCGGACCTGACCCTGCTGGGTCTGCGGCTGGTCTACGACCGCAACTTCCGCTGACCGGTCCGAATTCGCACCAACTCGCCGAGCGGCAACCCGTGCTCGTTGACCCGAACGGTGCGAACCGCGCAAAACACTCGAAAACGCACCCCCGATTTCCAGGTAATTCCGGGCAACGAATCCGAGGGAAATCGTTGGCCGGCGGGGGAGGGCCCGGTCGGGCGGCCTGGTCGTGGGGGGATCTCGGGGGATCCGTACCCTTGGTCCCGTGACTGACCAGGACCGTTCCAATCCCCCGGCAACCAGCGCTGACGGCGTCGAAGACCTGCCGGAACAGATGCGGATCCGGCGGGAGAAGCGGGAGCGCCTGCTCGACGCCGGTGTCGATCCCTACCCGGTGACCCTGCCGATCACGCACGAGCTCGCCGAGATCCGCGCCACCCACGAGGGCCTCGAGGCCGACACCGCCACCGGCGAGCAGGTCGGCATCGCGGGCCGAGTGATGTTCCTGCGCAACACCGGCAAGCTGTGCTTCGCCACGCTGCGCGCGGGCGATGGCACCGAGCTGCAGGCGATGCTCAGCCTCAAGCAGGTCGGCGAGGAATCGCTGACCTCCTGGAAGGCCGAGGTCGACCTGGGCGACCACGTGTTCGTGCACGGCGAGGTGATCACCTCCCGCCGCGGCGAGCTGTCGGTGATGGCCGACGAGTGGCGGATGGCCGCCAAGTCGCTGCGCCCGCTGCCGGTGATGCACAAGGACCTCGCCGAGGAAATGCGCGTGCGGCAGCGCTACGTCGATCTGATCGTGCGCAAGCAGGCCGCCGAGACGGTGCGCACTCGGGCCAAGGTGCAGCGCTCGCTGCGCGATTCCTTCGAGGACCGCGGATTCATCGAGGTGGAAACCCCGATGCTGCAGACCCTGCAGGGCGGTGCCGCCGCGCGTCCGTTCACCACGCATTCCAACGCCTTCGACATGGAGCTGTTCCTGCGGATCGCTCCGGAGTTGTATCTGAAGCGTTGTGTGGTCGGCGGGATCGAGAAGGTTTTCGAGATCAACAGGAACTTCCGCAACGAGGGAAGTGATTCCTCTCACTCGCCCGAGTTCGCGATGCTGGAGTTCTACCAGGCGTACGCCGATTACAACGACATGGCCGCGCTGACCCGCTCGCTGATCCAGGAAGCGGCGGAGCGGCTCACCGGTTCCCAGGTCGTCACCTGGGCCGACGGAACCGAGTACGACCTTTCCGGCGAGTGGGCGACGTTGACGATGTACGAGTCGTTGTCCGACGCCCTCGAATCCGAAATCACGCCGGAAACTTCCGTCGAGGCCCTGCGCAAGCACGCCGATGCGGTCGGATTGCAGGTCGACCAGGCCGCGGGGCACGGAAAGCTCGTCGAAGAGCTGTGGGAGCACCTGGTCGGTGACCATTTGACCGCCCCCACCTTCGTGCGCGACTTCCCGGTGGAGACTTCGCCGCTGACGCGGCAGCACCGGGACAAGCCCGGGCTCGCGGAAAAGTGGGATCTCTACGTTCGCGGCTTCGAGCTCGCGACCGGTTACTCCGAACTGGTCGACCCGGTGGTGGAACGGCAGCGCCTCGAGGAGCAGGCACGTCTCGCGGCCGAGGGCGACGCCGAGGCAATGCCGGTTGACGAGGACTTTCTCCGCGCGCTCGAGTACGGAATGCCGCCCTCCGGTGGTGTGGGAATGGGTATCGACCGGTTGTTGATGGCGTTGACCGGTCTCGGTATCCGGGAGACGATCCTGTTCCCCTTGGTCCGTCCGGAATGACCCGATCAGGGGCGCGGCTGAATTTTCCCGACTGGATGAGTGCATTATCCAAGGTGCTGCGCTAACCTGACGGCAGAATGTGTCGGTGACGGCAATTGGCGTACTAGCGAGGGAGTTCTCGTTGCTCCCGGCGAGGTGGTCGCTGTCCCGCTAATGCACAATTTTGCTCCGGGGAGGACTTCGAAGATGGCGCAGAAGGTCACTGTCACCCTTGTCGACGACCTAGATGGGGGCCAGGCCGACGAAACCGTTGAGTTCGGTTTGGACGGCGTGTCCTACCAGATCGACCTTTCCGCGGACAATGCTGGCGAGTTGCGCGAAGCGATGGCCAACTACGTGTCCAGCGCGCGTCGCGCGGGCGGCCGCAAGAAGCCGGGTCCGCGGCCGGGTTCGGGTTCCGGGCGTTCTTCGAGCGGTTCCACGAGTGCCGATCGAGAGCAGAACCAGGCCATTCGGGAATGGGCTCGCAAGCGCGGCCTGAAGGTGTCGGATCGGGGTCGCATCCCGGCCGACATCGTCGAGCAGTACCACCAGGCGAACTGAAGAGCCTTCGCAAGAGAGGCGTTTGCGCGGTCATCGGCCGGGGCGAACGCCTCTCATTGCGTTCGGACAACCGATTTCACCGTTTACCCGTTGCGCGGGAAACGTTGGTCGGTCCACGCAATTGGCGCAGTGCGAAGTTCTCCGGGCGCGCGAGAGGCCCGGGCGAGGAGCACCGGTACTCGTTCTTCCGGTTCGTCCGGGTCGCCGCGCGCGACTGTGACCGCAGACATTCCGCCCCGCTCTGTCGGTAAGGCTTAGGTTGTCCTAACCTTGTTTACGTCCGGGTGAGCGGCAGAGTGGAGTGGGACGTGGCGCGCATGGTGGCCGTGGACGGCCCGGCCGAATCGCGGGCGTTCGAAACCGGGTCCCAGCGCCTCCGGCAACGCCGCAGCCGCCGCGTCACCGGTCTTCTCGTGCTGCTCGCGCTGGTGCTCGTCAGCACCGCGCTGAGCGTCGCGGTCGGCGCCAAGACGATCTCGCTCGCCGACGTGTGGAGCGGTCTCGTGGCCCCCACCGGCACCGAGAACGATCTGATCATCCAAGAGCTGCGGGTCCCGCGGACCATCGTCGGCGTGCTGGCGGGCATCGCCCTCGGCCTGGCGGGCGCGCTGATGCAGGGGCACACCCGCAACCCGATCGCCGATCCCGGCATCCTCGGCATCACCCACGGCGCGGGTCTGGGCGTGGTGCTGGCCGTCTACACCTTCGGCATCTCCACCCTGTTCGGCTTCATCTGGTTCGGCTTCGCCGGTGCCCTGCTCGGCGCGCTGGCCGTGTTCAGCATCGGCTCGATCGGCCGCGGCGGGCCGACCCCGGTGACCCTGGCCCTGGCGGGCATGGCGATCAGCTACCTGCTGCAGGCCATCACCTCGGCGCTGGTGCTCACCGACCAGCAGACGATGGACACCTACCGGTTCTGGAAGGTCGGGTCGATCGCGGTCACCGATCCGTCGGTGATCCCGCAGGTCCTGCCCTTCCTGGTGGTCGGCATCGTGATCGCGCTGGCCAACGCCGCCAGCCTCAACGCGCTGGCGCTGGGCGAGGACGTCGCCCGCTCCCTCGGTCACCGGGTGGTGCTGGCGCGCCGGGCGGGCATCGGAGCGATCGCGGTGCTGGTCGGCGGCACCGTGGCCATCTGCGGGCCGATCGGCTTCGTCGGGCTGGTGGTGCCGCACGTGGCCCGGTTCTTCACCGGCGCCGACTACCGCTGGCTGTTGCCCTTCGCCGCGCTGCTCGGTTCCTCGCTGGTGCTGCTGGCGGACGTGGCCGGCCGTCTCGTCGCCCGACCGGGTGAGGTGCAGGTCGGGGTGATGCTGGCGCTGGTCGGCGCGCCGTTCTTCATCGCGCTGGTCCGACGCCGGAAGTTGGTGCGCTTGTGACGACCACCCAACAACGCCCGAGCGCGGAGCGCAGGTCGCTGCGCGTCGGCCCGTTCTCCGGTGTGCTGCGCCCCCGGCCGGTCGCCGCGCTGCTCGGCGGGCTGATCGCGCTGCTGGTGCTGTTCGTGATCAACATCGGGCTCGGCGAGTACCCGATCAGCCCGATCGAGGTGCTCGCGACGTTGTTCGGAGCGGGCGACCACGCGCAGCAGATCATCATCTGGGAGCTGCGGATGCCCCGGTCGCTGACCGGGTTGTTCGTGGGCGCCGCCCTGGGCTTGTCCGGCGCGATCATGCAGGCGCTGGCCCGCAACCCGCTCGCGAGCCCGGACATGCTGGGCATCACCTGGGGCGCGGGCACCATGGCCACCGCAGCCATCGTCTTCGGCGGGACCTCCGGGAGCGTGGTCGGCGCGCTGGCGGACTACGGGCTGCCGATGGTGGCCCTGGCGGGCGGTCTCTTCACCGGCCTCGCCGTCTACCTGCTGGCCTACAACCGCGGCGTGGACTCCTACCGCCTGGTGCTCGTGGGCGTCGGGATCAGCGCGCTGGCGGGCAACGCCACCTACTGGCTGCTCACCGTCGGTGACGTCACCGACGCGGGTCGCGCGATGGTGTGGCTGACCGGCAGCCTCAACGCCCGGGGCTGGGAGCACGTGATCCCCACGGCGATCGCGCTGGGCGTGCTCGTCCCGCTCGCGCTCGTCGGCGCGCACGTGCTGGGTGCCCTGCAGTTCGACGACGACACGGTGCGCGCGCTCGGTGTGCGGATGGATCTGGCGCGCGGACTTCTGCTGCTCGCCTCGGTCGTGCTGGCCTCGATCGCTACCGCCGCGGCCGGGCCGATCCAGTTCGTCGCCCTGGCGACTCCGCAGATCGCGTTGCGGCTGGCGCAGACCCCGCGACCGCCGCTGCTGACCTCGGCCGTGCTCGGCGGGGCGCTGGTCGTCGGCGCCGACCTCATCTCCCGCGTCGCCTTCGGCACGCTGGAACTGCCGGTCGGCATCGTCACCGCGATCCTGGGTGCTCCGTACCTGATCTACCTGCTCATCCGTCGGTACCGGGAGGTCCGAACATGACCGCGTCCACCCAGACCACGCAGGTGACGGCACGGCGGCTGCAGGCCGAGCACCTGCGGCTGGCGTACGGTGAGCGCGTCGTCGCCGACGACCTGGACTTCGAGGTCGTCGGCGGCACCATCACCGCGGTCATCGGCCCGAACGGCTGCGGCAAGTCCACCCTGCTGCGCGCCCTGGGCAGACTGCTCGAGCCCAAGCGCGGCGAGGTGCTGCTCGACGGCAAGCGCATCCACAAGATGTCGACCAAGGAGGTCGCCCGGGTGCTGGGCGTCCTGCCGCAGTCCCCGCAGGCCCCGGAGGGCCTCACGGTGGCCGATCTGGTCGCTCGCGGCAGGCACCCGCACCAGTCCTGGTACCGGCAGTGGTCCAGCGATGACGAGTCGGCGGTGGCCGAGGCGCTGGGCATGACCGGCATCGCGGACCTGGCCGACCGCACCATCGACGAGCTCTCCGGCGGTCAGCGGCAGCGCGCCTGGCTGTCGATGGCGCTGGCGCAGGGCACCGATCTGCTGCTGCTCGACGAGCCCACCACCTACCTGGACCTCTCGCACCAGGTCGACGTGCTGGAGCTGATCGGGCAGCTGCACGACGCGAGCGGACGTACGGTCGTGATGGTCCTGCACGACCTCAACCTCGCCGCCCGCTACGCCGATCGCCTGGTGGCGATGAAGGACGGCGCGGTCGTGGCTGCGGGCGAACCGGGCGAGGTGCTCACCGAGCAGCTCCTCGCCGAGGTCTTCGATCTCAGCGCGCGCGTGATCGAGGACCCGGTCGCGGGTACCCCGATGGTGGTTCCGATCGGGGGGCGGAAGGCCGGATGAACGGTCGGGGCGGCTCACCAGGAACGGCCGCCCCTCGGAAGTCGAGAGCAACATCAACAGCGCCACTGGTCCGCCGGAACTCGCAGCGCGATCACGCACGGTGATCACGGGGCGGGGCTCCGGTGTTCGCGCTCAGCGGACATGTTCCGAGATCAGGAATCTCGCAGGCCAACGGGCCGTTGGTCGGGGTGGCGGGCAAGAATGTGGTGCAGCGGGCACGGACCGCGACCGGGGTCGGCTACTACAGTGGTCCCCAAGAGTGCTGAACCCGTCGTGGATATCGGCGTAGCGCTAAAGCCGTGTCCCCGGAACTAGACCGCCGGCGCAGCAGTCAGGGAGTGCGAATGTTCGAGAGGTTCACCGACCGCGCGAGGCGGGTGGTTGTCCTGGCCCAGGAAGAGGCCCGGATGCTCAACCACAACTACATCGGCACCGAGCACATTCTCCTGGGCTTGATCCACGAGGGTGAGGGTGTCGCCGCCAAGGCGCTGGAGTCGCTGGGGATCGCGCTGGAGGGCGTGCGCCAGCAGGTCGAGGAGATCATCGGCCAGGGGCAGCAGGCCCCCAGCGGACACATCCCGTTCACCCCACGGGCCAAGAAGGTGCTGGAGCTGTCGCTGCGGGAGGCGCTGCAGCTCGGCCACAACTACATCGGCACCGAGCACATCCTGCTCGGGCTGATCCGCGAGGGCGAAGGCGTCGCCGCCCAGGTGCTCGTCAAGCTCGGCGCGGACCTCAACCGGGTGCGCCAGCAGGTGCTGCAGCTGCTCTCCGGCTACCAGGGCAAGGAGCCGGCCGAGGCCGGCGGCCGCAGCGAGGGCACGCCGTCCTCGTCGCTCGTGCTGGACCAGTTCGGACGCAACCTCACCCAGGCTGCGCGCGAGGGCAAGCTCGATCCGGTTATAGGACGGGACAAGGAAATCGAGCGGATCATGCAGGTCCTGTCCCGCCGCACCAAGAACAACCCGGTGCTCATCGGTGAAGCCGGTGTCGGCAAGACCGCGGTCGTCGAGGGGCTGGCCTCGCAGGTCGTCAAGGGCGAGGTGCCCGAGACCCTCAAGGAGAAGCAGCTCTACACCCTCGACCTGGGTTCGCTGGTCGCCGGTTCCCGCTACCGCGGTGACTTCGAGGAGCGCCTGAAGAAGGTGCTCAAGGAGATCAAGACCCGCGGCGACATCATCCTGTTCATCGACGAGATCCACACGCTGGTCGGTGCCGGTGCCGCCGAGGGCGCGATCGACGCGGCCAGCATCCTCAAGCCGATGCTGGCGCGTGGTGAGCTGCAGACCATCGGCGCCACCACGCTCGAGGAGTACCGCAAGTACGTCGAGAAGGACCCGGCCCTCGAGCGCCGGTTCCAGCCGATCCAGGTCGGCGAGCCCTCGCTGGAGCACACGGTCGAGATCCTCAAGGGTCTGCGGGACCGCTACGAGGCGCACCACCGCGTGTCGATCACCGATGGCGCGCTGGCCTCGGCGGCGAGCCTGGCCGACCGCTACATCAACGACCGGTACCTGCCGGACAAGGCGATCGACCTGATCGACGAGGCCGGTGCCCGGATGCGCATCCGCCGGATGACCGCTCCGCCGGACCTGCGCGAGTTCGACGAGAAGATCGCCGACGTGCGCCGCGAGAAGGAGTCCGCGATCGACGCGCAGGACTTCGAGCGGGCCGCTCGCCTGCGGGACGAGGAGAAGCAGCTCCTCGGCCAGAAGGAGGAGCGGGAGAAGCAGTGGAAGGCCGGTGACCTGGACGTCGTCGCCGAGGTCGACGACGAGCAGATCGCGGAGGTGCTGGCCAACTGGACCGGCATCCCGGTCTTCAAGCTCACCGAGGAGGAGACCAGCCGGCTGCTCCGCATGGAGACCGAGCTGCACAAGCGGATCATCGGTCAGGACGACGCGGTCAAGGCGGTGGCCCAGGCCATCCGGCGCACCCGTGCCGGCCTGAAGGACCCGAAGCGCCCGTCCGGCTCGTTCATCTTCGCCGGCCCGTCCGGTGTGGGTAAGACCGAGCTGTCCAAGGCGCTGGCCGAGTTCCTCTTCGGCGACGACGACTCGCTCGTGCAGATCGACATGGGTGAGTTCCACGACCGCTACACCGCCTCGCGGCTGTTCGGTGCCCCGCCCGGGTACGTCGGCTACGAGGAGGGCGGCCAGCTCACCGAGAAGGTCCGCCGCAAGCCGTTCTCGGTGGTGCTCTTCGACGAGATCGAGAAGGCGCACACCGAGATCTACAACACCTTGCTGCAGGTGCTGGAGGACGGTCGCCTGACCGACGGTCAGGGCCGCATGGTGGACTTCAAGAACACGGTGCTGATCTTCACCTCCAACCTCGGTACCGGGGACATCTCCAAGGCCGTTGGTCTCGGCTTCTCCAGCGGCCAGGACGCCGACTCGAACTACGAGCGGATGAAGTCCAAGGTCAACGAGGAGATGAAGAAGCACTTCCGGCCCGAGTTCCTCAACCGGATCGACGACGTCATCGTCTTCCACCAGCTCACCGAGAACGAGATCGTCCAGATGGTCGACCTGCTCGCGGGCCGTGTGGAGAAGGCGCTCAAGGGCAAGGACATGTCCCTGGAGCTGACCGACAAGGCGAAGAGGCTGCTGGCCAAGCGCGGGTTCGACCCGGTGCTGGGTGCGCGGCCGCTGCGCCGGACGATCCAGCGCGAGGTCGAGGACAGGCTCTCCGAGAAGATCCTGTTCGGCGAGGTCGAAGCCGGCCAGATCGTCATCGTCGATGTCGAGGGCTGGGACGAGGAAGGCGCCGACGACAAGGCCCACTTCACCTTCCGCGGTGAGAACCGGCCGTCGGCGGTGCCGGACGCCCCGCCGGTCAGCGTTTCCTCCGCCCAGGGCGAGGACGAGTCCCAGAACGGCGGCGACTCCGAGTCCTGATCAGGCTGAGAACGGCCCCCGCACCCGCTCTCCGGGTGCGGGGGCCGTTTCGCGTTCGCCGGATCTGCCGCGATCGGGGTCTTCAGGCGTAGCCTGGCTTCTGGTGTGCCGGGAAGTCTGGTCGGCGGAGTCGTGCGGAACTCGGGAGAGAAGGGCTTCGATGGACCAGGGCGCAACGACGCGCGCGAACGTGATCGCGCTGTCGGACATCCGCGGCGGAATGCACGGCCAGGTGGGCGGCAAGGCGGCGGGTCTCGCCGAGCTGATCGCCTCGGGCGAGCGGGTCCCCGACGGCTTCTGCCTGACCACGGATGCGTTGAGCAACGGTGAGCTGCCCGCCGCTGAGCTGGCCGCGGCTTACGAGGCGCTGGGCGGCGGACCGGTGGCGGTGCGTTCCAGCGCCACCGCCGAGGACCTGGCGGAGGCGAGCTTCGCGGGTCAGCAGGACACCTACCTCGACGTGAACGGCACCCGGGCCCTGGTGGAGGCGGTTCGGGACTGCCGCGACTCGCTGTTCACCGACCGCGCGGTGGCCTATCGCGAGGCGAACGGCATCGCGGGCGAGGACGTGCGGATCGCGGTGGTCGTGCAGCGCATGGTCGCGCCGCGCGTTGCGGGCGTGCTGTTCACCGCCAACCCGCTGACCGGTTGCCGCACCGAGATGGTCGTCGACGCGGTGGCCGGGCTGGGCACCGCCGTGGTCGACGGGTCGGTGACCCCGGATCACTACGTGCTGAACGGAGCGGTGCCCGAGCAGCCCGGCGGCTGCCTGACCGGGGAGCAGCTGTCCGCGCTGCTGGCGGCGGGTTCGCGGGTTCAGCAGCACTTCGGGACCCCGCAGGACGTGGAGTGGGCGATCGATGCCGACGGGGTGCTGTGGCTGCTGCAGTCGCGCGCGATCACCACGCTGTTCCCGCTGCCACCGGACAACGGCAGGCCGAAGCCGCGGGTGTACTTCGAGTTCGGCAACATGCAGGGCATGCTGCGGCCGTGCACGCCGATGGGCATGTCCGCGATCAAGCTGGCCTGCGGGATGTGGTTCGGCGAGTTCGGCCGCGGAAGCGGGGACCCGGTGGACGGCACGCCCGGTTTCGTCGACATCGGCGGCAGGCTCTACGGCGACATGACGGCGATGGTGCGCAGCAAGTACACCCGGAAGCGGCTGCCGGAGTCGATGTCGATCTACGGCCCTCGGATGGCCGAGATGACCAGGCTGGTGATGGCCGATCCGCGCTTCTCCGAGCAGTCCCACCTGCCGTTCCGCCCGAGCCTGTCGGCTGCGGTGAAGCTGCAGACGAAGGTGGTCCTGCCCGCCGCGATCGGGATCGCCCGCGCGTTCGCCCGCCCGGCCGCCGCGCGCGAGCGCGCCTTCGCGGCCGTCGAGTACCTGCGCTCCCGGAGCGCATCCGGCGCGCCGAGCACCGCGGCCGAGCGCTTGCGCCTCGCCGAGCGGGCGCAGCGCGACTTCATGCTGGGCCGGGAGATGAGCGGGCTGCTGTGGCCGTTGACCGCCGGGATCATGGCGGGCACGCTGCCGGCGACGCTGCTCAAGGGAATGGCCACCGATGCGGAGCTGAACACGGTGCTCGGCGGCCTGCCGCACAACGTCACCACGCAGATGGACCTGGCGCTGTGGCGGCTGGCCGCGCGAGCGGGCGAGCGGCACCGCGAGCTGTTCCGCGACACCGCTGCGGAGGAGCTGGCCGCGATGCACCGCCGCGGCGAGCTGCCGGACATCGGTCTCGACGAGTTCCTCGCCGAGTACGGCCACCGCACGTCCGCCGAGGTGGACATCGGGGTCCCGCGCTGGAGCGAGGATCCGGCGCCGGTGTTCGCCACCATCGCCAACTACCTGCGCATCGAGGACCCGGAGCAGGCCCCGGACCGCCGGTTCGAGCGGGCCAAGGCCGACGCCGAGGACAAGCTCGAGGAGATCGTCCGGCGCGCTCGCCGGAGCAGGCCGGTGCGCGGTCGGCTGGCCGAGTTCCTGATGCGGCGCAGCCGCGAGCTCACCGGCCTGCGCGAGCTGGGCAAGTTCGGCTGGCTCTACTCGTTGCGCCAGATGCGCGAGCAGCTGCTGCTGGTCGGCGCGGACCTGGCGGGCCGCGGTCTGCTGGAGCGGTCCGAGGACGTCATGTACCTGGATCTTCGCGAGGCCAGGGCGGCGGTGGCAGGCCGGGATCAGCGCGAGCTGGTGGTCGAGCGCAAGCGCGTCCACGACCGCGAGCTGCGCCGCACCCGGGTGCCGATGGCGGTCCTGTCCGACGGGACCGATCTCGAGGCCGTCGCTCCGGCGCCGGAGGCGGAGCCGGGCACGCTGGCGGGCATGGGCGCCGCGCCGGGTGAGGTGACCGGCCGGGCCAGGGTGGTCCGCGATCCGGCAGGTGCGCGTCTGGAGCCGGGCGAGATCCTGGTCGCCCCGACCACGGACCCGGGCTGGACACCGCTGTTCATGACCGCCGGTGGGTTGGTCACCGAGACCGGTTCTCCGGTCGCGCACGGGCCCACGGTGGCCAGGGAGTACGGCCTGCCCGCGGTGATCTGCGTGCGGGACGCGACCACGCAGATCCGGACCGGGCAGCTGATCACCATCGACGGGGTGGCGGGAACGGTCCGGTTCGAGGACTGAATCAGTCGATGCGCCGGAACTCCTCGGTGGCGGCTTCCGAGGTGGGCACGCGGGCGAACTGGACCGTGGGGGCTTCGGCGGCGGCGCGTTCGCGCCGGCCGTTGCGCACGCGCACGGCCACGAACACCGCGATCGTCAGGATCGTGGTGAGCAGGACCGTGCGGGAGAGCAGTCCCGCGTAGTGCTCCACGAGGTGCCAGTTCTCGCCGAGCGCGTAACCGGCGAGCACGAAGGCGGTGTTCCACACCAGGCTGCCCAGCGCGGTCAGCGCGGAGAAGACGCCGAGGCCCATGCGCTCCACACCGGCGGGAACCGAGATGAAGCTGCGGAACAGCGGCAGCATCCGGCCGAAGAAGACGGCCTTGGTGCCGTGCTTGGCGAACCACGCCTCGGTCTTGTCCACGTCCGAGAGCTTGATCAGCGGGGCGCGGGCCAGCAGGTTCCTGGTTCGCGTGCGGCCGAGCTTCGCGCCGACCCAGTACAGCGCCAGCGCGCCGACCAGCGAACCGAGCGTGGTCCACAGGATCGCGCCTAGCACGGACATGCTGCCCTGGCTGGCGGTGAACCCGGCCAGCGGCAGGACCAGCTCGGACGGCACGGGCGGGAACAGGTTCTCCAGCGCGATGATCAATCCGGCGCCCGGGCTGCCGAGGGATTCCATGACCCCCACCACCCAGCCGGCGAATCCGGTTGGTTCTGGGGAGGCGGTTGCCGAGATCATCGAATGCATGCGGGGGTCTCCGGGCGGGCTCGGGGAAGTCCGTCCTCATCCATCGTTCCATCGAACAACCCCAAAACCGGCCGAACTCAAGTGATTTCCATCACCAAGCACGTCGAACCACCCCGAGGACCACCAAGAGCACGACCCCGAATTCCAGGGAAATCGGGGTGCGGAATTCCCTGGAATTCGGGGTCGTGCGGGTGCTGGGCGGGTGGGTTACCAGGCGGGTCGGCGGACCGTGGGGGTTGGTAGCTGGCGGCGGAGGCTCTTGGCCGGGAGCGTGCGGGCCCGGTCCACCGCCAGGGCGAAGACGAGCACGCCCGCTGCCAGCCAGACGAGCAGCTGGGCGATTCCGCCGGTCACGCCCGCGCTGCCGGTGACGATCGCCGCCAGCGCCTGAACCGCGCCCTGGGTCGGCAGCACCGAGGCGACCGCCTCCAGCGAACCCGGCACCGTCGAGATCACCCCGGTGGCGGTGGTCAGCACGAGGACCGCGATGGACACGATCCGCCCGATCGCGCCGAAGACCGCCACCAGCGCCTGGTTGACCGCGACGAAGGACAGCGACGCCAGCAGCGTGACGCCGGCGAAGGCGGCCCAGGAACCGAAGCTCAGCCCGAGGAACGGGGCCAGCGCGGTGCTGACCACGATCGCGGCGACGGTGGCGACCGCCGCGCCTGGTGCCAGCGAGCTCAGTACCAGGCGCCAGGTGGACTTGCGCGAGGTGGCGGCGTCGCCGGGAATCGCGCGGGTGACCGCGTAGATGCCCAGCGCGGCGGTCCAGAACGCGATGGCCACCAGCAGCGCGATCAGCGTCTTGCCGAAGCCGGGCAGGTTCGAGTTCAACGAGGCCGGGCTCGCCGCCACCGTCTTGAGGTGTTCCCGTTCGGCGTCGGTGTAGTTCGGGATGTCGTCGATTCCCGAGCCCATCTCCTCGGCGAACTGCCGGTTGCCGGTGGCGACCTGCTCGCTGCCGCTGGCCAGTTGCTGCGCGCCGCCGTCGAGCTGCTGCACGCCGCCGTGGAACTCCTCGATCCCGTTGGACAGCTCGCGGGCGCCGCCGGCGAGCTGCTGCGCGCCGCCGTTGAGCTGCCCGATGCCCTGCACCAGCTGCTCGGAGTTCTCCGCCAGCATCCGGTTGCCCTCGGCGACCTGCGCGGAGCCAGCGGCCAGGCCCTGCATGCCCTGCTTCATCTGCCTCGCGGGCTGCTGGATCTGCTGCTTGAGCGAGTCCAGCGCTCCCTCGCGCTGCTGCAGCGCCTCGGCCTGCTCGCGCAGCTGCTTGCACAGGTCCACCGAGGTCTCGGACAGCGGGCACTGATCGGCCAGCTTGGACAGCGCCTCGGCCGTGCTGGACTCGGTGGGCATCTTGTCGGTGGCGGTCAGGATCCTGTCGGCCATCGGCACGAACTGATCGGCCATCCGCTGGTTGCCCTCGGCGACCTGCTCGGCGCCGTCGGCCAGCTCGTCGGTCTGCGCAGGCATCTGCTCGACCTGCGAGTACAGCTGCTGGAGCCCGCCGGCCAGCTGCTCCGAGCCGCCCGCCAGCTGGCCGGCGCCATCGGAGAGCTGGGCCGAACCGTTGGACAGCTCACCGGTGCCCTGCGCCAGCTCTCCCGCGCCGTCGGCGAGCTGCTCGCTGCCGTCGGCCAGCTTCTGCGCGCCGTCCACGGCGGTGCCCATCTGGTCGTGCATCTGCGCGAAGCCGCCGTAGAAGCCGTCCAGCAGCTGCTCGATGATCTGCCGGTTGAACTTCGCCACGCTCTGCCGCGCGGTGGCGTCGACCGCCGCGGCGTCGGCGGGCGCGGCGGCGGGGGAGGCCTCCACCCGGATGCCCGCGCGGGTGGCGTCCATCGGCTCGCCGGACATCGCCGAGGCGGTGTTGCCGGAGAACTCCGGCGGGATGGTCACCGCAGCGGCGTAGCGGCCCGAGGCGAGGCCGTCCGCGGCGTCCGAGGAGTCGGTGATCTGCCAGTCGTAGCCGGTGTCGGTGCTGTTCACCAGCTTCGCGGCCATCTCCCGGCCGAGCGGTGCCAGCTGGCCGTCGATCTCGGTGGGTTCGTCGTTGTTGACCACCGCGACCTTGGCCGAGCCGTGGTCGGACATCGGGGCCCAGAACGCGAAACCGAGCACGCCGACGATCAGCACCGGCACCAGGACCAGCCCTAACCAGGTGCGCCTGCCCACCGAGCCACCGGCGCGGCGGGTCGCGTGAGTGAACGGGTTCAGCACTTGCCTCAAACCTCCAGGAGACGACCGGCCGCGGGAGCGTCCGGGCGCGCGGAAAGTCGCAACGAGCTCGACCGGTCCGCGGGCAGCAGACCGTCGGTGAGAGCGGGGTTCTGGTGGGTGACCACGAAGGTCACGTCCGGTGTGGACGCCAGCAGGCGGGAGATGTCGGTGCGCTGCGCGTTGTCGGCGACCGCGTCCAGCTCGTCGACGAGCACCAGCCGCACGCCCTCGTTGATCGCCTGCGCGATCTCGGTGGCGGGCGCGGCGCTCTCCCGGCAGGGCACCAGCGCCGTCAGCGAGCGGACCGCGCGGGCGCGCTGCGGCAGCAGGTAGCCGAGCACTCGCAGGTCACCGCGGACCGCGCGGGCCCGTCCGCCCAGCGCGTGCAGCAGCGCCGAGGACTCCACGTCGGAGCCCTGCACGGCCAGCACCTCGCCGGGCCGCAGGCCGATGTGGACGTCGCCGACCACCGTCTCGCCCCGGTCGTCGTGCACCGTCAGGTCGCGGGCGCTGACCACCTCGTCGTTGCCCGGCCAGTCGGTCAGCCGCAGCTCGTGCTGCAGCGCCTCGCCCTCGACGTCCAGCTCGGGCAGCCTGCGGGACAGGAACCGCGGCAGCCACCAGGCCTTGTCGCCGAGCAGCGCCATCACCGCGGGCACCAGCGTCATGCGCACCAGGAAGGCGTCTACGAACACGCCGACGGCCAGGCCGAACGCGATCGGCTTGATGTTGCTGTCGCCGTGCGGGACGAACGCCGCGAACACCGCGATCATGATCACCGCGGCGGCCAGCACGACCGGCGCGACGTTGGTGAACCCGGACTCGATGGCCCGCTTGGCGTCGCGGTGCCGCGCGTAGTCCTCGCGCATCCGCGAGACCAGGAACACCTCGTAGTCCATCGCGAGGCCGAACAGGATCGCCATCAGCAGCAGCGGCAGGAAGCTGATCACGCCGCCGACGTGCGAGAGGTTCAGCGGGCCCGCCAGGTGACCCTGGTTGAACACGAAAGCCGTCGCGCCGAACGTCGCGCCCACCGACAGCATGTAGCCGAGCGCGGCCTTGATCGGCACCCACACCGAGCGGAACACCATGGCCAGCAGCACCAGCGTCAGCCCGACCACGATGATCCCGAAGGGCAGCAGCGCGTCGGTGAGCTTCTCCGACAGGTCGATGCCCACCGCGGTCATGCCGGTCACGGCCACACCGGAGCCGTACTCCTGCTCGAAGTGCGGGCTCATCGCGCGCAGCCGGTGCACCAGGTCCTCGGTCTGCGGCGACTCGCCGCCGGTGGTCGGCACCACCTGGATGATTCCGGTGTCGATCGTCTCGTTCGGGGTGGCCATCGGCACCGCGGCGACCCCGGGCAGCGCGCGGATCTCGTCGGCCATGCCGTTGATCTGACCCATCGGGTCATCGGTGCCGATGACGTCGGTGGTGACGATCAGCGGGCTGTTGTAGCCGGGGCCGAAGTGCTCGGCGATCGCGTCGTAGGTCTCCCGCGCCGGGGTGTGCAGCGGCTGCGCACCGGCGTCCGGCACGGACAGCCGCAGGTCGGCGGCCGGGATCGAGCACACCCCGAGCCCGGCGACGATGATCACGATGGTCAGCACCGGAGACTTGGTCACCGCGCGCACCCACGCGAGCCCGAACTTCCTGCGCGGTTTGGTGCTGCGCCTGCGCTTTGGCCGCAGGCGGTTGCCCGCGAAGGCCAGCAGCGCCGGGATCATGGTCAGCGCCACCCCGACGCCGACCGCGATCGCCACGCCTGCGAGCACGCCCATCGTGGTCAGGAACGGAATCCCCGGAACGGCGAGCGCGAGCAGCGCGATGATCACGGTCATGCCCGCGAAGATCACCGCCGAACCGGCGGTGGCCACCGACCGCGCGATCGATTCGCGGACCTCGACGCCTTCGGCCAGCAGCTCTCGGTGCCGGGAGACGATGAACAGCGAGTAGTCGATCCCGACCGCGAGGCCGAGCATCATGCCGAGCATCGGCGCGGCCGAGGAAACCGTGGTGAACGCGGTGCACAGCAGCACGATCGTCATCGAAACGCCGACGCCCACGAGCGCGGTGATCAGCGGCATCACCGCGGCGACCAGCGAGCGCAGCATCAGCAGCAGCACCAGCAGCGCGACCACCACGCCGACGCCCTCGGTCATGCCGACCGCGGGCATGTTCACCGAGAAGACCTCGCCGCCGACGTGCGCCTCGCTGCCCGCGCCGAGCTGGTTCTCCAGCTCGGCGGTCTCGCGGACCAGGTCGTCCTTGGTCGACTGCGGGATCTCGGTGGCCTGGGCCTTGAACTGGGCGTTGATCAGCACGGTGCTGCGGTCCGGCGAGACCTGGTTCTCGACCATGTCGCTGAACGGGTTCATCACCGCCGAGACGCCGTCCCAGCCCTCGATCTCGCGGACGGTTTCTTCGACGGCCGCGCGCCGCTGCGGCGAGTCGATCGGCTGTCCGTCCGGCGCGGTGACCACCAGCTGCGCCCGCGACCCGCTCATCTGCGGGAAGACGTTGTTGAGGTGGTCGAGGGTGTCCTGCGACTCGGCGCCGGGGATCTCGAACTTGGTCTCCATCCCTTGCTGGAAGAACGCAGCGCCGGTGCCCAGCACGGCGAGCAGCGCCAGCCACCCGACCAGCACCCAGCCTCGGCCGCGAACCACGGCCCGCGCTAACCGGTAAAGCAACGAAGACAAGCCGGAACACTCCCGAACGAGTTCGATACACGATGTATGCGATACAGACTGTATAGTTTCCGAGATCCACGTAGCTCGGACGTGTGGACAACTGTGAGTCGAAACACCAAGCGGGAGAATCACCGACCATGACCGGTCAACCGCGCCAGCGGGAAACACGGCGACGCGCGGAAACGCGGCGACGACTCATCGACGCCGCGCGCGAGGTGTTCGCCGAGCACAGCATCCGGGACACCCCGGTCGAGCTGATCTGCGAGACGGCCGGGTACAGCCGCGGCGCGTTCTACTCGAACTTCGACACCAAGGAGGACCTCTTCCTCGCGGTCTACGAGGAGGAGATGGCGCTGCGCATCGAGCGCACCAGGGCGATCGTCGAGGACGTCATCGCGCTGGGCATCGAGAACGAGCGCGATCTGCACGAGGCGATGGTCAAGGTCGGTACTGCCTGCGCCGAATCGCTGATCGCCGACCAGAACTGGTACCTGCTGGTCACCGAGTTCCGCGCGCACGCGCTGCGCGATCCGCAGCTGCGCGAGCGCGCGGGCGGGCATCTGGAGAAGCTCACCGACGCGGTCGCCGGGCTGATGCTGGACGCGCTGGAGCGGCTCGATCTCCGGTTGGTGGTCGACGCCAGGGACGCGGTCCGCGCCCTGACCTCGCTCTACGAGGCGGAACTGGAGCGGACCGCCTTCACCGGTGTCCAGACGACCACGCAGAGCCCCCTGTTCACCGAGGTCTTCCCCAGCATGGTCCGCAGCTTCATCGAACCTCGGGGGTAGGGGTTTCCGCGGTCGGTTTGCTGGCCGGTGCGGGTGGGGGAACCTGACGCGTCGTGTGGCTGCGGGGTCCGTTCCTTGAGTAGCCACCTACGCGGCGTCGCGGCTGTCCTCGCCACACGATCGCGTCAGAACCCCCGGCGGTGCGGGCTGAGTCCCGCACTTGGAACGGCGGCTGCCGCCGCGTGCCGCGAGGTCCCTAAGGAGATATTTCAGTTTGAGGTTTGCGTGGCGGTGCCGGGAGCGGAACCTCAGACGCCGTCGGGCTCCGGGATCCGCGACTTGAGTAGCCACCTACGCGGCGCTGCGGCTGTCCTCGCCCGACGACGTCTGAGAACCCGCGGCGGTGCGGGCTGAGTCCCACACCGCATGCGGCTCTGCCGCATTCTGAAAGGACCCCTGAGGCCGGGGCAGGGTGCGCCCCGGTTCGCGCGTCGTCGTGACTCGTGGGGCCTCGGGCCGGTCATCTCGCGGTCGTCGCTCTTCTTCTGCGGCGGGCGTCCGGTCGGGGGAGCGGGTCGGGGAGGCAGGATGGTTCGCGTGGTGGATGCCGAAGACGTGGAGTTGCCGCGCAAGCCCGGCGGCGGATGGACGACCGCGCTGCTGACCCTGGTGTCGCTGGGATTCTGCGGCTGGGCGGCGTTGTCGCTGGCAGCGCTCGACGGGAACCGTTACGCGGTGGCGCTCACGGCGCTGACCCAGTACGCGGTGCCCGCCGGCGCGGTGCTGGTGCTGATCGGGCTGTTCCTGCGGCGCTGGTTGAACGTGCTGATCGTGGTTCTGGTGACGCTGGCGCTGAGCTACTACGTGGTGCCGCGCGCGCTGCCCGACGAGATGCCGCCCGCGGCCGGGGAACCGATGAAGGTGCTCTCCTTCAACGCCTACCTGGGCGAGGCCGACGCGGAGCGCATCGTGGCCGCGGTGCGGCGGAACCGGGTCGACGTGCTCAGCATCCAGGAGCTCACGCCGGACCTTGTCGCGCGGCTGGACGCCGCCGGGCTGTTCGCCGAACTGCCGCACCGGATGCTGCGTCCCGGGCCGAGGGGAGAGGGCACCGGGATCGCGTCCCGCCACCCGCTGCGCGAGCTGAACGCGGTGTCGGAGACCGTGCTGGCCCAGCCGTCCGCGCTGGTGGACCTGCCGGGGCGCGACGTCGAGCTGGTCGCCGTGCACGCCTTCTGGCCGATGGGCGAGAACACGGTGCCCACTTGGGAGCGCGATCTCCGCGCGCTGCCGGGGCCGTCGCACGACGACCGGGCGCGGGTCCTGGCGGGCGATTTCAACGCGACGCTCGACCTGACCCGCATGCAGGAGTTCCTCGGCCGGGGCTACACCGATGCCGCGGCGGCCACCGGCCAGGGCCTGCTGCCGACCTGGCCGTCCGGGTGGTTCCCGCCGCCGGTGACCATCGACCACGTGCTCACCTCCGGCAACGTGCGGCCGGAGGACTACCGGGTTCTCGACATCCCGGGCAGCGATCACCGCGCGGTGCTGGCCACCCTGCGGGTCATGCCCTGACCGCGCGTGTCCGGCGCCGGTCGTGCCCGCACCGGGGAGGGGTGCCCGGGGCACCCCTCGCACCGGTCACTGCTCGGGTTTGGACTCCTGGACGAGCTCGAACTCGAGCAGGCTCGAGCCGGAGGCGACCGGGTTCTTGGCCTCACCGGCGTGGGCTTCCTTGGCGGGGCCGCTGGCCCATGCCTGGAACGCCTCCTCGGACTCCCAGCGGGTGTAGACGAAGTAGCGGTCGTCGCCCTTGACCGGGCGCAGCAACTCGAACCCGAGGAATCCGGGCGCGCTGTCCACCGAACCGTGCCGGGCGGCGAATCGCTTCTCCAGCTCCGGCCCGGAACCTTCGGGGACCTCAATCGCATTGATCTTCACAACAGCCATGCGGCCAGCCTACGAGCGCCCGGCTCCCAACGCCCACGGCACGCCGCCAGAACTCTCCGGTCATCCGGTGGCTTGTGCGGGTCGCGACAGTTTTGCCTAAAACTGCAAGGCCGTCGGCGCCCGAAATGTCCGGACAGTTTTAGGCAAAACTGTCAGCTCGACGAGCGCGCCTGCTTCGCGGCGGGTCTAGGCGAGTTCGAGCTGGGGGTGCAGGCGGGCGATGGTCCAGGTGCGTCTGCGTTGGACGGTGATGGTGGTCGCGAGCAGGAAGACCACGAGGACTCCGGCCAAGACCGCGGTGTCTCGGAGCAGATGGGTGGTCAGGCCGCCCGAGATCGTCACCCGGAGGCCGTCGATGAGGTAGGTCATCGGCAGGAACGGGTGAATCGCCTGGAAGAAGGCCGGACTCGTCTCCATCGGGTACAGGCCGCCGGCCGCGGTGAGCTGCAGGACCAGCAGCACCAGCGAGGCCAGGTCGCCGATGGTGCCGAAGGCGGTGCGCAGGAAGTGGTCGATGGCCGTGAACGTCACGGCGGCCAGCGAGATCAGCCCCACGGTCCACCACAGGTGCACGGGGTTCAGGCCGAGGCCGTAATCGACCACCACGAACAGCACCAGCCCGCCGAGCACGCCCAAGGCCGCCGCGGGCAGCAGACCGGCCAGCATGATCGTCCACGCGTTCACCCGGTCGGCCAGCGCGCGCAGGTTCACCGGCCGCAGCAGCAGGTAGGCGAACAGCCCGAACACCCACAGCGCGATGGCGAAGAAGAACGGCGCCAGCCCCCGGCCGTAGACGTGCGCCGGGTTGAGGTTGCTGGTGCTGATCTGCGCGGGTGAGCCGAGCACGTCGGTGGCGCGGGCGACTTCGGTCGGGTTGGTCGGCGGCAGCCTGCGAAGCGCGTCGTCGACGAGCTTCTGCAGCTGCGTCGCGCCGTCGTTGAGCTGGCCCGCCCCGGTGCGCAGGGTGTCGCTGCTGGAGGTGAGGGTGTCCATCCCGCCGTTGATCGCGCTCGCTCCGGCGGCCAGTTCCCCGGTGCCGGTGCGCAGCGTGTCCAGCGGTGCGGTCATCGACCACACCCGCTGCTGCAGCGGACCCACGCTCGACTGCAGCGCGAGCGCGCGCCGGTTGGCATCGGTCGCGTCGGACAGCGCCCGCCGGGCTTCGGCGTCGGCCGCGTTCGCGCTGTCCGAAACCCGGCTCGCCGCGCGCAGCGCCTGCTGATAGGTGGGATCCCCGCGCAGCTGCGGATGTCGTTCGCCGAGCCGCTGCACCGCCGAAAGCCCTTCGGTGGCGTCGCGCTGGACGGCGTCGGCGGCCGCGGTGATCCGAGTGAGCGCGTTGACCGCGACCTCGCTGGCGTGCACCAGGGAGTTCACCGCTTCCGGGAGTTGCCCGGCGGCGAAATCGGCCATGCCGGTCAGCCGCGCGTCCAGCTGCTCGACCGCGCTCGAGACGTCCTGCGCACCGCGCGAAACCATGCCCGTTCCGTCCCGCACCCCGCCGAGCCCGCGACGGAGCCCGTCGGTGCCCTGCTCGGCGAGCTCGGTGCCGTTGACCAGCTGCTCGCTGGCCTCGGAAGCGGTGGTCAGCCGCTCCCTGATCCGGCCCATCTCGCCGTAGAGCGCGCGGGCGTAGCCGGCGTGCGCGGCCGCGTTGATCTGCTCCTGCAGCCGGGTCTGCACGGTGTCGGCCATGATCCCGACGATGTAGCCGTTCGCGTCGTTCTTGACCAGCCGGACCTTGGCGTGCTCCGGGTTGCCGTTGGCCGCGGCGGCCAGCTTGGCGCTGAAGTCCCGCGGCACCTCGATGCTGAAGTAGAAGCGACCTTCCTCGAGCCCGCGCCGCGCGGTCGCCGGACGCACGAAGTGCCAGGCGAACACGTCGTTCGCCTTGAGCCGCTCCACGAACATCGCGCCCGCGTCGATGTGCTCGCCCCGCGCGTCGACCGGCCGGTCGTTGTTGACCACCGCGACCGGAACTCGGTCCAGCCGGCCGTACGGGTCCCAGTTCGACCAGAGGTACAGCGCGCCGTAGAGCAGCGGGATGAGGATCAGCACGACCGGGATCACCCGGCGCAGCCGTCCCCGGAAGCGCCGCAGCTCCAGCCAGGCGAGCCGGATCGCCTTCACGAGTCGGCCAGCCTGATCACATCGACCTCGCCCGACGGCGGATCGGTGGAACCGGCGATCACCGTCATCCCGATCCGGGTGAGGTCGCGCAACACCGCCCACACCCGCGCGCGCTGCTCGGCGGGCAGGCCCTTCTCGACGTCGTCCACCACGATCGCGCCGGGTGCGTTGGCCGCTGCCAGCGCGAGCGCCAGCAGCAGTTGCTCGTCGTCGGGCAGCTCGCCGATGAGCTCGTGCGGATCGGGATCGAGCCCGACGAGCGCGAAACCGGACTCGATCGTGCTCCTGGTGGCGTCACCGATCAGCCGCCGCTCCTTGATCGCCTCGCCGACGGTGTGCCACTCCTCGAGCTCGCAGCCCGGCCGGATCCGGGCGGGCTGGACGAGCTTGCGCACCTTGCGGGCCTGGCGCGGCAACCGGAGCCCGTCGACCTCCAGCCATCCCGAGAGCGCGCGCATCCGGCCGGAGAGCACGAGCAGCAGCGCGGTGCGCCCGGACCCGCCGGGCCCGGTCACGGCGGCCAGCGAACCGGGTTCGACGCGCAGGTCGAGGTCGGAGAACACGAGCCCTTCGGGGCCGTCGGCGGCGAGCCCCTGCCCCAGGACGCTCACGCCGTGGACGTACATCGAAACCTCCCCTCGGCGGCCGCGGTGAGTCCAAAGTGGCCGCTATCGGGAAGATCGGCAACCGCAGAGCCGTGGCCGGGGGATCGGGGAGTTCAGCGCAGCATTTCGGTCGCGCCACCGCGCGTGTCGAGCACGCCGACCTCGGCCACGGCCGCGCGCACCGGTTCCGGCGGCAGCAGCGCGCCGAAACCGGCCGTCAGCTGGGCCTCGGACAGCCCTTCCGCGAGCGAGCAGCGGGGGATCCAGGCGCCGGGGAAGTGGTAGGCCGACGGGTTGCGGACCTTGCCGGCCAGCACGTCGTGGACGGCCGAGTGCACGGCGAGCAGTTCGGCGTCGGCCACGGCGCCCAGCAGCAGCGCCCGGTCTTCACCGGGCAGCGTGCCCAAGGTGTGCAGCCACAGGTCCGGGATGGACAGCAGGCGCAGCTCGGAGCGCAGCGCGGTGCGCGCCGCCGCCGGGATGCTGCCCGCCGCCGCGAGAACCACGTTCGGCCGTCCTGCCCCGACCGGGACCCCGGCGCCGGACAACCGCCGCCGCAGCTGGAGCAGCCGCTTCTCGGTGTCGTCGTCGAAGAAGAACGCCAGGGCCTCGGCCATCAGTGCTCCCCGGGGAGCGCGAAGCGGCCGTCGGCGGTTTGCTCGACGAGGCCGTCGACCAGCAGGGAGTCCAGGCAGCGGTCGCGCTGGCCCGCTTCGGACCACGCCCGGTCGAGCCGTTCGCGGGAGACCGGGCCGTCGGCTCCGCGCAGCACGTCGAGGAGCTTGCCGCGCACCTGCCGGTCGGTGCCGGCGAACTTCTGCACCTTCTTCGGCGGTCCCGCGTAGGCGGGCCTGCCCGCGTGCTGCCAGGCGCAGTCGGCGGCGAGGGGACATTCCTCGCAGCGCGGCGAGCGGACCGTGCACAGCACCTGCCCGAGCTCCATCAGCGCTGCCGAGAGCTTCGCGGCTGTGGCGTCGTCGGAGGGCAGCAGCGCGTCGACGTCGGCGAGGTCGCGCTTGGGCGAGGGCGGTCCGGCGTCACCGGCGCCGTGCACCGCGCGGGCGACCACCCGGCGGACGTTGGTGTCGACCACCGGTGCGCGCTTGCCGTAGGCGAAGGCGGCGACGGCGCGGGCCGTGTAGGTGCCGATGCCCGGCAGCGCGAGCAGGGTGTCCACGTCGCCGGGGACCACGTCGTCGTGCTCGGCGGCGATCTCGGCGGCGGCGTCGTGCAGCCGCAGCGCCCTGCGCGGGTAGCCGAGCTTGCCCCACGCGCGCAGCACCTCGCCCTGCGGCTCGGCGGCCAGGTCGGAGGGGCGCGGCCAGCGGCGCATCCACTCCTCCCAGATCGGCTGGACGCGGTTGACCGGCGTCTGCTGCAGCATCGTTTCGCTGACCAGCACGCCCCAGCCGGTCACGCCCGGCGAACGCCAGGGCAGCCGGCGGGCGGTGCGGGCGAACCAGTCGACGAGCTCGAGGAGATCCAGCCGGGTGTCGGCGGCGGTGGCAGGACTGTTCATGGCACTTCCGATCCTGCCAGGTGCCCGGGGGGCTCTCGCAGCAAGCCCGCCCCGAACACGTTCAGTGATCTTGAATCGCCCGCCGATCTCCGCCTGGATCGAACTCCAAAACCCCTGCCAACCTGCGCGAATCCGGCTCTTCGCCTCGAACGTCCCCGAGTTCCAGGGAATTCGTTGTCGCCCGGCCGGGGAGCGAACTCCGGCGGGGTTCACGCTGCGCTCGCGGGCCGAGGGGCGAGCGTGGGGAGGCTCGGGAGAGGAGATCAATGATGCGCCCGATCGGGCGATCATCGAAAGAGCCATTCAGAGTAGTCGGCGGGTTACGGTCGGTCCGTGCTTGATCCGAACGGTCCGCTCCCGCCGACGGTGTACTGGCGCCGTCGGGCGATGGCGCTCGCGGTGGCTCTGACGGTTGCGCTCCTGATCGGCTGGAGCCTGACCCTGCTGTTCGGCGGGAAGAGCGATCCGGAAGCCTCCGAGCGCTTACCCGCGCAGGCAGCTCCCGCCGCCGAGAAGCAGCCGGCCGCCGACAAGCCCACCGCCCAGCCGGAGGCGTGCCCGGACAGCGCGCTGCGCGTCGTGGCCGAGGCGGGCCGGCCCGAGTTCAAGGCGGGCGAGAAGATCAGCCTCAGCATGGTCGTCACCAACACCGGACCCGCGCCGTGCGTGCGTGACCTCAACCGCGTGCACCGCGAGATCGAGGTGCTCGGAGCCGATGACCGGCACGTGTGGTCCAGCAGCGACTGCTTCGTCGAATCGACCAACGAGAAGCCCGTGCTCGAGCCGGGGCAGTCCGCGCGCAACGACATCGTGTGGTCCGGCCTGACCTCCACCCCGGACTGCGGCCCCGACCGCAAGCGCGTTCAGCCCGGTGAGTACAAGGCCGTCGCCAAGCTCGCCGAGATCACCAGCGAACCCGTCCCGTTCAAGGTCGTCCCCGGCCGGTGACCGCTGGTCCCGGACGGGGACTCAGTCGGAACGCTTGCCGCGCACCAGCTTCAACGCGTCCTTGAGCGTCGCGACCTCGGTGACCTTGATGCCCTTGGGCACCGGACCCGGATCCGGCGGGACCAGCGCGCGGTCGAAGCCGAGCCGCGCGGCCTCGGCTAGCCGCCTGCTGACGCCGTTGACCCGGCGGATCTCGCCGGCCAGGCCGACCTCGCCGACGGCCACCAGGTTCGGCGGCAGCGGACGTCCCGTCTGCGAGGAGGCGACCGCCATCGCGATCGCCAGGTCGGCGGCGGGCTCGACGATCCGCGTACCGCCGACCGTCGCGGCGAACACGTCGTGCGATCCGGTCGGGATGCCCCCGTGCTTGCCCAACACCGCGAGCATCATCGACACGCGAGCGGAGTCCAGGCCGCTCACCGAGCGCCGCGGCATCGCCAGCTCGGTCTTCATGCTCAGCGCCTGGACCTCCACCAGCAGCGGTCGCTTGCCCTCGACCATGACCGTCACGGCGGTGCCGTCCACCGCGGTCTCCTGCCGGTTGATGAACAACCCGGAAGGATCCGGCACCTCGGCGATGCCGTCGTCGCGCTGCTCGAAGCAGCCCACCTCGTCGGCGGGGCCGAACCGGTTCTTCACGCCGCGCAGCATCCGCAGCGAGGAGTGCCGGTCGCCCTCGAACTGCAGCACCACGTCCACCAGGTGCTCGAGCACCCGCGGACCGGCGACCGCGCCGTCCTTGGTGACGTGGCCGACCAGCACGACCGGCAGCCCGCGTTCCTTGGCCAGCGCCACCAGCGCGGTCGTCACCGCGCGGACCTGGGTCACGCCGCCCGGCGTGCCCTCGGCCTCGGCCGACTGCACCGTCTGCACGGAGTCCACGATCAGCAGGCCGGGCTTGACCGCGTCGACGTGCCCGAACACGGCCGACAGATCGCTCTCGGCGCCCAGGAAGAGCTCCGGGTGCACCGAGTCGGTGCGCTCGGCGCGCAGCCGCACCTGTCCGGCCGATTCCTCACCGGTGACGTACAGCGAAGGGCCCGGCGACTTCCCGGAGGCCCACCGGTGCGCGACCTCGAGCAGAAGTGTGGACTTGCCCACACCCGGCTCGCCCGCCAGCAGGGCGACCGCGCCGGGCACGATGCCGCCGCCGAGCACGCGATCGAGCTCGTCGATCCCGGTGGACACCGATCGGGCCGAGTCCAGGTCGACCTCGGCGATCGGGCGAGCGGGGGTGGCTGGGGCGCCCGCGGAGACCTTCGCCAGCGCCGGACGGGCCGGGGCCGCCTCGTCGATCGTGCCCCAGGCCTGGCAGGAGGGGCAGCGACCGACCCACTTGGCGACCTCGTGGCCGCAGTCGGCGCAGCGAAACGCGGGGCGGGGAGTGCGGGTCTTGGAGGCCACGCGGGGAGGCTAGCCGCCGACCCCGACGATCACGGGTTCCGGCCCTCCCGACACACCGAAGCCCCGGATCACCTGTGGCGATCCGGGGCTTCGCGGTCAGGTCAGTGCTCGGACTGGCCCTCGTGGCCCTCGGCAGGCGGGTTGCCGTGCTCCGGGCGCGGGCTGTCGTCCTGGCCGATCGGGACCTGCACGGTGACCTGCCCCGCCTTGGCGAAGCTGAAGGTCACCGGAACGGTCACGCCCGGGCTGATCTGCTGCTTGAGGCCTTGCAGCGTGATGTCCACGATGCGGGCGTCCTCGCCGGGGGCGAGATCCTCGTTCTCCCCGACGGCGTGCAGCGCGGTGTTGGTGGGCAGGCTGGTCTCGCCGCTGACCGCGGCCGAGGCCGCGTACGGGCTGGAGACCGAGACGAGCTCGTCGTCCGGACCCTGGTTGGACAGGACCAACTCCATCGGGGCCGACGAACCCGCCCGGTAGAAGGTGGCCTCGGACGGGAAGGCGAGGGTGGCGTCGCGCACGGCGACGTCCTTGACGTCGCCACTGCCGCCGTTGACGGCGGCGACCTGGGTGTCGGTCTCGGTTACCTGACCGGCACTGCACCCTGCGAGGGCGACAACGGCGCCGAGTCCGAGTGCGGCCGGGATCAACCGCAGGCGGACGGCCTTGAGGTGCTGAGGGCGGCTCACGGTTGCAGCGTCCTTCCTGATTGCCGGACAACCACGTGGAGCTTAATCCCCACCCCTGGCGGCTCGCTCCAGGGGCTAGCCCAACTACTCATCGCGCGGGTCGCGAAGCCGCCCAGCTGGATGGTCCATTATGGACGGTTTCACAGGGACGAAGGGTGTCGTCTTGCACGTCCGGGGGTTCTTTGTCAAGTCCTGTCCATGGCCTGACCTGCGAATATGTTTTCAGAGGTCGGCGGTGCCCGGTTGCTCTGCCGTGCTAAAGTGGGGCTAGCGAAAGGGGCAGAGGACACATGGTTTTCAAGGTCGGAGAGACCGTCGTCTACCCGCATCACGGTGCCGCGCTCATCGAAGCAATCGAGACTCGTGTGATCAAGGGCGAGGAGAAGCAGTACCTCGTCCTCAGGGTCGCGCAGGGCGACCTGACGGTGCGCGTTCCCGCGGACAACGCCGAGATCGTCGGTGTTCGGGACGTCGTCGGGCAAGAGGGTCTGGATCATGTTTTCGACGTGCTGCGGACGCCGCACACCGAAGAGCCCACGAACTGGTCTCGGCGGTACAAGGCCAACCTGGAGAAGCTCGCCTCCGGCGATGTGAACAAGGTTGCTGAAGTGGTGCGCGACCTCTGGCGACGCGAGAAGGATCGTGGCCTGTCCGCAGGCGAGAAGCGAATGCTGGCGAAAGCCCGCCAGATCCTGGTCAGCGAGTTGGCCCTGGCGGAGGGCACTGACGAGGGCAAAGCGGAAACGCTGCTGGACGAAGTCCTGGCGACCGCGGTCTGATATCGGGAAACAAGTGTGAGCGTTGTCGCGCTGGTCCCCGCGGCCGGCCGAGGGGTGCGCCTGGGTGCGGGACGGCCCAAGGCGTTGGTCCCCGTCAACGGTGAGTCGTTACTGCTGCGCGCGGTCCGAGGCTTGCTCGCCTCGGGCCCCGTCCAGCACGTCGTAGTGGCTGCACCACCCGATCAGGTCGATCTCGTCGCGAGCGAGCTGGTCGAGCTCGCCGCTGCGCACGTGGTGCCCGGCGGTGCCGAGCGGACCGATTCGGTGCGCCTGGCCCTGGACGCGGTGCCCGAGGTGGCTCCGGACGCCCGCGTGGTGCTCGTGCACGACGCGGCGCGTGCCTTCACGCCCGCCTCGGTGATCCGCGACGTCGTCGGCGCGGTGGAATCCGGTGCGCCCGCGGTGATCCCGGTGCTGCCGGTGGCCGACACCATCAAGGAGGTCGACGACGCCGGCGACGTCGTCTCGACCGTCGACCGCTCGCGCCTGCGCGCGGTCCAGACCCCGCAGGGCTTCGCCATCGACATGCTGCGCCAGGCCTACGCCGAGGCCGGCGACATCGCGACCGATGACGCGGGCCTGGTCGAGCGGATCGGTGGCAAGGTGCACACCGTCGACGGCCACCCGGACGCCCTGAAGATCACCACCGCCTTCGACCTGGCCGTCGCGGAATCCGTGCTCACCCGCTCCTGAACAACTGGAGACCGACTTGTCCGAACGATTGCCCTGCGTCGGTCAGGGCGTGGACGTGCATCCGGTGGCCGCGGGGCGGGACTGCTGGATGGCCGGGTTGCACTGGCCGGGCGTGGACGGCTGCGCCGGGCACTCCGATGGTGACGTCGCAGCGCATGCGCTCTGCGATGCGCTGCTGTCGGCTGCGGACCTGGGCGATCTGGGCTCGGTCTTCGGCACCGACGACGATCGCTGGGCGGGCGCGCACGGCGTCGATTTCCTGGCCGAGGTCCGCTCCCGGATCACCGCCGAGGGCCTCGCCATCGGCAACGCGACCGTGCAGGTCATCGGCAACGCCCCGCGCATCGGAAAGCGCCGCGAGGAGGCTCGGCGGGTGCTGACCGAGGCCGTCGGGGCTCCGGTGTCGGTTTCCGGCACCACCTCGGACGGCCTGGGGCTGACCGGCCGCGGCGAGGGCATCGCGGCGATCGCGACCGCTCTTGTTTTCCGCTGAGTGACGACGCGCTACCGGTGCGTGACGACTGAGCGGAGTCCGGGAAAACTCAGGGCTCGCACCCTTCTGAGCCAGGGGCGTCGCGCGCCATGCTCGGAGCATGGTGATCGAGCGGAACCGGTGGGTACGTCGGTTGCTCGTAGCGCAACCGGCCCTGCTCTGGCCCCTGTCCTTCGTCCTGTGGTCCACCGGCGACGACCTGAACCTCGCCGCCGCCGTCCTGCTGCTGTGGCTCAGCGCCGCGACCACCATCGCGGCGATAGTGCGCCCGATGTACTCGGAATCCGACTCCCGTTCGCTCAACGACCGGCGAACCCCCTGCACCTGATCGAACCGCGCCCGAGCCGCGGCACGTCCCGCTCGTGCGTTCGTGCGATCCGGGACGTGACGTGGCTCGCGCTGCGCTCTCGGGGCGGGTTCGGGCGCTTACTGTGGAGGAGTGACTGTGCGTTCGGTGATCTTCGACTTCTCCGGGACCCTGTTCCGGCTGGAAGAGGACGACTCCTGGTTCGCCGATCTCACCGATCCAGGTGGGCGGCGCTTCGACCTCGCCGAGCAGGCCGAGGTGATGCGGCGGATGACGGCGCCCTCCGGGCAGGTCGTCGAGCTCGGCGCGGAGTACGTCGACGCCTGGGAGAACCGCGACCTCGACCCGGCCGAGCACCGCAAGGTCTACCTCGAGGTGCTGCGCGCCTCCGGCGTGCCGGACGCCCAGGCGGAATCCCTCTACGGGCGGCTGATCGATCCCGGCCACTGGACCGCCTACCCGGACACCGCCGAGGTGCTGCGCCGGTTGCACGAGGCGGGCTACCGGATCGGCGTGATCAGCAACATCGCGTTCGACATCCGTCCGGCCTTCGACCGCGCCGGGATCACTCGATACGTCGAAGAATTCACGCTGTCCTACCTCGAAGGCGTGATCAAGCCGGACCCGAAGATCTTCTTGCGGACCTGCGAACGCCTCGGTGTCGCCCCGGAGGAGGCCCGGATGATCGGCGACAGCCGCGAGGCTGACGGGGGCGCGGAAGCGGTGGGTTGCCAGGTCGCGATCGTCGATCCGCTGCCCACGGCCCAGCGCCCTGCCGGTTTGCTCGACTCGGTGAGCGACCTGCTCAACTGACCCGGAACACGACAACCCTGTCGTGCTTGGTACGGAACGGTTGCCCGTACCATCGGGGACGTGAGCCTGCAGCTACATGACACCGCGACCCGGACGACTCGCGAGTTCCACCCGCGCACCGACGGAGTGGCCTCGATCTACGTCTGCGGTGCGACGGTGCAGGGCGTGCCGCACGTCGGCCACGTCCGCAGCGGGCTGAACTTCGACGTGCTGCGCCGCTGGATGCAGCACGAGGGCTACGACGTGCGCCTGGTGCGCAACGTCACCGACATCGACGACAAGATCCTCACCAAGGCCGACGAGGCGAACCGGCCCTGGTGGGAGTGGGCGGCCACGCACGAGCGGGCCTTCGAGTCGGCCTACGACCGGCTGGGCTGCCTGCCGCCGTCGGCGCTGCCGCGCGCAACCGGGCACATCACGCAGATGATCGACCTGATCCAGCGGCTGATCGACAAGGGGCACGCCTACCCGGCCGGTGGGGACGTCTACTTCGACGTGAACTCCTACGCCGACCAGTACGGACGTCTCTCCGGGCAGCGCCTCGACGAGGTGCAGCAGGGCGAGGCGGCCGAAGGCGGCAAGCGCGATCCGCGCGATTTCACGCTGTGGAAGGCCGCCAAGCCGGGCGAGCCGAGCTGGCCGACGCCGTGGGGGCACGGCAGGCCGGGCTGGCACCTGGAGTGCTCGGCGATGGCCACCTACTACCTGGGCGGCGAGTTCGACATCCACGGCGGCGGTCTGGACCTGGTCTTCCCGCACCACGAGAACGAGCTCGCCCAGTCCAACGCCGCGGGCGATGGCTTCGCCCGCTACTGGATGCACAACGCCTGGGTGACCATGAGCGGCGAGAAGATGTCGAAGTCGCTGGGCAACGTGCTGGCGATCCCGGCGGTGCTGGAGCGCGCGCGGGCTGTCGAGGTGCGCTACTACCTGGTCACGCCGCACTACCGCTCCACCATCGAGTTCTCCGACGAGGGCATGGGCGAGGCGGCCGCGGCCTACGGCCGGATCGAGAACTTCGTGGGCAAGGTCGCCGACCGCACCGGCGGCGTGCCCATGGGCGAGGTGTCCGCGGAGTTCGCCGCCGCCCTGAACGACGACCTGGGCACTCCGCAGGCGATCGCGGCGGTGCACGCCGCGGTCCGCGAGGGCAACGCGGCGCTGGACCGCGGTGACGACGAGGCGGCGCGCGCCGCGGCGTCGTCGGTGCGGACGATGACCGATGTGCTGGGTCTGGACCCGCTGTCCGAGCAGTGGGCCGAGGGTTCGGGCAACGCCGCGCACGACGCTCTGGGCGAGGTCGTGCAATTGGTGCTCGAGCAGCGCCAAAAGGCGCGCGCCGAGCGCGATTTCGCCACCGCCGACCTACTGCGCGATCGGTTGCAGGCCGGCGGGATCGCCGTCGAGGACACCCCCGACGGCCCGACGTGGACACTGAAAGACGGGTAAGACGTGGCCGGCAACGACAAGCGCCGCGGTGGCGTGCGCAAGACCAGCAAGAAGGGCATGGTCGTCGGCTCCGGCGGTCAGCGGCGACGCGGCCTGCGGGGCAAGGGCCCGACTCCGAAGGCGGAGAACCGGGTCTCGCACCCCGCGAAGCAGAAGGCCGACGCCCGCGCGAAGGCCGAGCACCAGCGCAACAAGCGCCAGCAGGCGGCGGAGAACACGCCGGAGCTGGTGGCCGGGCGGAACCCGGTGGTGGAGTGCGTCCGCGCGGGCGTCCCGGCAACGGGTCTCTACGTCGCGCAGGGCATCGACATCGACGACCGGGTCGACGAGGCGGTCCGCGAGGCCAAGCTCCGCGGCATCCCGGTGCTCGACGTTCCGCGCACCGAGCTGGACCGGATGACCAGCAACGCCGTGCACCAGGGCGTCGCCCTGCAGGTCCCGCCGTTCGAGTACGCGCACCCGGAAGAGGTGCTGCGGACCGCGGTCGACACCGGCCTGCCGCCGCTGATCGTCGTGCTGGACGGCGTCACCGATCCGCGCAACCTGGGCGCGGTCATCCGCTCGGCCGCCGCGTTCGGCGCGCACGGCGTGATCGTTCCGCAGCGCCGCAGCGCCGGGATCACCGCGGTGGCGTGGCGCACGAGCGCGGGCACGGCGGCGCAGCTGCCGGTGGCCAAGGCGGTCAACCTCACCCGCACGCTCAAGGACTTCAAGAAGGAAGGCCTGATGGTCGTCGGCCTGGACGCCGACGCCGACATCACCTCCGACCAGCTGGACCTGGCCACCGGGCCGCTGGTGGTCGTGGTCGGCTCGGAGGGGCGCGGCCTGTCCCGGCTGGTCCGGGAGACCTGCGACCAGACGGTGTCGATCCCGATGGCGACCGGCGTCGAGTCGCTCAACGCCTCGGTGGCCTCCGGCGTGGTGCTGTCCGAGGTGGCGCGCCGCAGGCGACTCCGCTGACGACCCGTCGCCGACTTCTCCTCGCGAACGCCCTCGGTTCCGGCCGGGGGCGTTCGCGCATTCCGAACCCCTTCCGGACGTCGCTCGGATAGGCTCCTGCGGTAACCCGAAGGGGGAGGCGTGGGCCTCCCGCACCCCGAGGCCCAGATGTCCTTCGCTTCACCGCTGTTCCTCTGGTACTTCCTGCCGCTGCTGCTGATCGCGGTGCTGGTCGTGCCGCGAAGCGGGCGCAACGCGGTCGTCGCGGTGGCGAGCCTGCTGTTCTACGCCAGCGGTGCGGGCGGGGCGACGGTGCTGCTGCTGTCCTGCATCGTGGTCAACTTCCTCGCGGGGCCGCGGCTGGAGCCGAGCCGGTGGCCCGCCGAGCGGCGGCGCCAGCGGTGGCTGCTGACCGGGGTGGTCGGTTTCAACCTGGCGATCCTGCTGGTGTGGAAGTACGCGGGTTTCGCGGCCGAGCAGCTGAAGGTGCTGGCGGGCTGGTTCGGCGGTGATTTCCCCGCGCTGCAACTGGCGCTGCCGATCGGGATCTCGTTCTACACCTTCCACCACATCTCCTACGTGGTGGACATCTACCGCGGCGAGCGCCCGGCGTTGCGCAGCCCGGTCGCGTTCGCGACCTACATCTCGATGTTCCCGCAGCTGGTCGCCGGACCGATCGTGCGCTACCGGGAGATCGCCGACCAGCTGCCGCAGCGGCGCACGCACCGGCTGGACGACTTCGCCGCGGGATTCCCGAGATTCGCGTGGGGGCTGACCAAGAAGGTCGTCATCGCCGACACGCTGGCCCCGATGGTCGACGCCTGCTTCGCGACGCCGAGCGAGGACATGACCTTCGCGATCGCCTGGCTGGGTGCGATCGGCTACACGATGCAGCTGTACTTCGACTTCTCGGGCTACTCGGACATGGCCATCGGTCTGGGCAGGATGCTGGGCTTCCGGCTGCCGGAGAACTTCGCCCGGCCGTACTCGTCGGTGACCATCACGGAGTTCTGGCGCCGCTGGCACATGTCGCTGTCGCGCTGGTTCCGGGACTACGTCTACGTCCCGCTGGGCGGCAACCGCCACGGCACCGCGAAGACCTACCGGAACCTGCTGATCATCTTCGTGCTCACCGGTTTCTGGCACGGCGCGGCCTGGACGTTCCTGATCTGGGGTTTGTTCCACGGGACCCTGCTGGTGCTGGAACGCCGCTTCGGCCGAGCGGCGGCACCGGCCGACCCGGTCGCCCGAACGGCTCGCCGAGCGGCGACCTTCCTGCTGGTCGTGGCGGGATGGGTGTTCTTCCGCGCCCCGGACGTCGGCACCGCGCTGGACGTCCTCGGGCACATGCTCGTCCCGGACCTCGGCGGGCTCACCGAGGTGGTCGCGGCCTCGGTCACCAACCAGCGCCTGTTCTTCCTGCTGGTGGCGCTCGTGGTCGTGCTGCTCCCGGCGGGCGGCGGCACCGGCCCGTTCCTCGAATCGGTCCGCACCCGGGAGGCCTACGCGCTGCGCGCCGGAGTCCTCACGGTCGGCCTGGCCTACGCGGGCCTGCTGGTCGCCACCGGCTCCTTCAGCCCGTTCCTCTACTACCAGTTCTGACCGGGGGCTCGGAGCGTCCGGTTGGTACGGTCGCGCTCGGGCTGGGGATTTCTCGTGATGGGGGACGGTTGACTTCGAGTTCGGCGGGTGCCGCGGCACAGCGGTCGAATCGCCTCGGGTTCTTCTCGCAGGCCCTCCGGTTCGGGATCGTCGGCATCGGTGGGGCGGTCGTCGACTACAGCAGCCTCCGGCTGCTCCTCGTGCTCGGCGTGTGGCCGGATCTGGCCCGCGTTTTCAGCTTCATCATCGGCAGCACCACCGTCTACCTGGTCAATCGCCGCTGGACGTTCACCTCGCGCCGCAACGCTCGCGAGGTGGTTTCCCTCTCGGTCGTTCTCGCGATCACGTTCGGCCTGGTGGTGGGCGTGAACGCGGTGGCCCGGCGCGCGCTGCCCGAGTCGGCGTGGCCGATCACGCTCGCCTGGGCGATTTCCCAGGCCGTGGCGACCACCTTCAACTTCCTCGCCCAACGCTCCTTCGTCTTCCGGCACGCACCCGGGCAGTCCTCGGAACGCTGAGCGCCGCTGCGCCGCGGGTTCGCCGAAGCGCGGGTGGGCGTGGGCCTCGGGTGGATATCGTGGCCCGGTGAAGTCGTCCGAGCTGCCTCCCGCGCACGAGGCGTGGTTGCCGCGGGAGCACCCGTTGCACCGGCCGCGGCACGGGCGGCGGCAGCTGGTGGCGTTGATCTGCCTGCTGGCGTTCTTCAGCGCGCCGCTGTCGAGCTGGTTGTTCGGGGCCAGGGCGGAGAAGGTGGAGAACCGACCGCTCGCGGAGTTTCCCAGCATCACCGAGGGTTTCGGCTTCTTCACCGGGTTGAACGCCTGGGCCACCGATCACCTGCCGTTCCGGCAGGAGGCGGTGCAGGTGGTCGGCGCGATCAGCGGCGGGGTGTTCGGCGAGCCCGCGCAGTTGCACGGGTCCGCGCACGGATCGCCGGTCGGTGCCGGGCAGCCGGATGCGAAGCCGCCGATCGAGGAGAACGTGTTCCCGCCGGTCATCGAGGGCGAGGACGGCTGGCTCTACCTCGGGCACGACGTGTCCTACCGGTGCGTGCCGAAGCGGAGCCTGGGCGAGGTGATCTCCGGGCTGCGTCGCTGGCGGGAGGTCGTCGAGGCGTCCGGGCGGGAGTTCCAGCTGCTCATCGCGCCGGACAAGTCCACTCAGCACCCGGAGCACCTGCCGGAGGAGTACGCGGGTGAGGAGTGCTCGACCGAGCAGCGCGCGGAGTTCTGGCGGCGCGTTCCGCAGGCCACCGGGGCGATCGACATGCGGGCCCCGCTTCGGCGCGCCGCGCAGCGCAACGGCAGGCCGATCTACCACGACATCGACACCCACTGGACGCACGAGGGCGGCATCGCGATGACCCGCGTGCTGGCCGAACGCCTCCAGCCGGGCCTGTCCTCGAGCTGGCGGCTGGCGCCCTCGCGGACCTACTCGCACAGCGCGGACATCCCCGGTCTGCTCGGCAGGCAGCGCGCGGTCCCGATCCAGGCCTACTCGCTGGCTCCCGACGGCGGCGCGGACAACACCCGGTTCCGCGCGAGCGACTTCCACGAGCCGCTGCACCTGGAGTCCGCCGCCAAGCCCGGGATGAACACCCGCCCGGTCCGGATGGTGGGCGATTCCTTCACGCAGTTCGCCAGTCCGTACCTGGCGGCGGTCAACACCGATCTCACCATCACGCACCCGGACAACGTCGCCCTCGACCCGGAGGCCGCGGGGCGGTTGCTCGCCGAGGGCGAGGTGGTGACCTTCGAGCTCTCGGAGCGCTTCGTGGCGGGCGGCCGGTACCCGATGCTGGACGCCGAGGTCGCCGACCGGGTCGGCGCGATCCTGGCGCGGCACCCGGTGGGCTGACACGGCTCGCCTGCCGACGAGCGCGGGTGCCGGGCGGGACGGCCCAGCACCCGGAATTCGTCAGCGCTCCAGCGGGGTGAAGTCCCGCGAGGCGATGTAGGAGGGCCTGCGGGACTTGGCCGCGTACGGCTCGGCGAGCGCGTTCGCCACGCTGTTGAACACCAGGAAGATGTTCGACCGCGGGTACGGCGTGATGTTGTTGCCCGAGCCGTGCATCGAGTTGGAGTCGAACCACAGGGCCGAGCCCGCGGGCCCGGTGAACTGCTCGATCCCGTGCTCGTAGGCGAGCTCGGTGATCTTGTCCTCGGGCGGGACGCCGACCTTCTGGGCCTTCAGCGAGGACTTGTAGTTGTCCTCCGGAGTTTCGCCCGCGCAGGTCACGAAGGTGCGGTGCGCGCCGGGCATGAGCATCAGGCCGCCGTTGAACGGGTAGTTGTCCGTCAGGGCGATCGAAACGCTCACGGCTCGCGGCGCGGGCATTCCGTCCTCGGTGTGCCAGGTTTCGAAGTCCGAGTGCCAGTAGAAGCCGGTGCCGCGGTAACCCGGCATGTAGTTGATCCGGCTCTGGTGCACGTACACGTCCGAGCCCAGGATCTGCCGCGCGCGGTCCAGAATCCGCGGGTCGCGGGCAAGTTCGGCGATCAGGTCGCTGATCCGGTGCACCTCGAAGATGGATCGGACCTCGTCGGACGCGCTCTCGACGATGGTGCGCTCGTCGTCCCGCACCGCCGGGTCCCGCGTCAGCCGCTCCAGCTCCTGCCAGTAGGTCTGCACCTCGGCAGGGGAGAGCAGGCCCTCGATGACGTGGAAGCCCTTGGCGTCGTGGGCGGCCAGCTCCTCGTCGCCGGCCGGTCCGGTGGAGACGCCGGGCCACACGGTCGGATCGGTTCGCTCGATCAGCTCCGAGCTCGCGCCCCGGGACGGGTAGCGGTCCTTGGTCCGCAGATCAGCGATGGTCATAGGGGTGTGCCTCCTTAGCGAATTCCCGCCGGAGCGATCGATGCCTGGGTGGCACCGCCGCCAGTTCTCGGTTCCTCGGTTCAGAAGCGGCACTGCTGTGCCCCGCCTCCGCGCGGGAGCGGAGGCGATACCCGACGACGGCGGGCACCCAGCTTGAGTACCCGCCGCCGTCGTCGGCTATGCATCGTGCGCCGAGGCGCTCAGTCCTCGACGATCAGCGGGTAGACGCCGTTCTCGTCGTGCACCTCGCGGCCGGTGACCGGCGGGTTGAACACGCAGACGGTCTTCATCTCGGTCCTCGGCCGCACCTGGTGCTTGTCGGCGTCGTTGAGGACGTAGATCGAACCCGGCGCCAGTTGGTGCACCTCACCAGTGGCCTTGTTCTCGACCTCGCCCTCGCCGTGGGTGATGAACACGGCTTCGACGTGGTTGGCGTACCAGAAGTCGTTCACCGTGCCGGCGTAGAGCGTGGTCTCGTGCACCGAGAAGCCCAGCTTGTCCTTGGCCAGGATGATGCGCTTGCTGCGCCAGTTCTCCTGCTTGATGTCGGCTTCGGTGTCCTCGATTTCCGAGAGGTGCCGGACGATCACGTTGTTCCTCCAGAGAGTCTTTCTCGTTGTGCACTGCAACCCGGGACGACGTCCCGGCTACAGCTTGCCGCAAAAGCAGCACGGGCCGGGAGCACCGGCCACGGTGTTGCGTGGTTTTAGGAGGGGTTTCGGCTTGCGGTTTGCGTGACGGCGCGGGTAGCGGAACCTCGGACGCCGACGGGCTCCGGGATCCGCTCCTTGAGTAGCCACCTACGCGGCGTCGCGGCTGTCCTCGCCCGACGACGTCCGAGAACCCGCAGCGGTGCGGGCTGAGTCCCGCACCGCATGCGGTTCCACCGCATTCTGAAAAGCCCTCTTCGCTCCCGACCCGCGCGCGGCGGCCGTGTCAGGCCAGCACTTCCTTGACGGAGTCGCGGATGATCTGCAGTCCCTGCTCCAGCTCGTCCTCGGAGATGGTCAGCGGCGGCATGATCTTGACGACCTCGCTGGACGGTCCCGAGGTCTCCAGCAGCATCTTGCGGTCGAAGGCCGCCTTGGAGACCTTGCCCGCCACGTCGCTGTCCTCGAAGCCCAGGCCGCGGGCCAGGCCGCGTCCCTTGGCCAGCGCACCGCCGTGCTCCTCGGCGATCTCGGTCAGCACCTCGCCGACCCGCTCGCCCTTGGCGATGGTGGAGCGCTCGAGCTGGTCGTCGCTCCAGTACTGGCGGAAGGCCTCGGAGGCGGTGATGAACGCCGGGCTGTTGCCGCGGAAGGTGCCGTTGTGCTCGCCCGGCTCCCAGACGTCGTGCTCCGGCTTGATCAGCGTCGTGGCCAGCGGCATGCCGTAGCCGCCGATGGACTTCGACAGGCAGACGATGTCGGGCTGGATGCCGGCTTCCTCGAAGGAGAAGAACGGACCGGTGCGGCCCACGCCCATCTGCACGTCGTCGACGATGAACAGGATGCCGTGCTTCTGGCACAGCTCGTAGAGGCCGCGCAGCCACTCGGGGCGCGAGGAGTTGATGCCGCCCTCGCCCTGCAGCGTCTCCACGATGACCGCGGCGGGCTCGTTCAGGCCGGAGCCGCTGTCCTCGAGCATCCGCTCGAAGTACAGGAAGTCGGGCACCTGGCCGTCGAAGTAGTCGTCGTAGGGCATCGGGGTGGCGTGCACCAGCGGGATGCCCGCGCCGCCGCGCTTCATCGAGTTACCGGTCACCGACAGGGAGCCCAGCGTCATGCCGTGGAACGCGTTGGTGAAGCTGATCATCGACTCGCGGCCGGTGATCTTGCGGGCCAGCTTGAGCGCCGACTCGACGGTGTTGGTGCCCGTCGGGCCGGGGAACTGCGCCTTGTAGTTCAGACCGCGCGGCTGCAGCACCTTCTCGTTGAAGGTGGACAGGAACTCGCGCTTGGCGACGGTGGCCTGGTCCAGACCGTGCGTGACGCCGTCGCGCTCGATGTACTCGATGAGCTTCTTCTTCAGCAGCGGGTTGTTGTGCCCGTAGTTGAGGGCACCCGCGCCCGCGAAGAAGTCCAGGTAGGGCGTTCCGTCCTCGTCGTAGAGGTAGCTGCCGAGGGCGCGGTCGAAGACCGCGGGCCAAGTTCGGCTGTAGCTGCGGACTTCCGACTCGTAGGTGGCGAAGACGTCGTTCACGAAATCCTCCGTTCGGCCGGCGGACACAGGGGTGACCCGGCGCAGGTGGTGAAAGCTTGGTGCGTTCGTGCGCACGTGCGGTGGCTATCGGGCTCCGGCCTCTGCGGCGGCGGCCGCCGGCTCGAACGGCCCGATGCGGTACAGGTCTTCCCCGACGTGCGCGTCCGGGAAGAGGTCGGCGGTGAACAGCTCGCTGCTCTCGATGTTCGCCGCGCGCTCGCGCGCCAGTGCGGTGAACAGCTTGATCGAGGCTGAGTTGTCCGGGGTGATGGTCGTCTCCAGGTAGCGAACACCGCGAGGCCGCACCCGGTCGACGAGGTGGTCGAGCAGGCGGCCTGCCACGCCACCACCGCGCTGGGAGGCATCGACGGCGATCTGCCACACCACCAGGGTGTCCGGGGCGTCGGGCCGGATGAACCCGGTCACGAACCCCACGACCGCGCCGTCGACACGCGCTACCGCGGAGGTCTGCGCGAAGTCGCGGCACCACAGCAAATATGCGTAGGACGAGTTCACATCGAGCACTCCCGAATCACGGGTGATTCGGTAGAGCTCTGGGCCGTCCGCGACGACCGGAGCGTCGATCTCCAACCGTCCGGCTGAACCGCTCTTGCCATTTCGATCTTCGCTGTTATGGCTCGGTTTGTCGCCGGTCATGCTTTGCCAACTTAACAGAACATCCGTAACGCGTCAGGTTCTGATGCGTTTCACGCTTCATCTACCAGGCAATTCTCGATATTACACGTGAGAAGCACTACAGAAGCGTTGATTTGCCATCCAGCGCGGTGTTACCAAGCAGGTGTGCGCAATTGCCGGACAATTTCCGGCACATTCTGACCTGCGCAAACCCCAAAGATTTGCCGCTCAGCGGCGGGGGCGGCAGGAAAATTTCCGGTGTGACCCACGTTGCAGCAGCGCTGCGCGGCGGAGCGCAGCGAGCGGGCGCACCCGGTTCGGAACGTCGCCCCGAATCCGAATGCGCCCGCGCGTGTCGCGTGCGGCCCTACGGGCCGTTCCGGCGTGCGGCGGCGGGTCCGTGCTGCGGTGCGGGGCTCGGCCGGCACCGCAGCGGGGCCTCACGCGTCGGGCGAGGGCAGCCGCGGCGGCGCGTGCCGGCCGAGCTCGCGTCGCGGAACACCCGGAGCCCAGTCACGCACGCCGAGAACTGGGACATCGCCTCACACGCCCGCGATCGAGGAGATCCAGTCGCGGTACTGGGTGATGTTGACGTAGGCGGTGTTGCTGGCGCGGTCGCTGGTGGAGGCCACGCCCACCTGCGTGTCGCCGGCGAACATCGGACCGCCGGAGTCGCCGCCCGCGGGGATGCCGTCGCCGTACTGCGCGCAGATGGCCTTGCCGCCGCGGTAGTCGGTGCAGTCGCCGTTCACAGCGGTCACGTTGACGTCGGCGACCTTGAGGATCTGCGACTGGCATTCGATCTCGGGCCGGTCGGTGCAGGTCGCGCCCCAGCCGTAGGTCTGCACGGTGTCCCCGGTGCCGACCGTGCCCGGGTCTCCGAGCGGGGCGTAGTCGGTCTGCACCGCGTGGTCGATCTTGACCACCGCGACGTCGGCGGCGTCGTGGATGTGCACCTCACCGGGCACGGCGTCGGCGTGCTCGCCCTTCGACTGGTCCACATCGCCGATGTTGAAGCTCAGCCCGTTGCCGTCGGTGGCGTCGGCCACGCAGTGCTGCGCGGTGAGGATCCACTCCGGCGCGATGATCGACGCGCTGCAGGTCTGCTGGTCGTCGACGAATAACCGGGCCGCCCACGGTGCGCTGTCCACCTCGCGGCCGTCGATGATCGTCGGGGAGACGTCCTGCGCGGACACCTCGGACGGGGTGCTGCTTGCCTGCGCCGTGTCCACCGGGTCGGCCAGCGCCGGAGTCGCCGCGACGGCCCCGGTCACGAGGAGGCCGGCGGCCAGGCCGGTGAGATTGCGTGCGAGCGACACGTGATTCTCCTTCGGTTGGCTAGCGAAAACCGAGACCGAGACTCACCGGCCGAGGGGCGGGAGTCCATCGGCTGGGCACAACTCGCCAGTCCCCCGGGAATTGCCAGAACACGGATTTCCGCCGATGGCGGGGCCGTTCGCGCGCCCGCCCTGTGGAAGTTCGCGGAATTCCGCGGGTCGACCGGGAAATCACTCGTCGTCGCTGCGCCCGAGGGCGCGTCGCCCGCGCCCGACCGGACGGCGCGGTTCCCGCTCCCCGGAGCGGTCGTTGGCCAGCACCACCGCGAACCACGGCAGCGCGCCGGTGACCGCGATGATCATCAGCGCCAGCACCCAGTGGTGCGCGAGCAGGCCGGCGGCGGTGAAACCGACCAGGTGCACCACCATCAGCACCGCGTACGTCCGCTTGCGGCGCCGCTGCTCTTCCTCGAACGACGGAGCCGCGTCGGTGATCACCACCGGGTTCCGCTCGCGCCGCCTGCGTCGCATGGCCACCTCCGCGCCGACCCCAGGGTCCTCCTGCGCGGGCGCGGGAGCACTAGCGCGAACGGGTCAGCGCGGCTCGTGGGAGCGCTGTCTCGCTCGAATCGGTGCGGTGGGCTCCCGGAGCGAGTTCAGAGCTGGAGGGTCATGAAGACGCTGTTGGGGTCTTTCCGGTAGTCCGCGAAAGGTTCGCAGAACGAGAAGCCGTGCTTGAGATAGAGCCGCCGGGCCGCGTCGAAGAAATCGCTGGAACCGGTTTCCAAGCTCAGCCTGGAATAACCCATGAGTTTCGATTCGCCCATGATGTGCTGCAGCAGCCGGGAGGCGATTCCCCGGTTCTGGTGGGACGGGGCGGTGCGCATCGATTTGATCTCCGCGTGCTCGAGATCGATTTCCTTGATCGCGCCGCAGCCGAGCACCGTCTCGTCCTCGCGCGCGACCCAGAACGTAACCCCAGTTCGGCGCAGGGCGCTGAGCTCGAGGGCGTGCGTGCTGCCGGGTGGGGACACCGACTGCATCTGCGCGATGTGCCCGTGCAGGAACGCGACGATGTCCGGGCTGGACAGATCATCGACGGAGATTCGCACGAGCCCCCCAGCAAATTCACGATCAGTTTGTCGCTCGACCCTATAGCGTTCGTCCGGGGGCGGTCCACCGTCGATGTGCCGCGTGGTCGAAGACTCCCCGAATAGCGGAGTTTCGCAATGTTCGTTGTATTTTCGCTGGTCTCGGCACCAAATTCCGGTGCGTCCCGATGAGGCGCAGCGGATGCGCCCGCCGCCCGCGGTGAGAAGGCACTGGTCAGGTGTCTCCGCGCAGTTCTCGCGCTCGCGAGCGCATCGTGGCGAGGGCTCGGCTCGCGAACCGCCCGCTTGTCCCGTTTGGTGCGAATTGGGGAATTCGCTGGCTTTCGCGGCGGGTAGGCGTCATGCTGCGCCACAGCGCTCGGCCGGGATGAGCTCGGAGGCGTTCGACTGGGGGTAATCGCGATGTTGGTCGTCAACGGCGTCCGTCCGCTGGTGAGCGCGGTGCTGTGCCTGCTGCTGGCAGCCGGCGCCCTGACGGCGGCTGCGCCCGCGGCGACGGCGGCCCCGTCGCTGCCGCCCGGGTTCGTGCTGCGGGACCAGCCCAGCGGGCAGGACGCCTACGACCTCACCGACTTCACCTACCTGCCGGACGACAGCACGATCAGCACCGGCAAGCAGGGCGAGGTCGCCTGGGTCTCGCCCGGCGGGAAGGTCAACACGCTGGCCACGTTGCCCGCGGACACCTCGCAGGACCTCGGGCTGGTCGGCATCGCCGCCGCCCACGACTACGAGACCTCGCGGCACATCTACCTGGCGCGCGCCGTCCCGGACGGCGCCGACGGCCACCTGTTGCGGCTGGCGCGCTGGACGGTGCAGGGGAGCCCGGAGCCCACCGGGATCACCGACGAGCAGGTGATCTTCGAGATCCGGAGCTTCTCCGACGTGCACGGGCTCACCGGCATCATCGCGGCCCCCGACGGCACGCTGTGGGTGTCCACGGGGGACATGTCCGACTACTGGCGGACGGACCCCGCCGCGTTCCGGACCTTCGACCTGGACAGGCCCCAGGGCAAGATCATGCACATCAACCCGGACGGCACCGGCGTGGCGAGCAACCCGCACTACCAGGCCTCCGCGCCGTCCTCGTGGCGAAGCCGGGTCTACGCGCGGGGATTCCGCAGCCCGTTCCGGTTCGCCCTCGATCCGGCCACCGGGACGCCGATCGTCGGCGACGTCGGCTACGGCTCCTGGGAGGAGATCGACGTCGTGCGGCCCGGCCAGAACTACAAGTGGCCGTGCTGGGAGGGCGAGCACCGGACGCCCGGCTACACCGATCGTCCCGAGTGCGACAACGTCGCCAACACGCCGCCGGTGTGGGAGTACCAGCACGGCAGCGGGGTCGACCAGGGAAACAGCGTGACCGGCGGTATCGTCTACCAGGGCGAGAGCTACCCGGAGACCTACCGCGGTGCGTACTTCTTCGGCGACTACACGCAGAACAAGCTCTGGAGCCTGCGGCTGGACGCCGAGGGAAATCTGGTCCAGGAACCGCAGAGCCCGCCGCTGGGCACCGACATCGGCGGGCCGGTGAAGTTCGAGGCGGCACCGAACGGTGACATCGTCTACGCGGACATCAACAGCGGTTCGCTGCGCAGGCTGAGCTACTCCGCGGCGAACAACCCGCCCACCGCCGAGGCCACCACGAGCACCGACCCGGCCACCCGCACGGTCACCTTCGACGGGTCGGGCTCGATCGACTTCGACGGCGACGCCCTCAGCTACGAGTGGGACTTCGGCGACGGCGGCACCGCGACCGGCGTGCGGGCGACGCACACCTACGAGCCCGGAACCGAGCGCTTCACGGCTCGGCTGACCGTGCGCGACTCGCTCGGTGCCGCGGACAGCGTCGACATCGTCGTGGTCCCGTCGAACAACTCGCCGGAGCTGACGCTGACCCCGCCGGCCCAGGAGGACTTCGCGGTCGGCGAGGAGATCGCGCTCTCCGCGGCGGCCACCGACGCCGAGGACGGCCCGCTCGCCGTGACGTGGAGCAGCTCGGTGGTGCACTGCGGTGAGGAGACGACCTGCCACAACCATCCCGGCCCCGGGGGCGAGGGCGGTGAACTGAACTCCGCGTTCACCGCGCACCCGGACTCCAGGATGGAGTTCACCGCCGAGGCGACCGACTCCGAGGGCGTCGCGGTCACCAGGACCTACGTGGCCCGGCCGCGGGAGCACCTGCTGAAGCTGACCAGCAACGTCCCCGCGGTGCTGCAGATCCCGGTCGAGGGCGGCGGGAGCTCGGCGATGGTCACCGAGGGCGCCGAGCTGGACGTGCTCGCCGCGCAGACGGCCACCGACGGCGGCTCGACCTTCCAGAAGTGGTCCGACGGCCCGACCTCGCGGTCCAGGGTGATCACGATGGGCTCCGGTGACCGGACGCTGAACGCCGAGTACCTCTCGCCGATCGCGCAGCGGTACAACGCCGAGCCCGGACTGCGCGACGCACTGGGCGCGCCGACCGGTCCTGAGGTGGTCGACGGGCCCGTGCACCACCGGTCCTACGAGAACGGCAGGCTGTACTGGACCGCCGAGACCGGGGTGCACGCGCTGCGCGGCGGAAACCTCGCCAAGTTCCTGGATCTCGGCGGGCACGCCGCTCTCGGCGTGCCGACCACCGACGAGCGGGCGACGCCCGACGGCGTCGGGCGCTACAACCACTTCAGCGAGGACGCGTCGATCTACTGGACGCCGGACACCGGATCGCACGCCGTCTGGGGCGACATCCGGGTGAAGTGGGCGGACCTCGGCTGGGAGCGCGGTCCGATGGGTTATCCGACCACCGACGAGACGAGGACGCCCGACGGGGTCGGCCGGTTCAACCACTTCAGCAAGGCAGCGTCGATCTACTGGACTCCCGGCACCGGAGCGCACGGCGTCGCGGGCGCGATCCGCGTGGAATGGCGGCGGGTTGGTTGGGAGACCGGTCCGATGGGTTATCCGACCACCGACGAGACGAGGACACCGGACGGCGTCGGCCGGTTCAACCACTTCAGCAAGGCAGCGTCGATCTACTGGACGCCGGGCACCGGAGCGCACGAGGTGCACGGCCGGATCCGCGAGCGGTGGGTGGCGCTGGGCTGGGAGCGTTCGTACCTGGGCTACCCGACGACCGGGGAGTTCGCGGTCTCGGGAGGCAGGCAGAGCAACTTCCAGCACGGCTACGTCCGCTGGTTCGCGGCCAACAACACGGTGATCGACCGCCGGTACTGACGCTCGACAGCGCGGCTCAGGTCGCGCAGCGGCGGATCATTCCCGGCCCGGTTGGCATTCCTGCTGGTGGACGGCGATCCCCGGCCGCAGTGGACGAGCTGGCAACTCGCCGGGAGCGCGCCCGCAAGACGCTTGACCGCGCGCCGCCCATCGCGCTGCTCGCCTTGCGGCTCAGCGCAGCGCACCGACTCCGGGAACGCCGGCGCGAGGACCCCTATCCGGTTGGAATGCGCCCCACGCTGCGGCTCGCTCCACGTCGCATCGGCCTGGCTCGTGGCATCGTGGCGGAGGAGTCGATGTTCGACCCCCGCTTGTCGGTGAAGGGAACGAGAATGGATCTGTCTCGGCTGAAACCCGTGTACGAGCACGAAGGGCCGTTCGCCACGGTCTATCTGGAAGGACGTGCGCCCGGTGAGGACGCCGGGTCGCAGATGCGGCTGCGGTGGAAGGCGTTGCGGGAGCGGTTGGTCAAAGCCGGCGCCACGAGCGGGGCGCTGGAGGCGATCGATTCCGCGCTCGAGCGCGAGGAGCCAGGTGAGGAGCAGGCCGACGGGCGCGTGCTGGTCGCCTCGGCGTCCGGGATGGCTCTGGACGAGCCGTGGGACGCGGCGCTCGGCGCGGGCGATGAGGCGCATTGGAGCGTCGTGCCGGAGCTCGGTGCGCTGGTGCGCGAGGAATGCCGTTCGGTGCGGATGCTGGTGGTGATCGCCGAGCACCAGGGCGCGCAGCTGCGCCACGAAGTGGTGGCCGAGCAGCACGTCGCCCGCGAGGTCGAGACCGAGAGCGTCACCGGCGGCGACGACTCCGGGACGCACAAGCCGCGCGGTGGGGCGTTGTCCCACAAGAAGATCCAGCGCCGCGCCGAGCAGACGCTGCAGCGCAATGCCGAGGACGTCGTGGCGCACGTGCAGAGCGTCGAGAACTCGTTCCGTCCGCGGCTGCTCGTGCTGGCCGGTGAGGCGCAGGGACGCACGGCGCTCCGCGACGCGCTGCCCGAGAACTTCGCGGGAATGGTCGCCGATGCGGAGCGGGGCGATGCCCAGGACGAGGGCGGCGAGGCCGCGCTGGCCGAGCAGCTGCGCGAGATCGCGGAGCGGGAGAGCACCCGCACCGCCGAGTCCCGAGCCGAGCAGCTCAACGCGGGGTTGGCTCATGGGCAGGCCGTGCACGGTGCCGACGCGGTCGCGAAGGCCGCGGAGATGGGCGCGGTCGAGACGTTGCTGTTCGAACACGAGTCCGCGGGTTCCCGCGAAGCGATGTTGATCAAGACCTGCGCCGAGACCAGCGCGCATGCCGACCTGGTCCCCGATGGGACGGGGCTGGCCGACGGCGTGGGGGCGCTCTTGCGCTTCCCGGTGCAAGGCTGACCGAGGTTGACCGAGTCCCGCGCCACCGGGGCTGACGGAGCATTTCCCGCGAAGACGAGCCGCAGCTCTCGTCCGTGCGGTGAGCATCTCCTCACGGGTCCTCGCCGATCGTCGAGCCGCATCCGGTAGCCGGACCCGGGTGGAAGGCAAGGAGGTGATGAGCCGTGTGGGCTCAGTTGGGAAGTTCGTGGAACACGATCTCAGTGGTCGTGGTCAGCACCGTCAGCGTGTACCTGGCGTTGATCCTGTTCTCGCGGATCGCCGGGTTGCGTTCGTTCGCCGAGATGACGAACTTCGATCTGGCAGCCACGGTCATCTTCGGGTCGATGGCCGCGACGACGGCGGTGAGCACCTCGACGTCGTTGGTGCAAGGTGTGGTGGCGCTCGCGGTGCTGTTCGTCGTCCAGGCCTTGATCGCCTACTTGCGCCGGCGGAAACGCGTCGAGCGGGCGATGGACAGCCGACCGCTGTTGCTGATGGATGGCCCGGAGGTGCTCACCGAGAATCTGGCGCGCGCCCGCATGACCGACGACGACTTGCGCTCGAAGCTGCGGCTGGCGGGAGTGGCCCGGGTCGAGCAAGTGGCCGCGGTGGTGCTGGAGACCACGGGAATGGTGTCGGTGATCGCGGTCGACGGGCAGGGCCGGTCGCTCGACCCGGCACTCCTGCAGTCGGTCAACGGGGCCGACCGCCTTCGGGCGGCATCCGCGGAGGGGAACTCGTCCGGTTCGTAGGAGATCGGTCCGCTGGTGCCCCGGGCCGCACATGCCTGGAGAGTCCCCGCGGGGCGCCGGCGAACGCGCTCGGTTGACACGAACGGGGTGCTTTTTTCGCCCGACCGAGCTAAAAGGGAGGTGCGGGCTGCCCGCAGCGGCACAGCTGTCGAGCACGACCGAATTGCACGCCACATCGCGGCCACCGCACTGCTCGTCCTCGGAGTTCCCGACCACGTCGCCGCGGAGCTGAAGCATCCATCGCGGCTGTGAAGCGACACCAGGTGCACGTCACCGGGACGACGACGCGGCACGTCGCCAGCAGGTCTCCTCGACCGGGACTCCTGGCGGGACAGCCGGGGTACGAGCCCGTGCGAGGCGGCCACCTTCGCCGCCCGGTGCCGCGTTCACGCTCGGTAGACTCGGAGCCGCTGAGGGGACTCGAACCCCTGACCGTCCGCTTACAAGGCGGGTGCTCTGCCATCTGAGCTACAGCGGCCTGCACGTCGTGCGAGGACATCGTAAGCGGCGTCCCGCGGCGGGCGACAAGCGGCCGATGGTCCGCGCGGACAAAGTGATCTGGTCGACGATGGGGTCGGCGTGGCGGCGGTCGGAGCAGCGCACCGGCCGCCGTCGGCGGTGGGTCGTGCGCGCGCTCGCGAAGAGCGCGCTGACCAGTGATGGAAGCCACACGCGTCGAGTGCAACGGCAGGCTCATGACAGGCGATGCCCGAGGGGAAGATCAGCCACGGCGGCGGCCCGTTCGCGGGTTGCGGCAGGAAGGAAAGACCGCGGTGGGAATCACCCGGCGCGCTCGCGGTGTGCTGCGGCGCCGTGATCAGGACGAGACGATCGTCCCCGGCTCGCGCAACGCCGTCTTCGGGCCCGCGCTGCCCGAAGAGTCGACCGTGCACCTCGTGCTCGACCTGGGGTTGCGCATCGGCGAGGTGCAGATGGCCAGCGGTGCCGGCGCCTCCGATGTGACCGCCACGATCACCGGCGTGGTCAACGCCTACGGTCTGCCGCACTGCGAGGTCGACGTCATCTACACGTCGATCACGGTGTCGTGCTACCGGGGGACCGAGCTGCCACCGGTCACCTCGCTGCGCGTGGTGCGCAACCGCTCGGTGGACTACACCCGGCTCGCGGACGTGGAGGAACTGCTGCGGCGGATCACCGGGGGCGAGATCACCGCCGCCGAGGCCTACGCCGAGCTGGACCGGATCACCACCGCCGCGCACCCGTTCCCGCGGTGGGTGGCCACCCTGGCCTGGGCGGGCATGGCCGCTTCGCTGGCGGTGCTGCTCGGCGGTGGCGAGGAGTGGCAGCTCCCGGTTTTCGCCGCGGTCAGCACCGCGGTGGTCGACCGGGTCGGCCGATTGCTCAACAAGCGCGCGCTGCCGTTCTTCTTCCAGCAGGCCGTCGGGGGCGCGATCGCGACCTCGGTGGCCATCGGCGTGTACGCCCTCGGCTGGCTGACCAGCCCGTCGCTGGCGGTGGCGACCAGCATCATCGTTCTGCTTTCCGGGATGACCGTGGTCGGTTCCATGCAGGACGCGATCACCGGGTACAACGTCACGGCGGCGGGCCGGATAGCCGAGCTCGCGGTGATGTCGGCGGGCTTGATCGCCGGTGTTGTGCTGGCGCTCTACGTCTCGCTGCGGCTCGGCGGGGACACGGTCAGCGGGCTCGAGGTGCAGGACCTCGGCCGCGCGCAGATCGTGGCGCCCGGTCTGACGCTGCTCGTGCAGTGCTTGGCCGGTGCGTCCACCTCGGCCTGCTTCGCGCTGGCCAGCTACGCCCCGCCGCGCCCGCTGATGGTCGCGGGCATCGGTGGCGCGGTGGCCGCGGGCGTGCACTCCGTGCTGAGCGTGAGCTTGAGCGTGCACACGGTCCTGGCGGGCGCGGTGGCCACTGCGGTGGTCGGTTTCGCGGGCGGCATCATCGCCCGGCGGCTGCGGATCCCGGGTCTGGTCGTCGCGGTCTCCGGCGTCGCGCCGCTGCTTCCCGGCCTGGCGACCTACCAGGGCCTGTTCGAGCTCTCGGTGCTGGGCGACCCGAAGGGCCTGGCGACGATGATGCTCGCGATCGCGACCGGGCTGGCGCTGGGCGCCGGCGTGGTCCTCGGCGAGTACTTGGCCTCGCCCGTGCGGACCCGCCTGGGCCGCCTCGAGCGCCGGATGTCGGGACCGCGCATGTCCGGGCCGGTCAGACCGAGCAGGCGGCGATTGGACTGAACGGTCCACGCCGCTCGGCGGCGCCGGTTCGATTGACGGCGGAGGGTTGAGCTCTTCGCCGAAATCGCACGCCCGTGCGGGGCGCGGGCGGCGGTTCGTTTCAGTAGTCTCGCAACCACAGGTGGATACCCGTCGGGAGGATTACCGGTGAGCGTGCCCAGCCGAGCGGATTTCGTCGTGGTCGCCAATCGGCTACCGGTGGATCTGGAACGACTCGAGGACGGCACCGAGCGCTGGAAGCACAGCCCGGGCGGGCTGGTCACCGCGCTCGAACCGTTCCTGCGCGCCCGGCGCGGCGCCTGGGTCGGCTGGCCGGGAGTCGCCGACGTCGATGTCGATCCGTTCGCCGACGAGGACCTGACGTTGCACCCGGTGCGGCTGTCCGCAGCCGAGTTCGCGGAGTACTACGAGGGCTTCTCCAACGCGACGCTGTGGCCGCTGTACCACGACGTGGTGGTCTCGCCGGTCTTCGACCGCTCCTGGTGGAACGCCTACCAGCGGGTCAACCGCCGGTTCGCCGAGGCAGCCGCCGAGGTCAGCGCCGAGGGCGCGACGGTGTGGGTGCAGGACTACCAGCTGCAGCTCGTCCCGGCGATGCTGCGCGAGCTGCGACCCGATCTGCGCATCGGCTTCTTCCTGCACATCCCGTTCCCGCCGGTGGAGCTGTTCATGCAGCTGCCGTGGCGGACCGAGATCGTGCGCGGGCTGCTGGGTGCGGACCTGGTCGGCTTCCACCGGCCCGGTGGCGCGCAGAACTTCCTGTGGCTGGCCCGCAGGCTGGCCGGTTTCGAGCCCAGCCGCGGCCAGGTCGGCGTGCGCTCCAGGCCCGGCGTGGTGCAGGTCGGCGACCGCACCGTGCGGGTAGGCGCGTTCCCGATCTCGATCGCTTCGGCCGACCTGGACAAGATGGCCCGCACCAAGGACATCCAGCAGCGGGTCAAGCGCGTGCGCGAACAGCTGGGGAACCCGCGCAAGATCCTGCTCGGGGTGGACCGGCTGGACTACACCAAGGGCATCGACGTCCGGCTGCAGGCCATGCACGAGCTCTTCGACGAGGGCCAGATCAAGCCCGAGGACGTGACGATGATCCAGGTCGCCACGCCGAGCCGGGAACGCGTCGAGCACTACAAGCAGATGCGCGAGGGCATCGAGCGCCAGGTCGGCCGGATCAACGGCGAGTTCGGCCGGGTCGGCCGTCCCGCCGTGCACTACCTGCACACGTCGGTGGACAAGAAGGACCTGATCGCCTATTACGCCGCCGCCGACGTCATGGTCGTGACACCGGTACGCGATGGGATGAATTTGGTCTGCAAGGAGTACGTCGCCTGCCGCTTCGACCTGGGCGGGGCTCTCGTGCTCAGCGAGTTCGCCGGCGCGGCCGCCGAGCTGACGAGCGCGTTCCTGGTCAACCCGCATAACCTCGACGGAGTGAAGGACGCGCTCCTGTCGGCCCTGGAGATCGACGAGGCCGAGGGCCGCCGTAGGATGCGCGCGCTACGCAGGCAAGTGCTCACGCACGATGTCGACCGCTGGGCGCGGTCGTTCCTCGAGGCATTGGGCACGCCCCCCGCGCAGTAGCCGGCAGTAACCGGTCCGCAACACGGACGGCAACCGCGTCGGTGATACTGAAGCAACACCGGTCGCCTTCTGAACTCACCGCAACGCCGGAGGTGGACCGGATTCTGATGAGACCCGACCCGCTCTTCCAAGGAGTATGGCGTTGACCGCCGAAGCCCTGCCTGCCGAGCTGCGCCGCCTGATCGTGCAGCTCGCGCGGACACCTCGACTTCTGGTCGCCTGCGACTACGACGGCACTCTCGCGCCGATCGTGGCTGATCCGACCCAGGCCAAACCGTTGCCCGAATCGGTGCACGCACTGCGATCGCTGGCCGACCTGTCCGCCACCGCCACCGCGGTCATCTCCGGCCGCGCGCTGCGCGACCTGGCGACCCTCTCCCGCCTGCCCGCCGAGGTGCATCTGATCGGCAGTCACGGCTCCGAGTTCGACGTCGGGTTCGTGCACGAACTGGATCCGGAGGCCACCCAGCTCCGGACCGAGCTGCAGGTCTCGCTGCGGGACATCGCGCACGGCAAGGACGGCGTGACGCTGGAGAACAAGCCCGCCAGCGTCGCCGTCCACGTGCGGCGCGCCGAGCCCGAGGTCGCCGAGCAGCTCTTCGCGGAGGTGCGCAGCGGCCCCGCGCAGTGGGATGGCGTGCAGGTCACCGAGGGTAAGTCGGTGATCGAGCTGGCCGTGGTGCAGACCGACAAGGGCAACGCGCTCGACGCGCTGCGGCACCAGGTCAGCGCCACCGCCGCGATCTTCGTCGGGGACGACGTCACCGACGAGAAGGCCTTCGCCCGGCTGACGGGCCCCGACCTGGGCATCAAGGTGGGCGAGGGCGAGACGCTGGCCGACCACCGCCTGCCCAGCACCGCCGACGTCGCCACCGTGCTGGCGTTCCTGATGGAGGAGCGGCGCACCTGGCTCTACGGCGAGCAGGCCCCGCCCATCGAGCGGCTGACCATGCTGTCCAACGAGCGCAACATCGCGCTGCTGACCCCGGACGCCCGGCTGACCTGGATGTGCCACCCGGGACCGGACTCGGCCGCCGTGTTCGCGGACCTGCTCGGTGGCACCGGTGCCGGGCACTTCAGCATCCGCCCGCACAGCGGCACCAACGGCGCCAAGCGCACCCCGCTGCCGCTGGGCCAGCGCTACGTGCCCAACACGATGACGGTCGAGACCCGCTGGTCGCGGCTGCTGGTCACCGACTACCTGGCGCACGACACCGACAGCCACCGCACCGACCTGGTGCGCACCATCAACGGCGGCACCGACGTGGAGATCGAGTTCGCGCCGCGGCCGGAGTTCGGCCAGGTCCCGGTGCGGTTGACCCCGGAGGCCGACGGGCTGCGGGTGCAGGGAACCTCGGAGCCGATGGTGCTGTACTCGCCCGGCGTGAGCTGGGAGATCAGCTCCGACGGGATGCACGAGTCGGCCACCGCCGTGCTCGAGCTGATCGAGGGCCAGCCGGTCGTGCTGGAGCTGCGCGCGGGCACCGAGGACCTGACGGCCTCCGACGAACCCGCTCGCCGCGCGGCCGCCGAGTCGTACTGGTCTGACTGGGCCGAGCAGCTCGCGCTGCCGGACGTCGAGCGGGACCTGGTGGCGCGCTCCGCGCTGACGCTGCGCGGGCTGTGCCACTCCGACACCGGCGGCATCATGGCCGCAGCCACCACCTCGCTGCCCGAGGAGATCGGCGGCGTCCGCAACTGGGACTACCGCTACTGCTGGCTGCGCGACGGCGCGATGACCGCGCAGGCGCTGGTCACCCTCGGATCCACCGCCGAGGCGGAGGCGTTCCTGGACTGGCTGCACCGGGTGCTGGAGTCCATCCCCGGCCCGGAGCGGCTGCACCCGCTGTACTCGCTGCAGGGCACCGGGCTCGGCCCGGAGGCCGTGATCGACAGCCTGCCCGGTTACGCCGGGTCCCGGCCGGTGCGCGTCGGCAACCTCGCCGACCAGCAGGTTCAGCTGGACGTGTTCGGCCCGGTCGTGGAGCTGATCGCGCACCTGGGCCAGGCCACCGGCACCGTCCGCGAGCACGACTGGGAACTTGTCAAGGCGATGGCCGATGCCGTCGCGCAGCGCTGGTTCGAGCCCGATCACGGCATCTGGGAGGAGCGCGACGTGCCGCGGCACCACGTCTACTCCAAGGTGATGTGCTGGGTGACGCTGGACCGCGCGGTCAAGATCGCCGACGCCTACGGTCTCGACGTCGAGGAAGGCTGGGTGACGCTGCGCGACCAGATCTCCGAGGACGTGATCAAGAACGGCTGGCACCCGGACGTGCAGGCGTTCACCACGGCCTACGAGGGGTCCGATCTGGACGCCGCCTCGCTGCACGTGGGGTTGTCCGGGCTGATCGATCCGTCCGACGAGCGGTTCCGGGCCACCGTCACCGCCATTGAGGCCGAGCTGCGCAGCGGGTCCACTGTGTACCGCTACCGCCGCGACGACGGTCTCCCCGGCGAGGAGGGCGGTTTCCACCTCTGCGCGGCGTGGCTGATCGAGGCGTACCTGCTCATCGGCCGCCGTACCGAGGCCGAGGAGCTCTTCCAGCAGATCGTGGACACCGCGGGGCCGACGGGCCTGCTCTCCGAGGAGTACGACCCCATCGCGGAGCGCTCCCTGGGCAACCACCCGCAGGCCTACTCCCACCTGAGCCTGATCCGCTGCTCCCAGCTGCTCTCGGCGTAGCCGCTTTCCAGGCGCGGTGCGCGTTGGCGGTGCGGGGAGCGGAACCTCGGACCCGGTCGGGCTCGGACCCTGACTCAGCGATCTCCGCGGCGCTGTGGCTCGCCTCGCCCCGCGAGGCGGAGAACGGCTCCACCGCGTGCTGAAACGCCCTGCAGGAACCTCCGGTGGCGAGCACCGCGAACGGCGGGCCGGACACGTTCCGGCCCGCCGTTCGCGCTTCACGCCGCAGGTTGATCGTCGGTGGACGGCAGATCACGGTTTTCGGCGTTTCGGCCACATGGGTGACCCCCGGCAGATACGCTCCATGCCGAATCGGACGCAACGGGCGTAATTGGGGTGAACGTATTGACCGGGTTGCTGATCCTCGTGGTCGTCCTGCTGATCATCGCCGTGGTGGTCGCCGTGGTCATGGGGATGCGGGCCCGCAAGGCCTCGAGCCCGTCGCGGGGCGACGCGCCGAAGGATCCCTTCAACACCGGCGATCAGGACTCGCTGCGCGGTGATCCGCGCGAGCTGAAGGCGGGCGACATCGTCGAGATCCGCGGCATCACCTACACGGTCCGGGGGAGCCTGCGGCTCGACGAGGGCGGCTGGAAGTGGGACGAGCACCTGCTCGACGACTCCAAGGGCGATCAGCTCTGGCTCAGCGTCGAGGAGGACCCCGATCTCGAGATGGCGGCCTGGACACCTGTGACCGGCGCCCCCGAGCCCGGCCCGAAGTCGCTCGAGTTCGAGGGCCGCACCTACCGCTCCGACGAGTCCGGTACCGCGAAATTCCGCAGCGAGGCCACCACCGGTCTCGATGAGGCCGGCTCCGTGCGGTACCACGACTACGAGGCGCCGGACGGCTCGATGCTCAGCTTCGAGGCCTACGGGGACGCCGGGTGGGAGGCCAGTACCGGCACCGAGCTCGGCCGCTACGACGTGCTCATCTACCCGACGGCGGACTGATCGATGAAGCCCAAGCACTGGTTCCTGGTGGCCGGGCTGGCCGCCGCGCTCGCGCTGATCATCGCGCTGATCACGATTCTGTCGACCGGGACCGGACCGCGCGGCTACGTGGCCAACCACTACACGCGCGCCGCCGAGCTGGACATCCGCGGCGACGACGACAACCGCGCTTACACCAGCGCCAAGCCGGTGACCGCGGTGGTCCGCGAGATCACCGCGAAGTGGCGCCCGCAGTCGCAGACCACCGACGCCTCCGGCGTCTACCTGCGCTACTCGGACGACGCCGTGATCGTGCAGCCCCGGCAGCCCGGCTCGGTGATCCACGTGATGGACGCCGACGAGGCGTACCGGCACTACCACAGCCACGTGGGTCACTACTGGGGCTGGATCGGAACGCACGGCGAGAGCTTCCGCGGACGAGGACCGGGGGCGGGCAAATGAAGACCAAGGGCATCGTCGTCGGCGGCATATTCGCCGTTCTGGTACTCGTGCTCGTCCCGCTGAGCCTGTTCGGCGACTCCGGATCGACCGGATTCACCACCGAGGACACCACCTACTACCGGGAGAGCGGCACCTACATCGGCGCGTCGATCCCCGGGTTCACCCCCAACGAGGCGCAACAGCTCGCCGACCGGCTGGCCGAGGCCGAGCAGCGCAACGACGGCGTGTGCTTCGGATGGAAGCTCACCGACGGCGGCGACGGCGAGGTGCAGCGCGGCTCCAGCCGCGGCCCCGGCATCCCCGCCGACACCTGCGCGCGCTGGGTCGAGACGCAGACCTTCGTGGCCTACGACACGGATCTCGACGCGGCCGACATCGAGGTGAAGGCTTCCCCGGACCTGGCGGCGTCCTCCTCGCGGTTGCCGAGCGCGGGGGACTACGCGGCCCTGGGGATCAACGCGGACGCGCTGGTCGCCGACCCGGCCACCGCGACCGGTCAGGCGGTGATGGCCACGCCGCTGCTGCTGGTGGAGGCGGGTGTGCTGCCCGCTCCGCCCGCGCAGGCCGGCGAGCCGGCGGGCAGGCCGTCGCAGCCGCTGCCGTCCGGCGACGGCTCGGGCGCGAGCGTCGCGGTGTGGATCTGGCTGGTCCTGCTGGGGATCGTGACGGTGCTGGCCGCGGTGCTGGGCTTCCGGTCGCTCGCGAAGGCCAAGAACGACGGCCCGCCGCAGGGACCGCCGTCGCAGGGACCGCCGTCGCAGGGACCGCCGTCGCAGGGACCGCCGTCGCAGGGACCACCGCCTCCGGGGTACCCGCAGCAGGGACCACCACCGCCCGGTCACCCGCAGCAAGGACCGCCTCCGGGCTACCCGCCGCAGGGGCCACCTCCCGGTTACCCGCCGCAGGGACCGCCGCCTGCCGGTCCCACCCGCTGACCGACCACGACACGAGAAGGGCAACACCTTGTTCCAGGAACTGCTCACCGGGCTGCTCGCCGCGGTCGCCTACGGGGTGATCGGCGTGGCGATGATGGGGCTGGGATACGGCCTCGTCGACGTGGCCACCCCCGGCAAGCTGCGCGACCTGATCTGGGTCAACCGCAACCCGAACGCCGCACTGCTGCTAGTCTCCGGCCTGCTGGGCGTCGGGATCATCCTGACCACGGCGATCGCCGCCAGCGCTGACGACCTGGTCGCCGGGCTCATCGGCACGCTCGCCTACGGCATCCTCGGTCTGGTGATGATGAGCCTGTCGTTCCTGCTGATCGACGCGATCACGCCGGGTCGCCTGGGCGAGGAGCTCGCCGCGCAGAACCTGCACCCGGCCACCTGGGTGTCGGCGAGCGCGCACGTGGTGATCGCGGTCGTGATCGCCGCTGCGATCTGGTGATCGGCCGATGGCGGTGAGCTCCGAGACCGCCGCACCGGAGTCCACATCGGACTCGGAGGCGGACGCCGGGACGGACGCGGGATCGGGCGGCGGTGCTCGGCGGGCGCGGATCGCCCGCTTCGCCGTGCTCGTGGCGGTGTTCGTCTGCGCGGCCTGCGGGCTCGTCTACGAGCTGGCGCTGGTCGCCCTCGGCAGCTACCTGGTCGGCGACACCATCGGCCAGGCCTCGATCGTGCTGTCCCTGATGGTCTTCGCGATGGGCGTCGGGGCGCTGGTCGCGAAACCGCTGCAGCCCTGGGCCGCCGCGGGATTCGCGGGGATCGAGCTGCTGCTGGCGCTGATCGGCGGGCTCAGCGTGCTGCTGCTGTACGCGGCGTTCGCGTGGCTGAGCCTGTACCTGCCCGCGTTGATCGCGACGGCGCTGGTGCTGGGCCTGCTGATCGGGGCGGAGATCCCGCTGCTGATGGTGCTGCTGCAGCGCATCCGCAGCCAGGACGCCGGTTCGGCGGTCGCCGACATGTTCGCCGCCGATTACGTGGGCGGTCTGGTCGGCGGGCTGGCGTTCCCCTTCCTGCTGCTGCCGTGGTTCGGGCAGATCCAGGGCGCGCTGGTGGTCGGGATGCTCAACGCGGCCGCCGGGCTGGGCCTGGTGCTGACCGTCTTCCGCAAGCAGCTGGCCAAGCGTGCACGACTGCTGCTGCTCGCCGCCTCGGTGCTGGTCGGCGGGATCCTGGTGGGCGCCTACGCCTACGCCGACGACTTCGAGGTCACCGCGCGGCAGGCGCTCTACGCCGACCCGGTGGTGCACGCGGAGCGCTCGCAGTACCAGGACGTGGTGCTGACCGAGAACACGACGCTGTCCGGTTCCACGGACACCCGGTTGTTCCTCAACGGGGACCTGCAGTTCAGCTCGGTCGACGAGTACCGGTACCACGAGGCGCTGGTGCACCCGGCGATGAACGGCCCGCGCGGGAATGTGCTGGTGCTCGGCGGGGGCGATGGCCTGGCGGTGCGGGAGATCCTGAAGTACCCGGACGTCCGCAGCATCACGCTCGTCGACCTGGATCCGGCCGTGCTCGAACTGGCGCGGTCGGACCCGCGGGTGCGCGCGCTCAACCACGACGCCATGCGCGATCCGAAGGTGCACGCGATCGCGGGCGACGCGTTCACCTGGCTGCGGACGAACCGCACCGAGTTCGACTCGGTGCTGGTGGACATGCCCGATGCCGACTCGACCGCCACCGCGAAGCTCTACTCCACCGAGTTCTACTCCCTGGTCCGGCACGCGATGACCGAGGACGCCAGGCTGATCGTGCAGGCCGGTTCGCCGTACTTCGCGCCGAAGGCGTACTGGTGCATCGAAGCGACCCTCCGCTCGGCGGGCCTGGCCACCACGCCCTTCGAGGTGAACGTCCCCAGCTTCGGCGAGTGGGGATTCCACCTGGCCACCAAGGGGTCCGAGCCGCCCGAGCCGGAGCTCGCCCCGGACGTCCCGCCCCTGAAGAGCCTGGATCAGCAGACCCTGGACGCCGCGGCGACGTTCCCGCCGGACCGCTCCCGCGTCCCCGGGATGCGGCCGAGCACCCTCATGCACCCCACGATCCTGGACTACGCCAAGGGCGAGTGGATCAACTACTAGAACCGCTGGAGCCCTGCCCCCGCCCGACGGTGCCGGCGAACGCGACAGTTTTGCCTATAACTGTCAGGCCTTGACGCCCGGAATGTCCGCACAGTTTTAGGCAAAACTGTCACGACGCTCACCAGCGGGATGGGGTCAGGGGCCGAACCAGAACTCCTCTTTGGAGCGCGGGGGCGCCGATGTCGCCCCGGTGATGAGCTGGGTTTCCAGCTGGATGTGCCGGGGCCTGCTGGGTTCGCTGGTCTCGAGCAGCAGCCGACCCGCCGCGCGACCCTTCTCCAGCCAGGGCTGGCGGACCGTGGTGAGCTCCTGGCGCTCGGCGTCCGGGATGCCGTCGAAACCGGTGATGGTGAGGTCGTCCGGCACGCGCAGCCCGCGGTTGCGCGCTTCGTGCAGCGCGCCGAGGGCCAGCAGGTCCGAAGTGCACACCACCGCGGTGATCTCCGGGTCGATCTCGAGCAGCTGCGCCGCCGCCGAGGCTCCGGATTCCTGGGTGTGGTCGAAGCGCTCCACGACCGGCACCTGCGCCCAGTCCACGCCCGCCTCGCTGAACTCCTCGGCGAGCGCGGTCAGCCGCGCCTTCTGCACGTGGAAGCTGGCGTTGGCCTGTCGCTGGACCGAGGCCGGGCCGTCGTTGCGGCCGCGCGCGAGGCGCATGCACAGCACGCCGATGCGGCGATGTCCCAGCCCGATCAGGTGATCTGCTATTCCCTTGATGGATCGCCGGTCGTCCGGTCCGACCCAGTCGAGGTTGTCCAGTCGCGGCTGGTCGCAGACCACCACCGGGACCGGGCGCTCCAGCACCGCGGCCAGGTGCGGGTCGTCCTCGGGCACCGAGTAGACGACGAAGCCGTCCACGCCCGCGCGGTGCACCGCGGCGACGTCTTCGCGCTCCGGGCTGGCCGGGATGAGCGTGAGCCCCTGCCCGGCGTCTTCGCAGGCGAGGGCGAGACCTTCCAGGAACTGGACAGCACCCGGGTCGCGGAAGGCGTAGGAGAGGTTCTCGGTGAGCAGCAGGCCGACGGCACCCGCCTTGCGGGTGCGCAACGACCGCGCTACCGGATCCGGTCCCGGGTAGCCGAGCCGCCGAGCGGTCTCCAGGACACGCTTACGCAGCTCAGGGGAGAGTTGGTCCGGACGGTTGTAGGCGTTGGAAACCGTCGTCCGGGAGACCCCGAGTTCCGCAGCAAGCGACGCGAGCGTCGCAGGCCGCCGGGCATTCGTTGACCGCGCCATGGAGGAACCGTAACGGTTCAGTACCCGACCGTGAAGCGAGCATGACCTACGTCCCACTGATGTTCGATCAGTGAACACGGAGCGGCGCAAATGGGTAACGCTCCGGAATGGTTCATTCCGGGGGATGACGTTAAGTAAGTTAAGCGCTAGGTTCTGGGGCACTGTATGTAGTGAAGGGTGTCACAAATGGCTGAGGTCTCTTACGTCAACGCCTCGCGGGTCTATCCCGGAAATCCGCCCGTCCGGGCGGTTGACCAGCTGGAACTCGAAGTCACCGACGGCGAGTTCCTGGTGCTCGTGGGGCCGTCGGGCTCCGGCAAGTCCACGGCGCTGCGCATGCTCGCCGGTCTCGAGGACATCGACGAGGGCGGCATCTCGATCGGCGGCAACGATGTCACCAACACGCCGCCGAAGTCCCGGGACATCGCGATGGTGTTCCAGTCGTACGCGCTCTACCCGCACATGTCGGTCGCCGAGAACATGGGCTTCGCGCTCAAGCTCCGCAAGACGCCGAAGGACGTCATCAAGGAGAAGGTGACCGAAGCGGCGAAGATGCTCGACCTGGAGAACTACCTGGACCGCAAGCCCAAGGCGCTCTCAGGTGGTCAGCGGCAGCGCGTGGCGATGGGCCGCGCGATCGTGCGCGAGCCCAGCGTGTTCCTGATGGACGAGCCGCTGTCCAACCTGGACGCCAAGCTGCGCGTCGAGACCCGAGCCAACATCGCCGCGCTGCAGAAGCGGCTCGGCACCACGACGATCTACGTCACCCACGACCAGGTCGAGGCGATGACGATGGGGCACCGGGTAGCGGTGCTCAAGGACGGGCTGCTGCAGCAGGCCGCCACGCCGAGGGAGCTCTACGAGAACCCGGCGAACTCGTTCGTCGCGGGCTTCATCGGCTCGCCCGCGATGAACCTCAAGACGGTTCCGATCTCCGCGGAGGGGGCGGTGCTCGACGGCACCACCGTTCCGCTGTCCCGCGAGGCGCTGTCGGCGGCGGGCGACCTGGAGGAGGTGACCTTCGGCGTGCGTCCGGAGGCGCTGAGCCTGGCGTCCAACGAGTCCGAGGGGCTGAGCATGACCGTCGAGCTGGTCGAGGAGCTGGGGGCGGACGCGCTCATCCACGGCTCGATCACCGTGGGCGGTTCCGCGGAGCGCTTCGTGGTCCGCGCCGACGGCCGCACCCCGCCCGCGCTCGGCCAGGAGGTCAAGGTGCAGCTGCGGGACAACAGCGAGGTGCACCTGTTCCACCCGGAGACCGGCGAGCGCCTGACCAAGTAGTCGGGTCTCCCGCTCCGGTGGTGGCCGCCAGGCCGCCGGCGGAGGTAGATCGAAGCCAGGTGCTGCGACACCCAGTCAACGCCCCCGTCCGGGTTCACCGGGCGGGGGCGTTGACTGCTGCAAGTGGTGTATTTCGCTCCCGGAAATAACCCGGACGGTGGAGCGTTGGACTGAGGCGTGCTTAGACTGTAGATGACAACGGTTACCGTTACCGTTCGCAACTGGCTCTTGAGCCCCGCGCTTCGCCTTGATCACCTGGGAGTGGATTAGATGACCGTCCGGAGTCGCACTGCTGTCACCGTCTTAGCCGGGCTCGCGGTCGGCACGCTGACGCTCACCTCCTGCGCCCAGGGCGGTTCGAGCCAGGCGCCGGGCCCGAACGAGAAGGTCAAGATCGTCGCGTCCACCAACGTCTGGGGCAGCGTCGCGCAGGCGGTCGGCGGCGATGCCGTCGAGGTCACCTCGATCATCGACGACCCGAACGCCGACCCGCACTCGTACGAGAGCAGCCCGCGCGAGGCCGCCGAGATCTCCGACGCCGACCTGGTGGTCCGCAACGGCGGGGGCTACGACGGCTTCATGACGCAGATCCTGCAGAACGCGGGCGAGAAGCCGGTGGTCACCGCGGTCGAGGGCGAGCACGGGTTTGAACCGGCGGGCGAGCACGCCGAGGGGAACGGCCACGCCGAGGGGAACGGCCGCGCCGAGGGGAACGAGCACGCCGAGGGGAACGAGCACGCCGAGGGGAACGAGCACGCCGAGGGGCACGGTCACGACCACTCCGTCAACGAGCACGTCTGGTACGACCCGCACGCGGTCGAGCAGGTCGCCGACCACGTCGCCGAGCGGTTGAGCGAGCTGCAGCCGGGCAAGGCGCAGCAGTTCGCCGCCAACGCGGACGCCTTCAAGCAGCAGGTCGGCGGGCTCGAGTCCAAGATCGATCAGATCTCCGCCGCCGACCGGGGCAAGCCGGTGGTCGTCACCGCGCCCGTCGCGCACTACCTGATCGAAGCGTCCGGCCTCAACGACGTCACGCCGCCGGAGTTCCTGCACGCGATCGAGTCCGAGACCGACCCGTCGGCCGCGGCCGTCGCGCAGATCAAGGACGCGCTCAACGGGGGCCGGGCCGCCGCGGTGATCTTCAACCCGCAGACCGAATCCCCGGTCACCGAGGACGTGCGCAGCACCGCGGAGGGCAAGCAGATCCCGGTCGTGGAGATGGCCGAGACGCTGCCCGAGGGCAAGACCTACGTGCAATGGATGGACGCGCAGATCACCGCGTTGCAGTCGGCGCTGAACGGAGCCCGCTGAGCCAGATGACCACCAGGTCTCAAGCCGAGCCCGTCGCGCTCGACACCAGCACCGAGCCCGCCGTGCGGCTGCGCGGCGCCACCCTCGCCTACGGTGAGCGGCCGCTGTGGTCCGGGCTGGACCTCGACGTGGCTCCCGGCGAGTTCGTCGCGGTCCTCGGGCCCAACGGTTCCGGCAAGACCAGCCTGCTCCGAGTGCTGCTCGGGTTGCAGCAGCTCAACTCCGGCACCGTCGAGATCGGCGGCGAGCAGGCCAGGCGGGGCAGCAACCGGATCGGCTACATCCCGCAGCAGCGCGCGCTGGACGCCAACGTCACGGTGCGCGGCCGCGATCTGGTCGGCCTCGGCCTGGACGGCCACCACTGGGGCATGGGCATCCGCGCCCGGCGGCAGCGCAAGCAGCGGGTCGACGAGGTGCTGGCGGCCGTGGAGGCCACCCCGTACGCGAAGCAGCCGCTGGGCCTGCTCTCCGGCGGTGAGCAGCAGCGGTTGCGCGTGGCGCAAGCCCTGGTCGGCGACCCCGCGGTGCTGCTGTGCGATGAGCCGCTGCTGTCGCTGGACCTCTCGCACCAGCGCAAGGTCAGCCGCCTGATCGCTGATCAGGCGCGCAGCACCGGCTCCGGCGTCCTGTTCGTCACCCACGAGATCAACCCGGTGCTGCCGATGGTCGACAAGGTCCTCTACCTCGTCGACGGGCGGTTCCGGCTGGGCACCCCGGACGAGGTGATGAACTCGGCGACGCTGTCCGAGCTCTACCGCACCGACGTCGAGGTCGCCCGGGTCGGCGGCCGGTTGGTCGTGGCGGGCGCCGAGCAGTGTCAGGACCACCACGTAGTGGAGGCGGACGAAGCGTGAACGAGCTGGTTGAGGCGCTGGGTCAGGTGCTGGACTTCGGCACCACGATCGACCTGCTCGGCTACCCGTTCGTGCAGCAGGCCCTGCTGGCCGCAGCTGCTCTCGGGCTGGTGTCCGGATGCATGGCGCCGCTGGTGGTGACCCGCAAGATGTCCTTCGCCGTGCACGGCACGGCGGAGATGGCCTTCACCGGCGCGGCGGCGGCGCTGCTGGTCGGCGTCAGCGTCGGGGTCGGCGCCCTGGCTGGTGCGGTGGTGGCCGCGCTGCTGCTGGGGCTGCTCGGTCAGCGCGACACCGAACGGGATTCGGTGATCGGCGCGATCCTGTCGTTCGGCCTGGGCGTGGGCGTGTTCCTGCTGTGGCTCAACCCGGAGCGCACGGCGAACAAGTTCAGCCTGCTGGTCGGCCAGATCGTCGGCGTCGACCGGTCCGACGTCACCTTGCTGAGCGGGTGCGCGCTGGCGGTGCTGGTGGTGCTGGCGCTGGTGTACCGGCCGCTGCTGTTCGCCAGCGTCGATCCGGACGTGGCCACGGCGCGCGGCGTGCCCACCAGGGCGCTGGCGCCGCTGTTCGCGGTGCTGGTCGGCGTCTCGACGGCCCTGGGCGTCTACACCGTCGGAGCGCTGCTGGTGCTGGCGCTGATGGTCACGCCGGGGGCCGCTGCCGCTCGGGTGACCGCGTCGCCGGTCAAGGCGACGCTGCTCGCGATCGTCTTCGCCGAGACCGCGGTGCTGGGCGGGATCCTGCTGTCGCTGGCACCGGGGGCACCGGTGAGCGCCTTCGTCACGATCATCTCCTTCGTGATCTACCTGGTCTGCCGCACCATCGGCACGCGCCGGCTGGCGCGCTCGGCCAGGACGCCGGTCGCGGCCTGAGCGAGGGTGGTGCGCCGCCCGCGGTGACGCCGGGACCCCGCAGGCGACGGCCGGTGCTCAGGTGGGCAGGCCCAGGTAGCGGCGCTCGTTGAACTGCTCGCCCGCGCAGCTGGCGCCCAGGTCGTAGGCGATGCGTTCGATGACGTCGGCCAGCTCCAGGCGGTTGAGCCAAGCCCTGGGCAGCACCGCCGTGCCGTGGCGCGCGCCGAGGAGGCTGCCGGTGATCGCCGCGGTGCTGTCGCTGTGTCCCGAGTGGTTCACGGCGAGGCGCAGGGCGTCGGCGAACTGGTCCGGTTTGGGGTTGGCGAGGGCGCAGTAGGCGCCGATGGCCAGGGCCTCCGGGCCGATCCACCCGCCGCCGAGCCGTTCGATGTGGCCCGTGCCGGATCCCAGCCGGGCCAGCGTCGCGGCCTCGGCGAGCGCGTTGGCCGTCTCGAAGTCCTCGCGCAGGACTCGTCCCGCCGCCTGGTCCACCGCCGCGGGCAGCCTGCGCTGCTGCACCGCGAGCAGGTGCACGATCAGCGCGAAGGCACCGCCGGAGGCCCAGCCTCCCTGGCCGCCGTGGGTGAGCGCGGCGCACTGGCAGGCGAGCTGGTAGGCCATCTCCGCGGTGGGGGAGAAGCCGATCGGCGCGCTGCGGTCCAGACCGCCGCAGCCCTTGGAGGTGTTGCGCGGCCGCTCGGGTGTGCCGAGATCCGGTTCCTGCAGGGCGCGCAGCATGGTGAGCCCGGGCGCCCGGCTGGCGTAGAGCTCGGGTTCGGCGAGCAGTCCGGTGGCGCCGGGCTGCGGCTTGTCCTCCTGCTGGGTGAGCATCCAGCGGCGCAGCGCGGCCGTGGTGGATTCGACCGGCCGCCACGGGCCACCGCTGTTGCCGGTGGTCCAGGCGTGCAGGTAGCCCTCGCCGGTGAACAGGGCCATCTGAGTGGCGTCGCCGAGCAGCGCCTGCGGTGGGGGCTCGGTCACCCCGTCCGGGCCGAACGCGGCGCGGATGTCGTCCAGCGGCGTGTACTCCACCGGGGTTCCGAGGGAGTCGCCCAGGGCCCCGCCGAGCAGGCAACCCATCGCACGGTCGACCACTGTGGACGGCGTTGGCACAGCCGGGTCTCCTTCCATGGCGTGCCACACACGCCCACTCGTTCGGGTGATCGACGACCCCAGACTTTACTTGCCGTGTTTGTCGCTCGGGAGGCGATCACGCCACACCCCGAACGGACATCGGCGCACCGAACGCGCAATACGTGGGTGCTCCATTGGGGTGAGCCTGCGAAACGGGCCGGTTTCGGGCCCATTGGGGGCCGCTACCGTGTGTCGGCTGTACCCGGATGCGTGATCCGGGGTGCCGTGACCGAAACTTGATCTACCACCGCGAGGCGAATAGGACCCATCAATGACGCCGCACGGCAACGCAGCTCCGGCGCCGGAGGCGGGATTCGAGTTCCGCCTGCTCGGCCCGCTCGAGGTGCTCGTCGACGGCGCCCCGGTCGAGGTCGGGCGCAGCCCGGTTCGCGCGCTGCTGGCATGCCTGCTACTGGAGCCGAACCAGGTCGTACCGATGGATCGGCTGGTCGACACGCTGTGGGAGGAAGAGCCGCCAGCCAGCGCGCGCACCATCATCCAGGGCTACGTGTCCCGGCTGCGCAAGATGTTCGGCAAGCGCGGACCGGAGATCATCACCCGATCGCCCGGCTACCTGCTGCGGGTGGACCCCGAACGCATCGACGCGCATCGCGCTCGCACCCGGATCAGCCGCGCGCACGGCCTCGAACCCGCCGAACGCTCCCGATTGCTCACCGAGGCGCTGACCCTGTGGCGCGGGCCGGTGCTCGCCGACATCGCGGGCAGCCGGTTGTACCGGACGATCGCGCCCAACCTGGACGAGCTGCACCTGCTCGCCCTGGAGGAGCGCATCGCGGCCGATCTCGAACTCGGCCGCCATCAGCAGCTCATCGCGGAACTGTCCACTCTGGTGGAACGGCATCCGCTGCGGGAGCGGCTCACCGGGCAGCTGATGCTGGCCAACTACCGCGCGGGCCACCGCGCCGAGGCGCAGGATCGCTACCACGAACTGCGCCACCGGCTCTCCGGCGAGCTGGGCCTGGACCCCGGCCCGGAGCTGCGCGAGCTCTACGAGAAGCTGCTGCGCGACGACCCCGGGCTGCGCAACCCGGCTCGCCACGACGTCCCCGGGCTGGGCATGCGCCGTCCGGTACCGGCCGAACTACCGCCCGCGCCCGCGGGTTTCGTCGGGCGGTACGGGGAACTGGGTGCCCTGGACGACATGCTGGCCGGCCACGAGTCCGGGTCCAGCCTGATCACCGTGCTCACCGGCACCGCCGGGGTCGGCAAGAGCGCGCTCGCGCTCACCTGGGCGCACCGCGTCGCCGAGGAGTTCCCGGACGGTCAGCTCTACGCTTCGCTGCGCGGTTTCGACTCGGAGCGCGAACCGCTCACCCCGGGCGAGGCGCTGACGAGCATGCTCAAAACCCTGGGGGTGGCGGCTGATGCGATACCGGTGGAGCTCGACGACCGCACCGCGCTGTACCGCTCGCTGCTGGCCAAGCGCAAGGTCATGGTCGTCCTGGACAACGCCCGCGATTCCGACCAGGTCCGCCCGCTGCTGCCCGGCAGCGCTGCGTCGCTGGTGGTGGTGACCAGCCGCCGCAGGCTCGACGGCCTGGTGGTGCGCGCGGGAGCGCGCGTGCTGCCGCTGGAAACGCTGCCCACCGAGACCGCCATCGAACTGCTCGACCGCGCCGGGGTGCCGGGCAAGTCCGCCGCCGAGCCCGACGCCGCCGCCGAACTCGCCGAACTCTGCGGCGGATTGCCGCTGGCGCTGCGCATCGCGGCCGCGCGGCTGGCGGCCAATCCGGCGCGCGGCGTCTCCGACCTGGTGCACGAGCTCACCGACGAGCGAAACCGGTTGCACGCCCTGGACATCGACGACGACGCGGACACCAGCGTGCGCCGCGCCTTCGACATCTCCTACCGCAGCCTGCCGCCGGTGCACGCCGAGACCTTCCGGTTGCTCGGCCTGGTTCCCGGGCACACCTTCACCGCGCACGCAGTGGCCGCGCTCTGCGGTATCGAACCCTCCGCGGCGCAGCGCAGGCTGCGCGCGCTGGCGCTGGCGCACCTGGTCGCCGAGCCGGAACCGGACCGCTTCGGCATGCACGACCTGCTGCGCGCCTACGCCCGCGAACTTCCCGGTGAGCCCGACGCCGACATCGCCGCGCTGCGCAGGCTGCTCACGCACTACCTCGGCACCGCCGACCACGCGCGCCGCTTCCTGCGCCCGGCGCGCGACGATCTGGACTTCACCGGTGAGCCCCGGCCCGAGATCACCGGCCGCGCGCAGGCCCTGGAGTGGTTCGACTCGGAATGGCCCAACCTGGTCGCCGCGGTCCGCGCCGCCAACGAGGGCGGTCTGCACTGCCTGGCGTGGCCGCTGGTCCGGTTGCAGTTCAACTACCTGATGGTGCGCTGCCCGTGGGAGGACTGGATCCGGATCTACACCGACGGGCTGCACTCGGCCCGTGCTGTCGACGATCCGGCCGGCCAGGTGCTCATGGCCGCGGGCCTCGGTGTCGCCTACGCCCGTTCCGGGCAGCTCGACCAGGCGCTGCGGCACTACGAGGACTCCTACGCCGTGGCGGTGACCACCGGAAACGCCGAACGGCTGGCGATGACCCAGGTCAACCTCTCCAGCGTGCTGTTCCGGCTGCACCGCTACGACGAGGCCAAGACGCACTGCCAGGACGCCCTGCGGGTCTACCGCGAGCTTGGCGACCGCTACTTCATAGCTGGTGCGCTGAACAACCTGGCGATGGTCGAGCAGGTCAACGGGGAGCTGGAGGAGGCCCTGGCGCACCTGCGCGAGGCCGAGGCGCTCTACCGCGATGCCGACGACCTGGAAACCCTCGCGATGGTGCTCAACAACTGCGGCGAGGTGGGCATCGAACTCGGCCGCCTCGACGACGGCGAGCGCTGCCACCACGAGGCGCTGGAGGTGGCCTTGCAGTGCGGCTCGGCGATGCGCCAGGCCGCTGCCTACCTCGGCCTCGGCGATGCGGCGCGACTGCGCGGTGATGTCAACGTCGCCCGCACCCGCTGGGACACCGCGTTGGCGATCTTCGAGGAGGAAGGATCGCCGCAGGTCACCGAGGTTCGGGGCCGCTTGGAAGAGATCACGCGCCAGGCCGGTTGAAGGCGTTTAGCGCGCGTTTAGCGCGCGTGTAGGCACGACTGCGACCTTATGAATCGTGCGCGGATCAAACCGTGCGTGATGCGCGCACCGGGCGGCTCTGGGGGGAGTCCAAGGGGGGATTGTCGCCCCGGTCGCCTCGGCCGGTTCACCGNCCGCGAGGGGTTCATTCGGGTGACCGGATGTGAGGGGGAGGGTGCGAACTTTCGGCCTTGAGGGAAGCCGGAGGTTCGCACTCTTTTTTGCTTTCGGGTTGGTTGTTTTGCTTTGCGGTGTGGGCGGCGGAACCTCAGCGGCCCGCTGGCTGCGGGATCCGCTCCTTGAGTAGCGGCCGCGGCGTCGCGGCTGTCCTCGCCAGCGGACCGCTGAGAACCCGCGGCGGTGCGGGTTGCTCGGGTGGGGTTTCGGCTCGCGGCTTCGCCGCTTGCGCTTGATCCGTTCCGGCTCGGCTTTTGCCGCTTGCGGGTGAGCCTTGCCGTTCTGGCATACATCAGGAGCGGCGCGCGGAGCCACGGAGCCGACCAGGTTCTGCTACCCGACCGCCGAGCAAAGCACCTCTTGAACGCGCCCTAGTTGTGGGCGGTGAGCTTTTCCAGGCAGGGGCGCTTGGCTTGGCGGCCGTCTCCGCTGGAGACTCCGCGCAGCCTGCGGCTGATCCAAGGGGCCAGGTACTCGCGGGCCCAGCGGATGTCCTCGGCGCGCTGCTCGCTCCAGGACAGCTCGGGCGGCTCCGGCCACGGCTCGTTCCAGTCCTGCTGGGTCGGGATGCCCAGCGCCTCGCAGGCGCGCAGCGCCACCCGGCGGTGACCTTCGCCGTTGAGGTGCAACCGGTCCTCGCACCAGGCGCGCGGGTCCTGCAGGACCGTCATCGCCCACAGATCCATGACGTGGGCGCCGTGCTTGTCGGCGATCGAGCGCAGGTGCGCGTTGTAGGTGCCGACCTTGCCGCGGACGTGGCGCAGCACCGGGGTCCCCCTGGTGTCGAAGCCGGTGCCGATGAGCACGTCGGCACCGGTCTTGCGCAGCCTGCAGACGGCGTCGTCGAACAGCTCGGCCACCAGGTCCGGATCGCTGCCGGGCCGGATGATGTCGTTGCCGCCTCCGGTCAGCGCGACCAGGCTCGGCTCGAGTTCGATGGCCTGCGGGACCTGCTCGGTGACGATCTGCCGGATGAGCTTTCCGCGGACCGCGAGGTTGGCGTAGCGCAGCTCGGCGTTGTCGACCGAGATTCGCTCGGCCAACCGGTCGGCCCACCCTCGGAACCCGTCGCCTTCTGCGTCGGCGAGCCCTTCGGTGAAGCTGTCGCCCACTGCGACGAAGCTGCTCCAGCGGGGTGAGCCGCTGTCCGATTCGCCGGCCCTGCGCTCCGAACCCATGATCTGCTGTCCCCTCCGTACTGCCCGCATGCCTGTAGCTGCAGAGCCACTTTTGCGCTCGAATCCGTACCTACGCCACCGAAGGTTCCGCCCGAGTGATAAACGGCACCGAGCAGTCTAGTAATTATGTCCGAATTTTCCGTGGATATTTCTGGTGGCGGACCCCAGCAGGAGGGAACTTCGCGTCCCGGTTCGGATATTCCCGTTAAACGGCGATGTGCGCCGAGGCCGACTGCTAATGTCCTTCGTCGGAGCAGACAACCAAGGGGGCTCATGATGTCGCAGTCGGTGCAGGTCACAGCATTACTTGCGGTTCGGCGGCCACCATCGGCCCGCGCCATCGTGATCGGTTGACGGGAACGACGAGATGCTCGTGTGCGTCTGTGCCGGGACCGCTGTGATCCGGGGGATCACGCGTCCCGCCGACTGTCCTGCAGACCTGGGGGAATCGTGACGGCACCGCAAAATCCGGCCTCCGCGCCGGGGCCGGCGGGTTTCGACGCGCGCCGGGAGGCCGGTGGGCGCCGCCGCGCCGAACCGATACGCGGATCGCTCGGCGACGCCGGACCGGGTGGCCCGCCGCCGCGTCCGGCACCGCGCGTGGACTTGCGCGCGGAGTTCGCCGCCCTGGCCAACGAGCCGCACCCGTTCGCGTTCTGGCAACGCCTCGAGCAGTTGCCGGAGCGCTTCGAGCGCGAGCACCACTCCGCCCCGGCCTCGGTCGGGCCGTCCCGGCCTTCGACCGGGGGACTGCCCTCGCTGTCCGGCGATCTCGGCGGCGCAGCCGCCCGGCCGCCCGAGGGCATGTCCGGTTCGCTGGAGCCCGGGGCGACGCCCCAGCCGGAGCGGCGACCGGAGTTCACCGGCGGGCTGTCCGGTTCGCTGATCCCGCCGCAGCCGGACAGCACTCCGCTGGCCCCGAACCCGCACGAGCGAGCCGCCGAGCATAGCGGGCCGTCCGATGACCGGCCATCGCTGCGCGGTGATCTGCCGCAAGCCGCGCCGACCCACGAGCCCAGCGGGCCGCCCGCGCAGCAGCACGCCCAGCCGGGCTCGGTGCCCGCCGGTCCGCCGCCCTCCCCGGCCATGACGGGCCCGCCCAGCGGCCCGATGCCGCAGGCCGAAGCGCCGGTGCCGTCGAACCGGCACAACGCACCGGAACCGCCGCGCGGACAACCGGAATCACCGCGCCCGCAACCGGGACCGCCTCCGGCCGGTCCGCCCGCAGGCCCGTCACCGCAGGCCGAGCAGCCGCCCGCCGGACCACCGGCCCCGGGACCGTCGCCCGCGGGCCCGCCGCCTGCCGGGCCTCCGCCCGCTGGACCCCCACCTGCCGGGCCTCCGCCCGCTGGACCCCCACCTGCCGGGGCGCCGCACGCCGGACCTCCGAGCGGGCCGCTACCGCAGGCCGCGCCGGGCCAGCAGCCACCGCAGGGCGCGCCTGCGGGCAGGCCGCCGGGACCACCGATGCCGCCGCAGGGGCAACCGCCCGTGCCGCCGCCGGCACCGCCGCAGCCCCAGCAACAGGCTTCGCAGCAGCAGGTGCCGCAACCGCCGCAGCAACCACCACCACCGCCTCAGCAGCAGCAACCGCCGCAGCAACCACCGCAGCAGCAGGAGCGGGCACCTCAGCAGGGCGAGGAGCGGGGCGAGTCCGCTCAGCCCTCGCGCCCGGTCGCGCGGGCGCCGAAGCCTGTCGAACGCGCCGATGGCGGGTTCGGGCCGATGGGCTCGGCGGGGACCTGGGCGGCCGGTGCGGGCAAGGCCGGCTACGGCCGAACCCCGGCGTGGTCGCCCGAGGACTTCAAGGAGGAGCGCCGCGACGAGGACGAGCTGCGCGCCGGGGCCGGTTACAAGCCGGGTGAGACGGGCAGCGGTGCCGTGCCGCAGTTCCTGATAGAAGCCGACGAACTCTTCGACGAGGAGGACGACGGCGGCCGCCTGGTCGCGCCGCCGGTGCTCGGCGAGTCGCCGTCGAGCTTCCGGGACTTCTGAGGAGATGTTTCAGCTCGTGGTTTGGGTGTCGGTGCGGGTGGCCGAACCTCGGACGCCGCCGGGATTCGGGATTCGCGGCTCGAGCGCACCGATGCGCGGTGCCGCGGACGTCGTCGCCGGACGACGTCCGAGAACCGGCGGCGGTACGAGCTGAGGCCCACACCGCATGCGGCTACCGCCGCGTGCTGAAACGACCCCTGAGTCAGCGCGGACCCGAAGAGAGCATGGGGATGGTGGAAACGATCACGCTGTCGGCCCCCGCGGTCGATCTGCTCGGTGAGCAGCTGAACCTCGCCGTGCGGCGATACCCCTACGAGCTGCCGCGCATCGCGGAGCTGCCGGAGGGGCCGGACCAGGTTTCCCGCCGGGTCTGGCAGGAATTGGAATCCGCGGGCCTGGCGCGCAACGGCAGGCCCGAACCGGAGGTCGAGGACGCGCTGTACCTGCTGTGCACCTCGGAGGTCTCGATCGCGGCCGCCGGGTTGCTCGACGTCCGGGCGGGGCACCGGCTGTCCGCTCGCGTGGTGGCCACCGGCGAGGTCGGCGTCCTCGGCGTCTACGACGGGCGGGCGCTGCACATGACCTTCCTCGCGCCGAACGCGCTGCCGCGGGCGGCGGCCGACCTCCTCCCGGACGCGCCGGTGGGCGGCGCGGCCCCGGTCACCGCCGTGGCCGACCGCCGCAGCGGGCCACCTGCGGACGCGGGGATAACCGGTCTCGCCGAGCTCCGCGCGGTCGCCTCCCGCCCCAAGCTCCGCTACGGCCACTTCGTCGTCGCCGGCCCGAGCGGAACCCGGGTGCCGAACCTCATCTGGTTCGACACCGACCAGGGGCGCTACGCGCTGCGGGGCGAGCGGACCGAGGCGGAGGACGCCCTCGCCTGCCAGCCCGCGGACAAACCGACCATCGCCGCGGAGCTCGCCGAGCTGCTCGACCGGGCTCGCAACTGAAGGAGGGTGCTCGCGGCTCCGGCGCCGGGTGAGGCAGGCTTGGGTGCGTGACTTACCAGCGGGAGACCACGGGCGAGGGTGGTGTGGACGACCGCGACTCGTTCATGCGGCTGCTCGGCGGCCGCACCAGCGCGATCGACGCCAGCCTGCCCCCGCTCGCCTTCGGTCTCGGGTGGTTCCTCGGGGGTGAGTCGATCGAGATCGGTGGCGGGGCCGCCATCGCGGTCGGCGCGGCCATCGGCGGTTACCGGCTGAAGAAGGGCGCGCGTCCGCTGGCGGTGCTGATCAGCCTGCTGGCGGTGCTGATCGGCGCGCTCATCGCGCTGCGGACCGGTGATGCGGCGGACTTCTTCCTGCCCCGGTTGGCCAGCAACGCGCTCTCCGCGCTCGTGTGGATGACCAGCATCGCGATCCGCTGGCCGTTGCTGGGCGTGGTGGTCGGCACCGCGCTGCGGCAGGGCAGGGGCTGGCGCCGTGACCCCGCACTGCTCAAGGCCTACAGCAGGGCGAGCTGGGTGTGGGTCGGCCAGTACGTGGTGCGGCTGCTGGTGTTCATCCCGCTGTGGCTGGCCGGAGCCACCGGCGCGCTGACCATCGCGCAGGTCGTGCTGACCTGGCCGCTGGTCGCGGTGTGCGTGGCGGTGAGCTGGTGGGCCCTGCGCAAGTCGTTGCCCGACGGGCATCCGGGGCTGCGGCACCCGCGAACGTGACACCACCGGATCTGCGGCGCACAATCTGTCCATGTCTTTCGGCAGTGTGATCACCGCGATCGTGACCCCCTTCGATGACCGTGGCCGCGTCGACGAAGCCGTCTTCCTCGATCTGTTCCGGCACCTGGTGGCCAACGGTTCGGACGGAGTGGTGGTGTGCGGAACCACCGGTGAGGCGCCGACTCTGTCCGATGCCGAGCACCTGCGGCTGGTGGAGCTGGCCTGCGCCGAGCGCCCGAGCGGCGCCACGGTGATCGCCTCCACCGGTTCCAACAACACCGCGCACGCGGCTGAGATGACCGAACGCGCCACCGCGCTCGGCGCGGACGGGATCCTGTCGGTCACGCCCTACTACAACAAGCCGAACCGGCGCGGCCTGGTCCGGCACTTCAGCGAGATCGCCAAGGCGACCGACAAGCCGGTGATCCTCTACAACGTGCCGTCCCGGATCGGGCTGTCGCTGGACAACGAGCTGCTCGCGGAGCTCGGGCAGGTCGAGCGGCTGGACTACGTCAAGCAGGCCGACAACGCCGCGCTCGCCCAGATCGACGGCCTCGGCCTCTACGCGGGCAACGACGACGGCTTCGCGCCCGCCCTGGACCTCGGCGCCTGCGGCGGGATCCTGGTGGCCAGTCACCTGGCCGGCCCGCAGATGCGGCGAATGGTGGAGGAGCCGGAGAACCGCGCGGACATCGACGCCTCGCTCAAGCCCCTCTACTCCGCCCTGGGCGTCACCACGAACCCGATCCCGGTCAAGGCCGCTCTGAACCTCCTCGGTCACGAGGTGGGCCCGCCCCGCTTGCCCCTGGTCGAAGCGGACGAAGCGGAACTCTCGGTGATCCGGGGCGCCCTGGCGGAAACGGGCCTCACCTGACCCACCTCACCGGTGGCAGTTCTGCCCACGGGGCGTTTCAAGACTCCAAAACCGTCCGACGGCTGCTCAAGGAGCGGATCCCGCGGCCACACGGCGCGTCAGAACCCGCCACCCGCACCGCCACGCACGCGGCAAAACGGAAACAACTCCTCAGGCAGGGCTGTCACCGGCCAAGGAACCGGTGGTGCAGGGCTTCGGGGTTGGGCGCGAGGGGTTGAGCCGCCAGCCAGGCCGCGCCCGCTGCGCCCGGACCCGCGGACCGGAGGTCGGTGTGGCCGCGGGTGCGCAGTTCGGCCCGCACTGCCTCGCCGATTCGGCCGTCCGGTGTCAGCAGGCCGCCTGCCAGGACGATCGGCTCGTCATCCGGGTGCGCGGCTTCGGCCGTGTCGGCGAGCAGGCGCGCGGCCCGGCGCACGATGTCCGCTGCCTCCTCGCCGGTGGACTCGGTGACCAGCGGTGCGAGTTCGGCCAGGTGCACCGGTGGCCGCGCGTTCGCGGCGGTGATCAAGGCGTCGCGGTCGTGAGCGGCCAGGTGCTCGCACACCGCGGCGGACAATCCCCGCACGGCTGAACGGCTGTCCAGCACCCGCAGCGTCGCGCGGACGGCTTCGCGGCCCAGCCAGTACGCCGATCCTTCGTCGCCGAGCAACCAGCCCCAGCCGCCCGCGTTCGCGATGGCGCGGTGCTCGCGGACCTTCGCGGCGATCGCTCCCGTCCCGGCGATCAGCACCACGCCGCCGGATTCGTGAGTGCCCGCCGCGAACGACACGTCGCCATCGCCCACCGCTTCGACCTCGCAGCGCAGGCCCAAGCGCGCCCACTCGGCGGAGAACAGCTCGCGGAACCGCGGATCGGACAGCTTGGTGATCCCGGCCATCCCGACCACGCAGCCGCGAACCGCGGCCGGGTCGAGTTCGCCCAGCGCCTCGCGGGCGGCCTCGGTCATCCGGGCCACGGCTTCGCCGGGCGGCACGGAATTCGGATTTCCGCCGCCGGATTCGCCGCTGCCCAGCACCCGGCCGCCGAGGTCGCCGACCAGGGCCCGGCTGCTGGTGCCGCCCACGTCCAACCCGAGCACCAGCCCGGCTGCTTCGTCGCGCATGTGCCATTTGTACCCGGGCGGCGGTGGTGTGACCTCGCCATCCGACGTGAAGTGGTCACCGGGCTTGGTTTTCGGTGCGCCGAGGGGCTATACATCGGACGGCATCAACAGGTCGGGAGACGGGGGACATGGACCACCAGCAAGCAGCACCCACTCGGTCCGATGCGGATGGTGGTGCTCGATGACCGTGGACAGCCACCACCACCTCTGGGATCTCGATGTCCGCGACCGGGTTTGGATGAGCGGCCCCGGGAAGGACCCGCTGCGCCGCGACTTCCTGCCGCCGGACCTGCACGCCGCGCTCAAGGGCACCTCGGTGGACAGCACCGTGCTGGTGCAGACCGCCGCCGATCCGGACGAAACACCGGAAATGCTCGTGCTCGCCGAAACCGTCGACCAGATCGCGGCCGTCGTCGGCTGGGTGGACCTCACCGCCCGCGACACCCGCGAACAGCTCGGCAGGTTGCAGGCGCACCCCTCGGGCGGCCGGTTGCGCGGCGTCCGGCACCAAGTGGAGGACGAGCCGGACCCGGACTGGCTGATCCGCTCCGACGTGCTGGCCGGGCTGGGCTCGGTCGAGGACGCCGGACTGGTCTACGAGCTGCTGGTCCGGCCGCACCAGCTGCCCGCGGCGATCAAGGCGGTCAGCCGCTTCCCGCAGCTGACCTTCGTGCTGGACCACTGCGCGAAACCCGCGGTCTCCACCGGCGAGCTGGAACCGTGGGCCGGGCTGATCCGGTCGCTGGCGAGCTATCCGAACGTGGTGTGCAAGCTCTCCGGACTGGTCACCGAGGACGACTGGGCGAGCCAGCCGGACGCGGAACGCCTGCGCCGCTACGTCGACGTCGTCCTCGACGCCTTCGGGCCGCGCCGGATCATGTTCGGCTCCGACTGGCCGGTCTGCCTGCTGGCCGCCGGCTACGCCGAGGTGCTGGACATCGCGAGCCGGCTCACCGACCAGCTCAGCGAACCCGAGCGCCGCGCCATCTTCGACACGACGGCCCGCGAGGTCTACGGGCTGCGGTAGGACCTGCCCGGGAGCGGCTCGACCGGTGCGCCCGCTCCCGGGCTCTCGTCGGAACTGCTTCGCCCGGCGGCCGCGGGCGGCGGACCCGAGCTCCTCCGCCGGGTTGCCGCACGGCTCCTGGTGGCATACATCAGGAGCGGCGCTCGGAGCCACGGAGCCGACCAGGTTCTGCTGCCCGCCGAGCAAAGCACTTCCCGAACACGCCCTACGTGGTCTTGGTGACCTTGTTCAGCCCGCGCGGCGAGTCCGGGTCGAAGCCCCGGGCCAGCGCCAGTCCCAGGGCCAGCTGCTGGACCGGCAGGACTTCCAGGACCGGGCTGACCTCCTCGGCGCAGTCGGGCAGCGGAATGCGGTGGGCGGCGGCCGAGTGCGCGGCGCCCGATCCGATCGCGCAGATGTCGGCGCCGCGCGCGTGCACTACGTCGAGCACCTCGCGGATGGACTCGCCGCCTCGGCCGTTGCTGTTCAGCGCCAGCACCGCGGTTTCCTCGTCGACCGCCGCGACCGGGCCGTGCAGCAGGTCGGCACCGCTGTAGGCGCGCGCGGAGAGGTAGCTGGTCTCGGCGAGCTTGAGCGCGGCCTCCTGCGCGGTGGCCAGCGAGTAACCGCGCCCGGTGGTGACCATCCGATCGGCGAACCGGTAGCGCTGCACCGCCTCGTCCACCGCGCCGCGCTCGGACAGCGCCGCGGTGGCCAGCTCCGGCAGCGCCCTGGCCCGCGTCCCGTCCCCGCCGCGGATCGCGTCGACCAGCAGGTACAGCGTCAGCAGCGTGGCGCTGTAGGTCTTGGTCGCGGCCACCGCCTGCTCCTGCCCGGCCCGGATGCCTAGCGACAGCTCGGCGGCCTCGGCCAGCGGCGAGGAGGTGTTGTTGGTGATCGCCGCGGTCAGCGCGCCGCGCTCGCGGCCGGACTCGGTGACGCGCAGCAGGTCGGGGGAGCCGCCGCTCTGGCTGACCGAGATCAGCAGCACGTCGGTGAGGTCGGGCCGCGCGCCGTAGAGCGTGGTGGTCGAGGGCGAGACCAGTCCCACCGGCAGCTCCAGCAGTACCTCGATCAGGTACTTCGCGTACAGCGCCGCGTGGTCGCTGGAACCGCGGGCCGCGAGCAGCGCGAAGCGCGGCTTCCGCCGGGCGATGACGCCGGCCACCTCGGCGATCTCGTGCTGCGCGGCCAGCAGGTCCGCGAAGATCGCGGGTTGCTGGTCGATCTCGTCGGTCATGTGCTTGCCAGCGGGCATGGGTGTCCCTTCTCCGTAGAGGTTCAGACCAATCCTACGGGTGCGCGCGCTGCGCTCTCCTCGAGTTCAACAACGCCCACGCCCCGGGTTCGAGGGAATACCGGCAAAATTGTGGTGCGCGACACCCTGCGTCAAGTGCAAGTGGCGCTAGTGTGCACGCACATCGGAGACTGACGTGATCACCGAGCGTCGGCGACCCGGGGCGTTGGTCCGGCGGACGCCTTCGGGCATGCTCGGCGGCCAGGCGGCATGTCGCCTCAGGGCAGGCGGCACGATCGGCGTTCGCAGGTTGCGGCGGCAGGAGGAACGGATGCTCGACACGACCGCGCCCGGCGGCGGTACGGACTCGCAGGGGCGTGCGCCTCGAGAGCCGAAGTACTGGGGGCTCAAGCAGCACCTGCTCGACCTCCTGCGGTCGATGCCGCCAGGAACCCCGATCCCGACCGAGCGCTCGCTCGCCTCCGAGTTCGACGTCTCCCGCACCACGGTGCGCCAGGCGCTGGCCGAGCTGACCGTCGAGGGCAGGCTGCTGCGGGTGCAGGGCAAGGGGACCTTCGTGGCCAAGCCCAAGGTCGCCCAGCGCCTGCAGCTGAGCAGCTACACCGAGGACATGCGCGCCCAGGGCCGCCAGCCCGCCTCGCGACTGCTCGCCGTCGTCGAGGAGGCCGCCGACGAGGAGCTCGCGGTGCTGCTGGGCACCAAGGCCGGTTCGGCCGTGCTGCGGCTGCGCAGGTTGCGGCTGGCCGACGGTGAGCCGATGGCCATCGAGACCACCCACCTGCCGCTGGGGCGCTTCCGCGGGCTCACCGCGAAGCTGGAGTCCGGCGGTTCGCTGTACGAGGTGCTGCGGGAGGGCTACGACCTCCAGCTCGGGCACGCCGAGGAGACCATCGAGACCGCGCTGGCCAGTCCGGAGGAAGCCGAGCTGCTCGGCGCCGACGTGGGTCTGCCGATGCTGCTGCTGTCCCGGCACTCCTTCGACGCCGAGGGAAATCCCGTGGAATGGGTGCGATCGATCTACCGCGGTGATCGCTACAAGTTCGTCGCGCGGCTCAACCCGCCGGACTGAGGCGGTTTCCGGCGCGGGCCCATCGCGCCGGAATATATCTGGCGAAAATTGTGAACAGCCACCGAATTTCCCGGTAAACGTGAAGTTTTCGGGGACGTTTCGGGCATATTGGGCTGAATGTTGGATGGTTTTTCCCAGAGGGATTTCGATACTGGATCGGCGACGGGATCTAGAGATCCAGGTCACATCTTAGGGAGATGCCAGATGACAAGCAGATTCGCGGCTCGTATGGCCGGAACCGTGCTCGCCACCGCAGGAACGGTCGTGGCCCTGACCATGCCGGCCACTGCCGCCCAGCAATCCCACGAACAGCCGGACACCATGTTGGGCGCGATGCAGCGCGACATGGGCCTGACCAAGGAACAGGCGCAGGAGCGCATCGCCAGGGACAACGCGGCGTCGCGCACCTCGCAGAACCTCGAGAACGAGCTCGCAGGCGCCTACGGCGGGTCCTACATCGACCAGGCGACCGGTGAGCTCGTCGTCGGCGTGACCGATGCGGCCAAGGCCGACGAGGTCCGCGCCGCCGGTGCCCGCGCCGAGCGGGTCACCTTCTCCGAAGACCGCCTCAACGGGATCGTGGAGCGGCTCAACGCCGCGCAGGAGCAGGCTCCCGAGGCGGTGACCGGCTGGCACGTCGATCCGCAGCAGAACGCGGTGGTCGTGACCGTCAAGCCGGGTTCCGCGCCCGAGGCGACCCGGTTCGCCGAGGCCAACGGTGCCGCCGCGGCGATCGATGTCGTCGAGTCCGCCGCGCAGCCGCGGACCTACGCGGACATCGTCGGCGGCAACGCCTACACCATCGACAACAGCGCCCGGTGCTCCATCGGCTTCGCGGTCAACGACGGGTTCGTGAGCGCGGGCCACTGCGGTGACGTCGGGTCGAGCACCTCCGGCCCGAGCGGCACCTTCGCCGGCTCGTCCTTCCCGGGCGACGACTACTCCTACGTCCGGACCGGCTCGGACGACACCCCGCAGCCGTACGTCAACACCTACGGCGGCCAGCGGGCCGTCACCGGTTCCTCCGAAGCCGCGGTCGGTGCGTCGATCTGCCGCTCCGGCTCCACCACCGGGTGGCACTGCGGCACGGTCGAGGCCAAGAACCAGACCGTGCGGTACTCCCAGGGCACCGTCTACGGCCTGACCCGGACGGACGTCTGCGCCGAGCCGGGCGACTCCGGTGGCTCGTTCATCTCGGGCAACCAGGCCCAGGGCATGACCTCGGGTGGTTCCGGTGACTGCACCTGGGGCGGCACCACCTACTTCCAGCCGGTCAACGAGGCACTCTCCGCCTACGGGCTCAGCCTCGTGACGCAGTGACGCGTCCCGTCCCCGCGGTGGTCGTGCGGGACTGACCGAACCCGGCACGCAGTCCGGCCGCGGCGCCGATGCGGCCACCCGCGCGGTCCCGCCGCACCGGACGACCCGTCCGAGACGACCCCCGGAGCCCTCGCTCCGGGGGTCGTCTCGCGTTCGCGGTCAGAGCAGGCGTTCGCGCAGCGCTGCCGCGGCGGCGCGCGGGTCCTCGGCCTCGGTGATGGCGCGGACGACGACGACGCGCTCGGCGCCCGCGGCGACGACCTCGTCCAGGTTGGTCGCGTCGATGCCGCCGATGGCGAACCAGGGGCGGCCGTGGCCCGCGTGCTCGGCCGCGTGGCGCACCAGCTCCAGGCCCGCGGCCTCGCGGCCGGGCTTGGTGGGGGTGGTCCAGGTCGGACCGGTGCAGAAGTAGTCCACGCCCGCTTCGGTAGCGGCCGCGTCGGCCTGGACGACGTCGTGCGTGGAGCGGCCGATCGCGACCTCGTCGCCGACCACCTTGCGGGCCTGCTCGACGGGCAGGTCGTCCTGCCCGAGGTGCAGCACGTCGGCTTCGGCGGCCAGCGCCACGTCCGCGCGGTCGTTGACCGCCAGCAGCGCGCCGTGCCGCACGCAGGCATCGGCCAGCACCTCGAGGGCGGCCAGTTCCTGCCGGGCTTCCAGCGGTGCCCCTTCCGGCCCCTTGTCCCGCAACTGGATGATGTCCACCCCGCCCGCGAGCGCCGCGTCGGCGAACTCCGCCAGGTCACCGCGCTCGGCGCGCGCGTCGGTGCACAAGTACACCCGAGCCTCGGCGAGCCGGCTCCGGATTCCAAACCCATCCATTCCAGGCATGCCCCAACCCTAGCCTTCCGCGCCGGTGGCTTCCGGCTCAGCGACCCCCAGCGCGTCGCAGGCGCGCTCCGGCCGGAGTGAGCGGGGAAACAGGCTGCTCGGTGACGGGTGATCTGCGGGCGGGTACCGTGGACGGCGGTGAGCACGGGAGCCCGGCTACCGGGCTGAGAGGGGGCGCAGGCCCCGACCGTCGAACCTGAACCGGGTCATGCCGGCGCAGGGAGCGTGGAGTGTCTGAACAGCGTATTGAGCACGTCGCCGTGGTGGGCGGGGGAGTCATCGGCCTGTCCATCGCTTGGCGGGCCGCCGCGGCCGGATATCGGGTGCGGCTGATCGACCCGGAGCCCGCGTCCGGCGCCTCGCACGTGGCGGGCGGGATGCTGGCGCCGCTGGCCGAGGCCTGGCCGGGCGAGGAAGAACTCCTGGAGCTGGGGTCGACGTCGTTGAACCGCTGGCCGGAGTTCGCCGACGAGCTGGCCCGCGCCGCCGGGCGCAGCTCCGGGCTGCGTCGCGAAGGCACCTTGATGGTCGGGGTGGACACCGCCGACCGCGCGGAGCTGGACAACGTCGCGGGCCACCTGTCCGACCTGGGCCGCAGCGTGAACCGGCTGACCGGCCGCCAGGTGCGCAAGCTGGAGCCGTCGCTGGGCCCCGCGGTGCGCGGGGGTCTCGACGTGCCCGGCGATCTCGCGGTGGACAACCGGGTCGCGCTGGACGCGTTGTGCGCGGCGGCCACCGCCGCCGGCGTGGAGCTCGTCCCGGCCAGGGCCACGCGCGTGCGGCCGGGCGCGGTCGAGCTCGAAGGAACCACCGTGGACTGCGATGTCGCGGTGATCTCCGCGGGCGCGCACTCCGGTCCGCTGCATCCCGCGCTGGGCGATCGAATCCGCCCGGTCAAGGGCGAGATCCTGCGGCTGTGCAGGCGCGCCACGGCGCTGCCGCCGCCGACCAGGACCGTGCGCGGTCCGGTGCACGGCCGACCGGCCTACCTGGTTCCGCGCGATGACGGGGGACTGGTGCTCGGGGCCACCCAGTACGAGGTCGGCTTCGACACCGAGGTCACCGTCGGCGGGGTCCGCGACCTGCTCGCCGACGCCGAAGCGGTGATGCCGGGGATCGCGGAGTACCAGCTGGTCGAGGCCACCGCGGGGCTGCGGCCCAGCACCGAGGACAACCTGCCGATCATCGGCAGCCTGGAGCCCGGAGTGCTGGCCGCGACCGGCCACCACCGCGGAGGTTTCCTGCTCACCCCGGTCACGGTGGACGCCGTGCTGGCGATGCTGCGCGGCGAAGAACCGGAACCGCTGATCAAGGCAACCGATCCGAGCCGATTCGGAGGACAGCAGTGAACGTCGTCATCAACGGCGACGCCAGGGAGGTCGCCGCCGACGCCACGCTCGCGTCGGTGCTGCAGGACTTCGGCGTCGCCGAACGCGGGGTCGCGGTGGCCGTGGACGGCGCGGTCGTGCCGCGCGCGTCGTGGCCGGACACCGCGCTGCGCCCCGGAGCCACCATCGAGGTCCTCACCGCAGTCCAAGGAGGGTGAACATGGACGACCCACTGGTGATCGCCGACCGCGAGTTCGGTTCGCGACTGATCACCGGGACCGGAGGGGCCGCCAACCTCTCGATCCTGGAGCGCGCGCTGATCGCCTCCGGTACCGAGCTGACCACGGTGGCCATGCGCCGCGTCGACGCCGAAGGCGGTACGGGCGTGTTCGACCTGCTGCGCAGGCACGGCATCGAGGCGCTGCCGAACACCGCGGGCTGCCGCACCGCCGCCGAAGCGGTGCTGACCGCGCAGCTGGCCAGGGAGGCGCTGGAGACCAACTGGATCAAGCTCGAGGTCGTCGCCGACGAGGACACGCTGCTGCCGGACCCGGTCGAGCTGCTCGACGCCGCCGAACAGCTCGTCGACCAGGGCTTCGTCGTGCTCGCCTACACCAACGACGACCCGGTGCTGGCTCTCAAGCTCGAAGAGGTCGGCTGCGCGGCGGTCATGCCGCTCGGCTCGCCGATCGGCACCGGCCTGGGCATCCGCAACCCGCACAACATCGAGATGATCGTCTCCCGGGCGTCGGTGCCGATCATCCTCGACGCGGGCATCGGCACCGCCTCCGACGCGGCGCTGGCGATGGAGCTCGGATGTTCGGCGGTGCTGCTGGCGACTGCGGTCACCAGGGCCCAGGATCCGGAGCGGATGGCGATCGCGATGCGCTCGGCCGTCGAGGGCGGCCGCCTCGCCTCCCAGGCCGGGCGGATCCCGCAGCGGTTCTGGGCGCAGGCCTCCAGCCCGGGCAAACCGATGGGCTGAGCAACCGGCGGGCTCAGCCGGAACCGGCCGGGCGGAAGGAGTGTTCCGCCCGGCCGGTCGTCGTGGACCGCTCGCCCCGGATCAGCGGATGTGCAGGCGTTCCGGGCGCAGGAACGTGATCGTGTAGCTCTTCCACGGGTTGGTCAGGCCGAACGCTTCGTCGATGGCCTGGCGGGCGTGCAGCGCGTTCTCGACCAGCGAGCTGGCCAGCAGCTCGGAGGCCACGGCACTGCCGGTGGGGATGTCCGGGATCTTGGCCGTGGGCTTGCCGCCCAGCAGGTCGTCCACCGCGCGGAGCGCGGGAACCGCGACCATGCGCTCCGCGGCGGGCCGGAAGGCGAGGGTCGACACGTCCTGGCGGAGCGCGTCGAGGGCGATCGCGGCGTTGCGGGTGGCGCGGTCGTCGTCGGTCTCCTCGCCGGTCCCGTCCAGCAGCGCGGGCATCCCCAGCAGGTCCTGGGTGCGACGCAGCGCCAGGACGTCGGCGGCCTGCAGGGCCGCGGGCAGGTCGGCGCCCTGACCGGAGGCGCGGACGCTGCGCATCAGCTCGGAGACCGCCCAGACCGTCGAGCGCACGGACCCGCGCACGTCGGGCAGGATGCTGCTGGGCAGCACCAGGTAGCTCACGTAGCCCACGCACAGCGCGATCGCCGCGCCGACCGCGGTGTTGGCCGCGAAGCTGATGCCCACGTTGACCAGCGGTCGATCCAGCACGAGGGCCTGGTCGATCACGGTGATCACGATCAGGCAGCCGAGCACCGCCTGCAGCTCGGCACGCAGCTTCGGCATGTTCAGCAGCATTCCGACGATCACCACCGGGATCAGCAGGTGGGTGAACGGCACCAGGGTGATCACCAGCGCCAGCGCGGTCACGCCGAGCACCGCGCCACCGGTGCGCTCCAGCGCGCCGGTCATGCTGTCCCGGGCCGCGGGCGCCAGCACCACGTACAGCGCGAGCAGCAGGCTCGACGCGGACGGGTCGCGCAGCAGCAGCACGATCACCATGCCGACCGCCACCGCGAGGGTGCAGCGCAGCGCGTGCCGGAACAGCGATGAGCGGAAGGACAGGTGGGCGCGAACGGCCGCGATCAACCGCTCCTTGCGCTGCCCGCCGTCCGGCGGCGGCACCGCGTCCTCGTCCCGGTGCACCACCGCGCCCCGGATGCGATCGAGGCCCTGGTTGAGCCCGCGCGCGGCGTCCGGGAGGTCCTGCCGCCCGCCGCGGGCGACGACCGCCTCGGCCGGATCGCGGCGAGCGACCATCGGCAGCCCGGTGCACGCGCGGGCGCGCACCGCGCGGGCCAGTTCGGCGGCCACCGCGTCTGCCTCGGCGACGATCGCGCGGAGCCGTTCGGCCTCGGTGCGGTCGCTCTGCTGCGCCTGCGCCAGCAGCGTCTCCCGGGCGGCGCGGAACCGGGCCGCGCCTGCCAGCACCTCACCGAGCCACTTCGCCGAGCCGTCGGCGCGCCACGCGGAAGCCGCGGACTCCAGCACGCCCGGACCGGGCTGCAGCAGCGTGCCCGCGACGGCTTGGCGGGTGGCGCGGCCCGGGTCGGACAGTCCCATCAGCATCCGCAGCAGCAGCGCGAACAGGCCGCCGATCACGGCAGCCGCGAGCAGCAGCGGGAAGGGCTCGTGGATGCCGATCCCGGTCGTGGTGGACACCAGCGTGGCCGCGGCGAGGACCTGTCCGCCGACGCGGTAGTGCTCGCCGAGCGCGGGCAGCATCCCGGTGCCGAACACGACCAGCGCCACCGCGGCGCCCGCCAGCAGTGGAACCCGGGTCAGCATCGGCCCGACCGCCATCATCAGCACCACTGCGGGCCCGAACCACATGAACCGGTGCAGGTCCGACTGCAGCGACTGGCCGCTGGTCGCGGTCAGCGCGAGCACCGCGGTCAACCCGGCGATCAGAGCCGGGGCGTGCAGCTCGAAGAACCAGCCGAGAACGGTGCCCGCGACAACGGTGATCAACACCAGGACGGCGTACTGCCGTTGTCGAGGATCCGGGACCCCGGCCTCGTTGGTCAGCCATCCCCTGGCCCAAGTCATCACCGAATTGACCACGCCGTTTCAAACCCCTGTCATCGCTCGCGCGCACCCACGTGCCGGGACTTACGCGCCTCTACGACTCTTTGTCGATGAACCGCACCGATAGGGTTACGGAAACCTGATTACGATCACACTATTGGGCGGCGACTTCGGTCAGTACGAGCGTGGACTGATCCGCCAGAAGGTGGACACCGGGCCGACGCCGGAGCCCAGCGAGTAGGCATCGGAGACGCTGCGGGTGACGAACCGCTTGCCGGAGCGCACCGCGTCCGGCATCGAGGCGCCCTTGGCCAGCGCCGAGGTGATCGCCGAGGCGAACACGTCACCCGCGCCGTGGGTGTGCTCGGTGGAGTAGCGCGGGCCGGGCAGTTCGAGCGCGGACTCGCCGTCGAAGAGCAAGTCCACGCACTCCGGGTCGTCCGGCAGGTGGCCGCTCTTGATCAGCACCCACTCCGGGCCGAAGTCGTGGATCGCCTTGGCGGCGTCCAGCAGGTCGTCGCGGGAGCGCGCGTCGATGCCGGTCAGCAGCCGCACCTCGTCGAGGTTCGGGGTGGCCAGCGTGGCGCGCGGGAACGCCCGGCGGCGCAGCGCGTCCAGCGCGTCGGGATGCAGCAGCGGCTCGCCGCTGCGCGCGGCGGCGACCGGGTCGACCACGAACGGCGTGCTGCCACCGCGCCCGATGCCGTGCCGGTCGCAGGCCTCGAGCATCGCGTCGATCGTTGCCGCGGAGGCGAGCATGCCGGTCTTGGCCGCGCCCACGCCGATGTCGGAGGCCACCGCGTCGATCTGCGCGGCAACGGTCTCCGGCGGTACCTCCACCACGCCGGTGACGCCCGTGGTGTTCTGCACGGTCACGGCCGTCACCGCGGTCATGCCGTGCACTCCGCAGGCGAAGAAGGTCCGCAGGTCGGCGTGCATCCCGGCGCTACCGCCGGAGTCCGACCCGGCGATGGTCAGCGCGGTGGGCGGAGCGGTGCTTTCTCGCATCCCCCGAATGCTACGTCCCGCCGATCGGTTGACAGCTTTGCCTAAGAGGACATTTCAGTTTGGGGTTTGCGTGGCGGTGCCGGGAGCGGAAACTCAGACGCCGCCGGGCTGCGGGATCCGCTCCTTGAGTAGCGGCCTACGCGGCGTCGCGGCTGTCCTCGCCCGACGGCGTCTGAGAACCCGCCGCGGCGCGAGCTGAGTCCCGCACCGCATGCGGCTCCGCCGCATTCTGCAAGGACTCCTAAAACTGTGCCGACATTTCGGGCGCCGGTGCTTCACGGTTCTAGGCAGAACTGTCGCGGCTACCCGGGTCCGCTCCCGTCGAGCGGACCCGGGTTCGAGGCTCCCGCGCCTAGTCGGCCGCCATCGGGAGGTAGACCTCGCCACCGTTGCGGGTGAACTCCTCGGACTTCTCCCGCATTCCCTCCTCGATGGCTTCCACGCTGGTCAGGCCACGTTCCTCGGCGAACTTTCGGACGTCCTGGGTGATCTTCATCGAGCAGAACTTCGGCCCGCACATGGAGCAGAAGTGCGCCGTCTTGGCGGGTTCGGCGGGCAGCGTCTCGTCGTGGAAGGCCTTGGCGGTGTCCGGGTCCAGCGACAGGTTGAACTGGTCGGTCCAGCGGAACTCGAAGCGCGCCTTGGACAGCGCGTCGTCGCGCTCCTGGGCGCGCGGGTGCCCCTTGGCGAGGTCGCCCGCGTGCGCGGCGATCTTGTAGGTGATCACGCCGGTCTTCACGTCGTCCCGGTTCGGCAGTCCCAGGTGTTCCTTGGGCGTGACGTAGCAGAGCATCGCGGTGCCGGCCTGCGCGATCATCGCCGCACCGATGCCCGAGGTGATGTGGTCGTAGGCCGGTGCGACGTCGGTGGTCAGCGGCCCGAGCGTGTAGAACGGCGCCTCACCGCACAGCTCCTCCTCGAGCCGCACGTTCTCCGCGATCTTGTGCATCGGCACGTGACCGGGGCCCTCGATCATCACCTGCACGCCCTGTTCGCGGGCGATGTGCGTGAGCTCGCCGAGCGTCTCCAGCTCGGCGAACTGGGCGCGGTCGTTGGCGTCGGCGATCGAGCCCGGCCGGAGCCCGTCACCCAGCGAGAACGTCACGTCGTAGGAGCGCAGGATCTCGCAGAGCTCGCTGTAGTGGGTGTACAGGAAGCTCTCCTGGTGGTGCGCCAGGCACCAGGCGGCCATGATCGACCCGCCGCGGGAGACGATGCCGGTGACCCGCTGGGCGGTCAGCGGCACGTAGCGCAGCAGCACGCCGGCGTGCACGGTCATGTAGTCCACGCCCTGCTCGCACTGCTCGATGACGGTGTCCCGGTAGATCTCCCAGGTCAGCGAGGCCGGATCGCCGTCGACCTTCTCCAGCGCCTGGTAGATCGGCACGGTACCGATCGGCACCGGCGAGTTGCGCAGGATGCGCTCGCGGGTCTCGTGGATGCGCTTGCCGGTGGACAGGTCCATCACGGTGTCGGCGCCCCAGCGGGTCGCCCACACCATCTTCTCCACCTCCTCCTCGACCGAGGAGGTCACCGCGGAGTTGCCGATGTTGGCGTTGACCTTGACCAGGAAGTTCTTGCCGATGATCATCGGCTCGCTCTCCGGGTGGCAGCGGTTGGCCGGGATCACCGCGCGCCCGGAGGCGACCTCCTCGCGCACCATCTCTGCCGACATGCCCTCGCGTTCGGCGATGTATTCCATCTCGCGGGTGATCGCGCCCGCCCTGGCCCACTCCAGCTGTGTGCGGTGCTCTCGCCCGTCGCTCCATCCCGCTCGCTTCGGAGCCAGACCGCTGTGCACGTCGACAGTGGCGGTCTCATCGGTGTAAGGCCCCGACGTGTCGTAGACGTCGAGGTGCTCACCGTTGGTCAGCTCGATGCGGCGGAACGGCACGTGCAGCCCGGATTCGGTGCTGCTGAAGACTTTTCGAGATCCGTTGATCGCTCCGGTGGTGATTCCGGACGGGTTCGGATACACGTCGGCCACGCCGTTCACTCCCTACGCCGGCATTACCCGGTCAGGTTCTGCGGTCGGCGGCCCCGGAGTTCTCCAGCCGCCCTCTCAGCCCGTTGTCGGTGCGGGCTCCCGCGGATTTGTGTTTGCGTCGGCGACCCTAAGGCCGGTTCGGGGGTGTTGCAAACCCCGCTCCCCCGGATGGCAGTACGCGGCGAACGGCCCGCCGCAGGTGTGGCGAGCGGTCCCGAGGTTCCGTCGCCCGCATCGCCACGCGAGCCGCGAGCTGAAACTCCTCAGGAGGTCATTCCTCGCCGAACGGGTCGTCCTCGACGGCCGGGTCCCAGCTCAGGCCGGGAACGCCCCAGCCGTTGCGCTTGATCATCTTCTTGGCGGCCCGGGTGTTCCGGCCGATCAGCCGGTCCAGGTAGACGAACCCGTTCAGGTGATCGGTCTCGTGCTGCAGGCACCGGGCAAAGAATCCGGTCCCCTCCACCTCGGTCGGGTTGCCGTCCACATCGGACCCGGTGACCTTCGCCCAGCTCGCGCGGCCGGTCGGGTAGGACTCGCCGGGCACCGACAGGCAGCCCTCCTGATCGTCGTCCGGGTCCGGCATGGTCTCCGGGACCTCGGAGGTGGTCAGCTCGGGATTGATCACCAGACCGCGATGCTGGACGCCCTCGTCGTCGGGGCAGTCGTAGACGAACAACCGCAGATCGACGCCGATCTGGTTGGCCGCGAGCCCGACCCCGTTGGCCGCGGCCATGGTCTCGAACATGTCGTCGACGAGGGTCTTGAGCTCGTCGTCGAACTTCTCCACCGGGCGGGTCGGCTGGTGCAGCACGGGGTCCCCGTACACGCGGATCGGGTGAACTGCCATGCGTTGGACTTTATCGGTTGGCCGATCGGGCGCGTCGGGTGCTTGCCTGTGGCTCCGTGGCGTGATCAGCTCACCCGACGGGGGCGGGCATGGTGTAATTGGGGCGGAATGACAGTCGTGTGATTCCGGCGACCGCGCGAGGAGCTTATGGACGCCGCTCAGATGCTGACCGCGCAGGAGATCGCTCGTCAGTGCGAGCAGCTGGCGCGCTCGCAACCCGTGCAGGCTCCGGACCGCCGGCGGTTGCGCCTGGCCGAGCCGATCACTCAGCCGATCGAGCGGATCACGGAGCCACCGCCCGAGCCGCGTCCCGCGCCCGAGCCCGGTTCCCGCCGGGAGCTCACCGACCGGGAGCGCGGGATCCTCGCCTTCGAAGCGCAGTGGTGGAAGCGCTCGGGCAAGAAGGACGCGGCCATTCGCGAATTGTTCGACATGTCGGCTTCGCGCTACTACCAGTTGCTCAACACCCTGCTGGACTCTCCGGCCGCGCTGCGGGCGGACCCTATGCTGATCAAGAGATTGCGCAAGGCCAGGGCGGCACGGCAGCGCGCGCGGGCCGCTCAACGACTGGGAATCGAGTTGCACTGATGAGTGTTGGGGAACCGTCCGGCGGGCCCGGCCGGGTAAAGCTGCTCGGCTTCGGGCTGATCGGGGTTGGCGTCGTGGCGGCCGGGATCGGCGCGGTCACGCTGTGGTCCGACGGCCCGGGGTCGACGGCCGCGGCTCCGTCCCCGGAGACGTCGCAGGTGGGGACTCCGGCGCCGCAGAGTCCGACGCAGCAGCCGCCGCAGACCTCGGTTCCCGCGCCGCCGCCACCGCCGGAGGTGACGCCCCCGCCGCGGTCCAGCACCGAGAAGCCGACGCAGCCGCCGACGACGGAGCAGCAGGTTCCCGGCAGGGGGACCTCGGACCGGCAGATCGTGGTGCGGGTGTTCAACAACAGCACCATCAGCGGCCTGGCGCACCGCGCGGCCCAGGACTTCAAGCGCTCCGGCTACCGGGTGCCCGAGGAGGGCAACTACGCGCTGAGCAGGATTCCCACCACCACGTTCTACTACCGCGCGGGCACCGGCGAGGAGAAGCTGGCCAAGGAGGTCGCCGCCTACTTCGGCGCGCGCGCCGAACCGCGCATCCCGCAGATCGAGCACTTCGAAGACGGCATCGTCGCGATCGTCACCAATGACTACAAGGGACCGTCCGAGGTCAAGTGAGCCGATGGGCGGTCTCGCGGAGAACGGCCCGCAGCGCTCCGCCGATCGCTGCGGGCCGTTCTGGCAGGGGCTGCCGGTCCCTCAGGCGGCCGGGACCTCCTCGCCCTCGCTGCGGATGCGGAAGTGGCCGAACGAGGCCGCGAGGTCGGTCGACTCTCCCGCCCGGTTGAAGGCCATCAGGCCCGCCCCGGTGGGATTCCGGTCCATCGTCGCCGGGCCGAAGAACCGGTAGGTCTCGCCGTCGGTGGAGTAGTACGCCCGGTAGGCGTCCCCGGTCTTGGTCAGGCGCAGCCACAACGCCCCGCCGTCGAGCAGGCGCTGCGCGTTGGCCCCGGTGATCTCCTGCGTGCTGACCTCGCCATCGCGCTCGCTGAGCAGCACCAGCCTGCGCTCGTTGATCTCCGCGCCGACGTCGGCCATTTCCCAGGCGAGCTTGACGTAGTTGTCGTCGTCGGCGTAGGCGAGCAGCCCGGCCTGCTCGTTCTCCCGCTCGATCGGGCGGGAGAAGCTCACCCTGGTCTCGGCGGACCAGTCGCCGTTGACCTCCTGCAGCGCCAGGTTCTTCGCCGTGTTGTCGTCCGCCTGCAGGTCGCCGCGCTGCGAGGTGATCGAGAGAGCTCCGTCGCCGACGCGCCAGTTCGCGGCGTCCTCGCGCACCCAGTTCCACTGCTCGCCGAGCACCTCACCGGTGAACTCGTCGCTGCCGTTGATCGCGGTGGAAAGCCGGACCGCGTAGGTGGCGGTGGTGTCCTGATTGGACACCACGACCTTCGCCCGTCCGGTCGCGTTGTCGGCCTGTTCGACGTGGACGGTCGCGGCCGGGTCGGTGGCCGTGGCGTCCACAGTGGCCGGTCCGCTGCCCGCGGGCAGCACGGCGTTGTAGTCCAGCCGCCGCGGATCGAAGGACTCCAGGGGCTCGCCGTTGACGGACAGGCTCCGCAGCGTCGTGTCCGTCACCATCTCGAACCGGTAGTTCTTCACCACCGGGCCGTAGGGCGCCTCGGAGCGGACCTTGACCACCGCGGTGCCCGGGGTTCCGCCCGCCTGCGAGACGATCTCGGCTCGCGCTCGCGGATCGGCGGTGCGCACCTCGGTGATCTCCGGCGAACCGCCTGCGGGAACCGGGATCCGGTAGGACTCCCGGGACAGGTCGAAGCCGTCGAAGGTGGTGCCGCCGACCGTGATGGACGCCGAGGTGAGCCCGTCGTCGGTCGGGATCGGCTGTTCGCTGAACTCCTGCCAGTAGGCCACGCAGGTGTCGCGCCAGTTGGCCGCGTCGGCCTCGTGCTCGGCGAGCTTGGCCGAGACCTCCTGGAACCGCCGGGCGTCCAGGTGCGGTTCGAGCCCGTCCCAGGCCTCGCGCATCCACGTCACGTACTGCACGCCGCGCTGGTACCGGTGGACGAGCTCGCGCCAGAACGGTTTTCCGTTGTCCATCACGTGATCCCACGGCACGTGGTGGAACCACATCAGCAGCTTCTCCGGCGTGCTCTCCAGGTTCCCGTAGCGCTGCGCCAGGGCGGGGAAGTACTGCGAGGTGAAGTCGCTGCCGGAGGGCGAGCGGTCGTAGCCCAGTCCCGCGGTGTCGGCCTTGTTGTAGTAGCGCGGACTCCAGTCGTCCTTCTGCACGAACTGCGACGGGTTCGGGTCGTAGTGCTGGTCCTCGGTGAACTGGTGCGCCACGCCCAGCGGGGTCTGGTAGTCCACCAGGGCTTCGTTGGAGCCCATCATCATCCGCACGACGGTGTCCACGACGTGCTGATCGTTGCTCCAGGTCATCCGGGTCCAGTCGGCGGCGATCTGGCGCGAGTCCTGTTCCCAGTCCCAAGCCAGCCTGCCGAAGGCGAACAGGTTGGACTGGGAGAAGTGGTGCCCGGTCAGATTGTCCGCGTTGCCCAGGTTGGCCACGCCGACGATCGAGGATTCCCTGCCGCCGTAAGCACTTCCGTCCACGATGTTGCCCGCCAGGCGCTTGTCCGGAGGAACGTCGGTGGCGTGGGTGTCGGTGCGCAGGACTTCCTGCCACATCGGTGCGAGGTAGTCCAGCATCGTGCTCTGGCCGGTGTACTCCTGGGTGATCTGCAGTTCCATGGCCTGCTTGGTGTTGTCCATCCGCCCGAACATCGGGTTGAGCGGTTCGCGGGCCTGGAAGTCCAGCGGGCCGTTCTTGGTCTGCAGGAACACGTTGTCGGCGAACCGGCCCTCGGTGCCGTCCGGCTGGGGTTCGTCGTCGATCGGGTTGAACTCCAGGTACGCCCGCTTGAGCCGGTCGTTGTCCACGTCCGGGTCGTAGAGGAACGTGCGCCAGTCCACCGTCATGCCGAGGGGTTCCACGGCCGCTGCGATGCCGTTGGCGCCGTCGCCGTGGTCGTGCCCGAAGTCCTGCGGTCCGGGTTCGCCCTCGGAGTTCGCCTTGACCGTGAATCCCTGCAGGTCGGGAATGGCCTGCTTGACCTGGCGGGCGTGCCGGTGCCACCAGTCGCGGAAGGGCTGCCGGGTCGGGTCGAGCTGGTCCTCGGTGAGCGTGTCCGGGGCGAAGCGCTCGTCGGTCGGGGCGTCGTAGCGGATCGACAGCGCGAGCTCGATGCCGTAGGGGCGCAGCGCGTCGGCGAGCGCGGCCTCCTGCTCGATGTACTCCGGCGTCAGGTACTTCGCCTCGGCGTTGACGTTGTTGATGGTGATCCCGGTGATGCCGACCGAGGCCAGCGCGCGGGCCATCACGATGTAGCGGTCCAGGATGACCGGCAGATTGCGGTCGGCGCTGGCTCCGGTGGCCTCGAAGTTGAAGATGGTGCCGCTCTCGCCGTTCAGCCCGCCGGTGCCGTCGGCGTCGTTGCCCGCGTACAGGCGGGTGGTCTCCCAGTAGTTGAGGTGCCTGCGGTCGATCTTCGGCGACTGGTCGATGTCGAGGTGGTTGATGGACTCGTGCGTCTGCATCCGCCGCAGCAGCGCGTAGCTGCCGTAGAGGGCGCCGATGTCGGTCTTGGCGGCCACCACGGTGAAGGCGGTTCCGCCGTCGCGCACCGTGCGGATCCGGTAGCCGTCGTCGGCCAGACCGGAGAGATCGCCGGCGTGCGCGCGCACGATCTCCGAGCTTTCCGGGGTGCCGACCACCACCGCGCCGTCCGGGGCCTGCGAACCCCGAACCGGTTGCGCCGCGACCTCTTCGCCGAGCAGACCGGTGAACCCGCGGGTGAGCTCGGCACGCGCGGCCCCGAGGGTGGAGGTGGCCAGGCGCTCCTCGGAACCCGGCTCCATCCGCAGGTCGGGGGTGTGCCGGTAGGACTCGTCGGCGTCGGCGTTCTGCACCACGACCGCTCGTGCCCGGCGCGCGTACTGCCCGCGCAGTCCGTCGTCGCCGACGCGGACGTAGTTCAGCCACATCTGCGAGCCGTCGTAGGAGTCGTCGAAGGCGGAACGTCCGCCGGGCTCCGGGGGTTCGGCCGCGGCGGCAGGTCCCAGCAGGCCCACTGCCAGCGCCACGGGCGCCACCAGGGCTACCGAAACTTTCAAGGATTTGTGCCACATGCCTCTTCGCATCTGCCAGCCCCTCGAGCAAGCATGCGATTCCGGCACCCGGTCGTCAAGGTGATGATCGCGCGGAAACGGGTGTCGTGCGCCTGAAAGTTTCGGGTCAGCGCTGCTGGTTCTCCGCGTACGCGGCAAGCGCCTCCAGCTGCGCGCGGTCCAGCGAGGGGCGCACCGCTTGGCGGGCCGCCGCCAGGTGTGCCGCCGTGACCTCGGCGGCGGTGAGCGACTCGCGCATGGCGGCCAGCGCGGCCTCGCGGATGAGCGCCGAGCAGTCGGCCGCCGAATATCCGTCCAGCTCCTCGGCGACCGCGAACAGGTCCACCTCCTCGGACAGCGGCGTGTTCTTGGCCGCTGCGGCGAGGATCTCCCGGCGCGCTTCGGCGTCGGGCGGCGGGACGTAGACGAGGCGATCGAACCGGCCGGGGCGCAGCAGAGCCGGGTCGATGAGCTCCGGGCGGTTGGTGGCGGCGAGAACGACCACATCGCGCATCGGCTCGGCACCGTCCAGTTCGGTCAGCAAGGCGGCCACGACCCGGTCGGACACGCCGGAATCGCCGGACTGGCCGCGCCGCGGCGCGAGCGCGTCGACCTCGTCCAGGAAGATCAGCGCGGGCGTGGCGCCGCGGGCGCGCAGGAACAGCTCGCGGACCGCGCGTTCGGACTCGCCGACCCACTTGTCCATCAGCTCCGCGCCCTTGACGGTGAGCACGTTGAGCCTGCCGCTGCCCGCGAGGGCGCGGACCAGGAACGTCTTGCCGCAGCCGGGCGGGCCGTAGAGCAGGACGCCGCGCGGCGGTTCGATGCCGAGGCGGGTGAACGAGTCCGGGTACTGCAGCGGCCACAGCACCGTCTCGGTCAGCGCCTGCTTGACCTCGGTCATGTCCCCGACCTCGTCGAGGGTCAGGCCGCCGGTCTGCAAGTTGTCCGAAGTGGACATCGAGATCGGGCGCACCGAGGTGAGCGCGTCCAGCAGGTCCTGCTCGCGGATGCGCGCCTCGGCGGGGTCCTCGCGGTGCCGCAGCGCGGCGCCCACGGCGGCCTCCCGGCACAGCGCGAGCAGGTCGGCGACCACGAAACCCGGTGTGCGCTTGGCGACCTCGGACGGACGCACGTCGTCTTCCAGGGGTGCGTGCCGCAGCAGCATGGTGAGCAGCTCGGCGCGCGTGCTGTCGTCGGGCAGTCCGATGGTGATCTCCCGGTCGACCATGCCGGGTTCGCGCAGCCGCGGATCCACCGATTGCGGCCGGGAGCTCGTCACCACCACGGCGAGCCGGTCGTGCTCCAGCGCACCGCGGATCGCGTCCAGCGCCACCGTCGCCAGCGGCGGCGGCTCGCTCTCCGGCAGCAGTGCTTCGACGTCGGTGAGCAGCAGGATCCGGTCACCGGAAGCCGAGGTGGCGCGCTCGATGGCCGCCCGCAGCCGGTCGGCCGCCGAGCGCGCCTCCAGCGCGGCGATCCCGGAGGCGGAGACCTCCACGACCTCGGCCCCGACGTCGGCGCCCACCGCCCGCACCAAGGTCGCCTTGCCGACCCCGGGCGGTCCGCTCACCAGCACTCCCAGCCGCGAGTCCGCCCCGAGCCTGCGAAGCAGCTCGGGCTGCTCGAAGGCCAGCCGCAACCACTCCCCGAGTCGCCGCGCGGTCGTCTCGGCCCCGATCAGATCCTCAACCCCCACGACATTCGATTCCTCCACCCGAGTGTCACCCGCCCCTGAGGGAGTCCCCGAATTCCCTGGAATTCGGTGTCCCGCAGGTGCGGAGCCGGAAGGTTCCGGGGGGACCGCGGGGCCGGGGGTGGATCCGGTGGAGCCGGGGGAGCCTGCGGGGGTTCTCCAGGTGATCGTTGTGGTGGGGTGGACCGTGGTCGGGGTGTCGGGTGACGTCGAGGTGATGGTGACGAGTTCGTTGGTCCAGGTCGTGCCGATCGAGGTGGACATCTTCCTGCGCACCTCGGCGGCGTTGGTGGCGGTGCGCGGCGAGACGTCCTGGGGGAGCAGCGAGACCGTGTCACCCGCGGTGAAGACCTTGCCGGTGAGGGCCATGCGGACGGTCTCCGGCGAGACCGTGGCCTCGGCCATCCGGGACCCGCTGACGGTGACCTGGCGGGCCACCTCGACCGCCACCGGGGCGACCACGATCTCGGCGCCCTCGGTCATGCCCAGGTTCATCAGCGCGATGTCGTCGACGTAGACCACCCCGGTCGGGCCGGCGGCGTCCGCGGCGGCGGCCAGCGCGACCGTTTCGCGCGCTCCGGTGAGCCGGACGGCGCTCCACGCGCTCAGCTCCAGCGCGTCCAGCACCTCGGGGTGCAGGCGAACCACGCCGCGGCGGGAATCGCGCGCGGAACCGGACACCCGGGCGGTCAACTCGATTGAAGTCACGCCCCGAACCCTAGGCGCAATTCCGGCTCGGGACACGAAAAAGCGGGGCGCTCCTGGACAGGAACGCCCCGCGAATCGGTGATCAGTCGTCGTGGCGGTTGCGCCGCAGCTCCAGCCGTCGCCAGGACCGGCGCGGCCCGCGCGGAGCAGTGGTCCTGCCCGGCAGCCGGACGCGCCGGGCCGCGCCCGCGATGTTGCGCGGTGGCCGCAGTCCGAGTCGCCTGCGCGAGCGCCGCCGGATGGCGCGCCGCTCGCGCGGCGGAGCGCTCCACGCCTCCGGGTGCTTGGCCAGCCAGTTGTAGCGGTACACCGCGTAGGGCACGTGCAGCAGGTACAGCACCATCGCGATCGCCAGCGAGATCAGCGGGAACACGATGATCGCCGCGGCGAGCAGGGCCACCAGCACCAGCATCGGGGCGACGGCGCGCGCCGGGACCTTCACGGTCTTGACCGACAGGGTCGGCACCCGGCTGACCGCCAGCGCGGCCACGAGCACCATCCACACCATGATCACGGCCTGGTGCGACCACCAGCCCTCGCGCTCGAAGTGCGCGGTCACGGTCAGCGGCAGCAGCGCCAGCAGGCCGGCCGCCGGAGCGGGCACGCCGACGAAGAACTCCTTGGCGAACGGCGGCTGGTCCTCGTCGTCGAGCAGGGTGTTGAACCGGGCGAGCCGCAGCACCATGCTGACCGCGAACAGCAGCGCGATCACCCAGCCGAGCCGGTTGTCCTGCAGGTGCCAGGCGTAGAGGGTCAGCGCCGGGGCCACGCCGAAGGACATCGCGTCGGCGAGCGAGTCCAGCTCGGCGCCCATCTTGGAGGTGGCGTCCAGCAGCCGCGCTATCCGGCCGTCCAGGCCGTCGAGCAGCGCGGCCACCGCGACGGAGGCGATCGCTCCCGGCAGGTTCGCTTCGAGCGCGAACTGCACCGCCGAGAGCCCGGCGCACATGGCCAGGACCGTGACGACGTTGGGCAGCAGCCGGACGCCGGGTGTGGTGCGCACGCTCATCGCCGGGGCAGTTCCGCCAGGGCGGTCTCGCCGCCGATGGTGCGCTGTCCCGGGTCGACCAGGATCTTGCTCTCGGCGGGCACGTAGAGGTCCACGCGGGAGCCGAACCGGATCAGCCCGTAGGTGTTGCCCGCGCGCACGAGGTCGCCCTCGCCGACCTCGCAGACGATGCGGCGAGCCACCATCCCGGCGATCTGCACGACCGCCACCTGGGTGCCGTCCTCGCCGCGGATGACCATCGAGTTGCGCTCGTTGTCCTCGCTGGCCTTGTCCAGGTCGGCGGAGAGGAACTTGCCCGGCCGGTAGACGACGGTGTCGATCTTGCCGTTCAGCGGGACCCGCTGAACGTGCACGTCGAAGATCGTCAGGAAGGCGCTGATCCGGGTCATCGGCTCGTTGCCGAGCTCGAGCTCCGGCGGCGGGACGGCCGACTCGACGTGCGAGACGGTCCCGTCGGCCGGTGCCACGGCCAGGCCCTCGCGGGTCGGCGTGGCGCGGGCGGGCTCGCGGAAGAACCACGCGCACCAGGCGGTCAGCACCGCGCCGAGGACTCCGGCGGGGCGCCAGCGGCGGCGCAGCAGCAACGTGGCGACGGCGGCGCCGATGACGAACGGCCGACCGGCCGGGTGCATCGGCGGAACGGTGTCGCGGGCCAGCGCCACGATGTGCGCCAGCGGGTTCTTGTTCGGTTCGGTGCTCATCTGGAGGTGTCGCGCCCCTGCGTCGGCGGTCATGTCAGCGCGGCGCGGAGGTCTCCCACGTGCGTGCGCGAGACGAGTCCGGGGCCGTCGCCGTTGTCGTACAGCATCGCGGACGCCTCGGCTCAAACCGACGCCAGGGGCGTAGTCGATCAAGGGCCGCCCTGCTGTCCTGCACGGATATCCGGACGGGATGCTATCGCGCCGTGCCGTGCGCGGTCGTGCGCCCGAGGGAGGGCGGTGGTGCGCAGCAGAAGACCCGCCGACGTCTCCCCGTAGACGCTCGGCGGGCCCTCTGGGTGTCCGTGCGCCCCCCGACGGCACACGGACCTTCGGCAAGTCCGCCGCACCTGGCAAGCGAAGGTGTACGGGCGGACCTTCTTGAGATGTGCTGATCAACCGTTCGTGACGTGACTTCTAGTGTAATTGAGTTCACAGTATGTCCGTAGCCGCTATCGGAGGACATTGCCTACGTATTTCATTACTGCGAGTTATCGGTTGAGGGTGACCATCGCTCGCCCGTGGGGTTGTCATTCGGCTGCGGCCGTGGCCTCCCCGAGTTCCATCCGAGCCCCCATCAGCTCGCCCAGCCCGCGGTACGGAGTCCCGCACTCCACGCCGTCGGTGCTGCTGCGCAGCGTCAGCGTGGAGACCCCGTCGTCGGTCTCGGTCACGGACAGCTCGTCGAGCGTCGACATCGCGTACTCGTCGAGGTAGAGATCCAGCTCCAGGCTCCAGCCGTTGCGGTCCTGGTCCAGCCGCGCGCTGGCCACGTCCCGGCTGTCCACCCACTGCGCCCCGGTCTGCTCGCGCAGCTCCGCGATCGGCGTGGCGCCCAGCTCGCCCAGCTGCTCCTGCTCGGCCTCGCGCAGCCGGGCGAGAGCGCCTGCCATCAGCCGCTTCGTGGCGGTGGCCGAGCTCGGGAGCAGCAGCAGGCCGCGATCGGTGACCAGCAGGTCGTAACCGCTGCCCGAGGCCTGGATCGGGCTGACTATGCCGGCCAGGGTGGGCTCCGGCTCGGGCGCGGGCTCGCGGCTGTGCGTCAACGGCACGCCCAGGTCGACCAGCACCCGGTGCAGACCGGGAATCAGCCGCGGGTCGGCCACCGCGGGACGCACCAGGCGGTCGGGGTCCAGCGGGTGCCCGTTGGCCAGCCGCACGACCGGCGGGCCGCCCCAGTCCAGCTCGTGGTGGGCGCGATTGGCGCAGATCAGGGCGTCGACCGCCGCGGCGCCCAGCAGTTCGGTGAGGGTGTCCTCGGCGGCCTGGTCGATCAGCGACGGGTGCAGGCCGGGGTTGAGCACCGGGTTGACCAGGTCGCGGCCCTGCCCGCGGTGGATCGCGGCCAGCACCCCGGCGATGGAGGGTTCCACCGGCAGGCCGGACTGGGCGCATGCAGCGCTCAGCCGAGCGGCCTTCTCGGCCACCTGCGCTGCGCCGGCCTGCCGGGCCACCTCCGGCCAGGGCAGCCGCTCGCCCAGGTCGTTGACCAGCAGCTGGTCCTCCAGCTCCGGCACGGTCTTGCGGGGCTTGCGCAGCAGCGCGAACGCGGGCCGCTCGTCGATCTCCTTGTCGCCCTCGCCCGGCGCGCGCTTCATCGCCTCGATCCGGAGCCGCATCGGGGGCTCGCCCTCGTCCTCGGCGATGGCTTCCTTGGTCCGCTCGGCCAGATCGGGCTTGCGGGTCGGGTGCTCCATGAAGTTGCGGAATCCCAGCAGCACGTCCGGAGCGTGTCCGATGTTCGCGGCCATGCTCAGGTATCCCTCGGCGAAGTCGGGCCAGCCGAGATCGATGGCCACCGACTTGCGCAGCTGCATCACCGCGACCTTGCGCCCGGCCGCGCGCACCGCGGCGGCGTCGCCGGCCTGCACGAGGTCCTTGGTGGTGGTCGCCGCGATCGCCGTGAACAGCCGCGCGTACCCGGCGAAGAGCCACTTCACCGGCCCGGCGGTCAGCCCGTCGACGGTGCGCCGCACGCTGGCCGAGGCCCGGTGCGCGAGCACCGTGAGCTTGCTGCGCCCGGTCAGCCGCCCGATCGCACGCGCCATCCCGGCCTCCAGCTCGGCCGCGTTGAGCGCGGCCAGCATCGGCAGCCCGATCTCCAGGTATCTGGTGCGGGTGTGCAGGCCGAGCAGGGCGGTGTCCTCGCGGACGCGGATGCCCGGTTCGGAGGTGATGCGGATTTCGTCGGGCATCGGCGAGTCGGTGGTCTCGGCGATCGACTCGGTCAGTCTCCACAGATTGCGCTGCAGGACGCCGTCCAGCGGGGCGCCGCGCTTGCGCACCTTGGTGCGCAACACCGCCCGCAGGCCGATGCCCACGACGGCGCTGACTACCAGCGCCGCGAACAGCACCTTGAGTCCGGCGGTCGTGGAGTGCCGCAAGGTCATTCCCGCCATCATTACGAGGCCGATGACCAGCAGCATCGACGCGAGGAAGAAACCGATGTGCAGTACAAGCGCTACGGCGGCGCGCCAGGGGCCACGCACGTGCTCAAACTCCGATGGGGAAGTCGGGGGGACGGGTTTCCGCAGTCTTCGCGACCGCTGTTGCACCGTCAACGGGAATGTGGCAAGCGATATCGAACGGAGCTAGTCCAGCAACATCACGTCCACAATGGACCCAGTGGCCAGCTCGGTGATGTCCTCCCGGATGGTCAGCAGGCAGTTGGCCTTGGCCAGGCTGCCGAGCAGGTGCGAACCGGGCGCGCCCTGCAAGCTCACCGAACCGCTGTCCGGGTCGTAGATGCCCCGCCGGAACTGCTGCTTCCCGGCGGGCGCGGTCAGCGGCTCGGCCAGGGCGGCCTGCTTGACCGTGCGCGTGGTGTCCGCGTGGCCGGCGGCGGCCAGCATCGCCGGACGCACGAAGACCTCGAAGGAGACCATCGAGCTGACCGGGTTGCCCGGCAGCGTGACGACCGCGAAGGCGTCCCGGTAGCGGCCGCAGCCCTGCGGCATGCCGGGCTGCATCGCGACCTTGCTGAACTCCACGCCGTTGCCCTGCAGCGCGTCCTTGACCACCTCGTAGGCGCCCGCGCTGACCCCGCCCGAGGTCAGCAGCAGGTCCGCGGAGGCGACGTGCTCGGCCAGCACCGCGTGGAAGGCCTCCACGTCGTCGGGCACGAACCGCAGCAGCGTCGGTTCCCCGCCAGCCTCGCGGACGGCCGCTGACAGCATCAGGCCGTTGGACTCGTAGATCTGGCCGGGCTGCAGCGGCTCGCCCGGTGCCACCAGTTCGGAGCCGGTGGACAGCACCAGCACCCGCGGCGCCCGGTGCACCGGCAGTTCGGCGGCGCCGACGGCGGCCGCCACGCCCAGCTGCGCCGCACCGAGCCGAGTTCCCGCGGTGAGCACGGTGGTGCCGTGCGCGACGTCCTCGCCGGCTCGCCGCAGGTGCTTGCCGGGCTGGACGCCCGCGAACATCCTGACCTTGTCGGTCCCGCCGTCGGTGCGCTCCACCGGCAGCACCGCGTCCGCGCCCGGCGGCAGCTGCGCGCCGGTCATGATCCGGTGCGCGGTGCCCGGTTGCAGCGGTGGCACGTCGACCCGGCCCGCCGGGATGTCCTCGGCGACCGGCAGCTCGACCGGCTGCTCGGCGCTCGCCTCGGTCAGATCGACCGAGCGCACCGCGTAGCCGTCCATCGCGGAGTTGTCGAACGAGGGCAGCGAGATGGGGGCGACGAGGTCGGTGGCGAGCGCGAGCCCGAGGCAGTCGGCCAGCGGCCTGGTCTCGACCGGCGTCCGGCGCAGCAGCGCGGCCACCTTGGCCCGGTGCTCGTCGACCGGCGTCAGCTCGGAGGGGGTGTTGAGAGACGACACGTACGCATCATCGAGCATCGGCACCCCTCTTGTCGTTAGCGGCGGTGGAACGATCTCCTCCGGCTGGATGCGAGAATGCGCGGCTGCCACGTCCGGCCCGGCCGATTCCTAGAATCTCGACGTACCGGCGCGGTGCCGGTCGGGGCAAGGGGGAACGTGGTGCAGGTTCGTACGCGGCACACGCCGTCCTACGGCGTCGCTCGGCTGGTGCTGGCGCCCGCCGAGCCGGTGCTGGTCGAGTCCGGCTCGATGCTGGCCACCAGCTACGGCGTGACGGTCGAGGCCAGAGCGCAGGGCGGTGTGCTCAAATCGCTGGCTCGCGCGGCGCTGGGCGGCGAGTCCTTCCACGTGTCCACCTTCACCGCACCGCAGCAGGGCGGCTGGGTCGACGTCGCGCCGCAGCTGCCCGGTGATCTCAACGTCCTGGAGCTCGACGGCCGCGTCGGCTGGTGCGCGACCAAGGGCAACTGGCTGGCCGCCGCGAGCACGGTGCGGCCGGACACCCAGTGGGGCGGTTTCCGGAGCCTCTTCGGCGGCGAAGGCGGGTTTCTCACGCATCTCAGCGGCCAGGGCTCGGCGATCGTGTCCTGCTACGGGGCGCTGGACGTGGTGACCCTGCAGCCCGGCGAATACGTCACGATCGACACCGGTCACGTGGTCGCCTACGCGGACACCGTGCAGAGCAGGCTGCGCCAGTTGCACCAGGGGGCCGCTCAATCGCTCAAGAGCGGCGAGGGTCTGGTATTCGATTTCGCCGGGCCGGGACAGGTGTTGACGCAAACCCGCAATCCGCGGGCATTGGTGTCCTGGCTCAAGGCCAACGGGCTCGGCGCGCAACGGTGATGCGGAATTTCGCCCGGCGGAAGTCCGGTTGTGTTCCGCCGTCCGAACAATGGTGTTCGGTTTTGGTTTCACCGGAGGCGGAAACCAGATTGCTGCAAGCGGGGGAATTGCTCGCTTTCGATGACGTTGCGTGGCTGAGAACGCCACCCGTTCGGCCCAGCGTTTAACGGAAAAGTTGCATTGCGGACCCCGCGACGAGCCCGCATTTCGGGAGTAGTCTGGCCGATGCTCCAGCGGCGTTCGCGCCGTGCACCACATTTTTTTAGGAGGACACCGTGGCGGTCGGCACGGTCAAGTGGTTCAACTCGGAGAAGGGCTACGGATTCATCGCCACTGATGGCGGGTCCGATGTGTTCGTCCATTACTCCGCGATCAACATGTCCGGGTTCCGCACCCTTTCCGAGGGCGATCGGGTGGAATTCGAAGTCACGGCAGGCCGCGACGGCCGCACGCAGGCAGACGGTGTCACCAAGGTCTGAGGAGATGTTTCTGTTCGCGGTGTTCGTGGCGGTAGCGGAACCTCAGAAGCCGCGCCGGTCGCGTCCCGCACCGGATGCGGCTACCGCCGCATCCTGAAGCAACCCCGAGACCTTTCTCGCTCCGAGCTGCTTCCCGGTGGTGGTCCGGTTCCCCCGCGGGAACCGGACCACTTCTCGGTGGGAGGGCGATTCGCGTGCCGCAGGATCCGGTGGCGGCACAGCTGCGCCAACCTGCCCCCACGCGCGCGGGACGGGAGTTAGGGTGCCCGATGTGTCGGAAGATCTCACCGGGCGGCGACTCGGCCACTACAAGATCGAAGGAGTGCTGGGTCGCGGCGGGATGAGCGTGATGTACCGCGCCACCGACATCCGGCTGGGCCGCAAGGTCGCGCTCAAGGTGATGGGCGAGCACATCACCGGCGACGCCGAGTTCCGCGAGCGGTTCGTCGACGAGGCCCGCAACACCTCCGCCATCGACCACGCCAACATCGTTCCGCTCTACGACTTCGGCGAAGTCGACGGCATGCTCTACATCGCGATGCGACTGGTCGAGGGCTCCGACCTGGCCAGCCTGATCTCCGCGGGGCCGATCGCGCCCAGGCGCGCGCTGGAGCTGCTCGTCCAAATCGCCGAGGCCCTGGACAGCCTGCACGAGCAGGGGCTGGTGCACCTCGATCTGAAGCCGGCCAACGTGCTGGTGACCACGCGGGAGTCCGTGCATGAGCACGTCTACCTCGCCGACTTCGGGCTGACGCGGCGCGGCGCGACCGGGCATCGCACGGCGGGCGGCGACTTCCTCGGCTCGCCGACCTACGCCGCCCCGGAGCACCTGCGCGGTGAACCCGTCGACGGCCGGACCGATCAGTACGCGCTGGCCTGCATGCTCTTCGCCTGCTTGACCGGGCGGTCGCCGTTCCAGGGGCCGGTGCAGGAGATCATCCAGGGCCACCTGGGCGCCGCGCCGCCGGTCCCGGGGGCGCTGGTGGTGCTGCCGCCCGCCGTCGACGACGTGCTGCGCAGGGCTTTGGCCAAGCGGCCGGAGCAGCGCTACGCGACTTGCCAGGAGATGATCGCGGCCGCGCGTGCAGCGTTCGGCCCGGCGCCGGGCGAGGTTCCCGCGCCCTCGCGCGCGATGCAGCCGGTCGGGCCGCCGTCCGGACCGCAGCCGGTCGGGCCGCCGTCCGGACCGCAGCCGGTCGGGCCGCCGTCCGGACCGCAGCCGGCGCAGTACGCGCCCGCCCAGCCACCGCAGCAGGGGCCTCCGCCGCACCAGCAGCCGCAGCACCAGCAGCCGGTCCGGTTGCGGCCCCCGATGCCCGCCGGTTCGGCATCGCTGGCGCGACCTTCCTCGGGCGGCTCGGCGAAGTGGATCGTTCCTGTGCTTGCCGCGCTCGCCTTCGTCGTGATCGTGGTCGTCTTCGTGCTGATGGCCACTTCGGTCGGCGGTTCCGGTGGTACTCCCGAATCCTCGCGAGGCCCGTCGTACGGGACGAACAACACGAACGATCTGCCCACCTCGGTGCCGACTGCGGGCGGCTGAAAGTGGACTCCCCTGTTCGGGGACCGGGGGCCTGCTTGCACTCGGCCTCTGTGAGTGCTAAACACGGACTGGCACTCAGCGATGTTGAGTGCCAGGTCGGGAGGGTGAGGCCGCCTCCGGCGACACCACAAGACGGTAGTCGCCGTGCGGTCGTCCGTCGCGGGCACCGAGCCTGGCCGAGCACGAGTCCTGCCGTGGCGTGTGATTCCACTCCGCGGCGTCCTGATAGGTGGAGGACCACACCGCAATGGCCAAGATGATCGCGTTCGACGAGGACGCCCGCCGCGGTCTAGAGCGCGGCATGAACAACCTCGCCGACGCCGTCAAGGTGACGCTCGGCCCCAAGGGCCGCAACGTCGTGCTCGAGAAGAAGTGGGGCGCGCCGACCATCACCAACGACGGCGTCTCGATCGCCAAGGAGATCGAGCTCGAGGACCCGTGGGAGAAGATCGGGGCCGAGCTGGTCAAGGAGGTCGCCAAGAAGACCGACGACGTCGCCGGTGACGGTACGACCACGGCGACCGTGCTGGCCCAGGCGCTGGTGCGCGAGGGCCTGCGCAACGTCGCGGCCGGCGCTTCCCCGATCGCTCTGAAGCGGGGCATCGAGAAGGCCACCGAGGCGATCTCCGAGCAGCTGCTCAAGAACGCCAAGGAGATCGAGACCAAGGACCAGATCGCCGCCACGGCCGCGATCTCGGCCGGTGACCGCCAGATCGGTGAGCTGATCGCCGAGTCGATGGACAAGGTCGGCAAGGAAGGCGTCATCACCGTCGAGGAGAGCAACACCTTCGGGCTCGAACTCGAGCTCACCGAGGGCATGCGCTTCGACAAGGGCTACATCTCGCCCTACTTCGTCACCGACACGGAGCGGATGGAGGCGTCGCTCGACGACCCGTACATCCTGCTGCTCAGCTCCAAGATCTCCAACATCAAGGACCTCCTCCCGCTGCTGGAGAAGGTCATGCAGGCCAACAAGCCGCTGCTGATCATCTCCGAGGACGTCGAGGGCGAGGCCCTGTCCACGCTGGTGGTCAACAAGATCCGCGGCACCTTCAAGTCGGTCGCCGTCAAGGCACCCGGCTTCGGTGACCGCCGGAAGGCGATGCTGCAGGACATGGCCGTCCTGACCGGTGGTCAGGTCATCAGCGAGGAGGTCGGTCTCAAGCTCGAGAACGCCGACCTGCCGCTGCTGGGCCAGGCCCGCAAGGTCGTCGTCACCAAGGACGAGACCACCATCGTCGAGGGTGCGGGCGACGACGAGCAGATCGCCGGCCGGGTCAACGAGATCCGCGCCGAGATCGAGCGCTCGGACTCCGACTACGACCGCGAGAAGCTGCAGGAGCGGCTGGCCAAGCTGGCCGGCGGCGTGGCCGTCATCAAGGCCGGCGCGGCGACCGAGGTCGAGCTCAAGGAGCGCAAGCACCGCATCGAGGACGCGGTCCGCAACGCCAAGGCCGCCGTCGAGGAGGGCGTCGTCGCCGGTGGCGGCGTTGCCCTGCTGCAGGCCGCCCAGACCGCCTTCGACGGCCTCAAGCTCGAGGGCGACGAGGCGACCGGTGCGAACAGCGTCAAGCTGGCCGTGCAGGCTCCGCTGAAGCAGATCGCGGTCAACGCCGGCCTCGAGGGCGGCGTCGTCGCGGAGAAGGTCAAGAACCTCACCCCGGGCGAGGGTCTCAACGCCGCCACCGGCGAGTACGAGAACCTGATCGAGGCCGGCGTCATCGACCCGGCCAAGGTCACCCGCTCCGCGCTGCAGAACGCCGCGTCCATCGCCGCGCTGTTCCTGACCACCGAGGCCGTGGTCGCCGACAAGCCGGAGGAGAACGGCGGCGCTGCCGCTGCCGCCGGCGGCGGTGACCCGATGGGTGGCATGGGCGGCATGATGTGATGACCGCCGTGCTCGGAGCCTGAGGCTCCGCACGCTCGAAGGGCCGTCCCCGTTCGCGGGGGCGGCCCTTCGCATGTTCGCGGGTCCCCGCGAAATGGCGGGCCAAGCGTGTGTTCTCCTGGTTTCGTCCGAAGGTCCGGGTGAGGTGGGTTGATGCATCGTCAGAAGACCAGGTCTGTCGCGGTCGTCCTCGCGATGGCGGGGGTGCTGGTTGCCGGGTGCACCAACAGCCCGCCGCCCGAGCCCGGACAGCAGCCCGCGGAGGACGCACCGGTGTCGCTGCCCGGCAGCGGGTTGCCGTCCGTGACGCCGCAGCCCGCGCAGATGAACCGGCTCGGCGACGACATCGCCGTGCGCGGCAAGGTCGAGGTCATCGTCGAACCGTCGGTGGACCGGCCGGCCCTGGACCTGACCGTGCAGGTGCTGCGGATGGCCGGGGCCTCGGAAGTGGTCGTGCGCGAGCCCGGTCGGCGCGACGAGGACGCCACGCTGCGCGTGCGCCTCGGCGGCCGGACCTCGCCGATGATCGTCAAGGGCCTGCAGCAGATGCACTACGACGCTCCGTGGAACATGGAGCCGGAGAGCTACGTGCTCGCGGCCAGCGGAGGGGAGGACCCGGCGCTGGTCATGGGCTCCTCCGACCCGGCAGGTTCCTACTACGCCGCGCAGACCCTGCGCCAGATCACGTCCCCGGGGCGGATCGCCGGTGTCGGCGTGGTCGACGAGCCCACGATGCCCTACCGAGGCGCGATCGAGGGGTTCTACGGTCCACCGTGGACGCATCAGGAGCGGATGGACCAGCTCGCCTTCTACGGCGACATGAAGCTCAACACCTACATCTACGCGCCCAAGGACGACCCGTACCACCGGGAGCAGTGGCGCGAACCGTACCCGCCGGAGAAGCTGGGCGAGGTGCAGGAGCTGATCGGGCAGGCGCACGCGCACCACGTGAAGTTCGTCTACGCCCTGTCCCCGGGGAAGTCGATCTGCTACAGCGACGAGGCGGACTTCCAGGCGCTGATCGGCAAGATGCAGGCGATGTACGACGTGGGCGTGCGGGACTTCTCGCTGCCGCTCGACGACATCTCCTACACCAGCTGGAACTGCGCCGCTGACGAGCAGGCCTACGGATCGCCCTCGAAGGGCGCGGCCGGTCGGGCGCAGGCCGATCTGCTCAACCGGGTGCAGAAGGAGTTCGTCGACGCGCATCCGGACGTCTCGCCGCTGCAGTTCGTGCCGACCGAGTACTCCGACGTCGAGGACTCGGCCTACAAGACCGCGATCCGCCAGGTCCTGGACCCGCGCGTGCTGGTGATGTGGACCGGGGACGGGGTGATCCCGTCGCAGATCACGGTCGAGGACGCCCGCGAGGCCGAGCAGGTGTGGGGCCGCAAGGTCTTCCTGTGGGACAACTACCCGGTCAACGATTTCGACGACTCGGCCGGTCGCCTGCTGCTCGGTCCGTACGGCAAGCGCCAGAACGGCCTCTCCGAGCAGCTCGAGGGCGACGTGGTCAACCCGATGAACCAGGCCGCCGCGAGCAAGGTCGCCGAGACCGGTGCGGCCGACTTCGCCTGGAACGACGAGAAGTTCGACCCGCAGCGCGCTTGGCGCGCGGCCGCCGAGTACCTCGCCGGGGACCGCTTCGCGGGCGGCGAGCCGAGCCTCACCGCCGACCCGAAGACGGTCGACGCGCTGATGGTCTTCTTCGACCTCAACCACATGTCCCCGCTGGCCAGCGGAAAGCCCTGGCAGGCACCTGCTCCGGAGCTCGATCGCAGGCTGGACTCGTTCGAGCAGCGGTGGGCGAGCGGCGACCGGGACCGGGCGCTCGGGGAGCTGCGCGCCTACGCGCAGTCGATCGCGGACGCTCCGGAGGCGATCCGGGCGGGTGCTGCCCCGGATTTCGTGGCCGACTCCGAGCCCTGGCTGGCCGCCACCGACCACTGGGGCGATGCGCTGCTGTCCACCGTGGACGCGCTGCGGGCCAGGGCCGGCGGCGACGAGGCCGCGGCCCGGGCCGGTTTCGACGCGGCCGAGCAGGCCGCCGCGCAGGCCCGCTCGTTGCGGACCGATCCGGCGGAAGTGCGCCCGCAAGGCCCGATCCTGGTGGCCGACGGGGTGCTGGACACCTTCGTGCGGCGAGCTCCGAACGAGCTCACCTGAGCATCGGGCGCTGCCCCGAACCCGCCCCGGCGAAACGGATGCTTCGCCGGGGCGGTCTTCGTCGGTGGGGCGCTACGCCGTGGCGGTGGGGCGGTTCAGGTCGACCAGGTCGACGTCGAGGGCTTCCCACTTGTCGTAGAGCGCGTCCCGGCCGTAGCGCGAGATCAGCTGGGCTTCGCCGCGCGCGATCGGGATCAGGGTGATCAGCTGCAGCACCGGTTCGCCGCCGTCGAGCAGGACGTCGAACTCGTCGTCCAGGTAGGGGTGCGGTGCGGCCAGGGCGCCCGCGATCTCGCTGTCCGGCAGGAGCACCCGATCGTTCATGATCAGCGCCCCGTAGCCGACGCGGCTGTTGGACTCGGTCAGCAGCTCGGCGATCACGCCCACCAGGTGCTTGGCGTAGAGCTCGTTCTCGGCACGCAGGGTGCACAGCAGCTCCTGCGGCAGCGGCGCGCCCGCGGTGCGATCCCGCAACCCGCTGGTCAGCACGGTGACGTGCGCGCCGTCGGAGTGGTCGCACAGCACCAGGCTGTACCCGCGGTCTCGCCCGTCCTCGGTAATGCTGCTCTCAGCGCCTCGAATCCGGCCGATGTGCCGCTCCACGTGCGCGGGAAACCCGGAGAACCGACTCATGCCCGAAATCCTACGGCTCCACCGACCCGCTCCCGCCCAGAGCGACGACATCACGCCGCGGAGCCACCTGAGGGGACACTTCAGTTCGGGTTTGCGTGGCGGCGCCGGGAGGGGAGCGCGCCCGAAATGTCCGGACAGTTTTAGGCAAAACTGTCGCTCGCCCAGGTGGCACGCCTGAACCGCACGCCATGTCCGGATCGCGTACTCGGCACACCCGGTGTTCAAGCGGGGGCACCACGCCGCCGAGTCGTGAGGCCATCGCCTCGGGTGGTTCCGTCGAATAGGCTCGAAGCATGGCGGTGGCTGATGCGTTCCAGATGAAATCCCCGTCCGAGGTCTCCACCAGGCTGGACGAGACGGGATACCTGCCGGATGACGGGATCGCCACGGCGGCGTTCCTGGCGATGCAGATGCGGCGCCCGCTGCTGTGCGAGGGGGAGCCCGGCACCGGCAAGACGGCTCTGGCGCAGTCGCTGGCGGCCGCGCTGGACGTGAACCTGATCCGGCTGCAGTGCCACGAGGGCATCGACGCCGCGCAGGCGCTCTACGACTGGGACTTCCCCCGCCAGCTGCTGCACCTGCGCACCCTGGAGGCGGCCTCCGGTGGTCAGCTCGACGCCGACGACGCCGAGTCCTCCCTCTACACGCCGCGCTTCCTGCTGGCCCGGCCGCTGCTGCGCGCCCTGCAGGAGGCGCCGTGCGTGCTGCTGGTCGACGAGATCGACCGCGCCGACGACGAGTTCGAGGCCTTCCTGCTGGAGGTGCTGTCCGAGTACGCGGTGAGCATCCCGGAGTACGGCGAGGTCCGCGCCGCCGAACCACCAGTGGTCCTGCTGACCTCCAACCGCACCCGCGAGGTCCACGACGCCCTCAAGCGCCGCTGCCTCTACCACTGGCTGGAGCACCCGGGCCTGGAGCGCGAGGTGGCCATCCTGCGCCGCAGGCTGCCCGGTCTCGAGGCCAGGCTCGCCGAGCAGGTCGCGGCCGCGCTGCAGCGAATGCGCCAGATGGAGCTGCTCAAACCGCCGGGCGTGGCCGAGGCCCTGGACTGGGCCCAGGCGCTGCAGGCGCTCGGCGCCGGGTCCCTGGACACCGAGATCGCCTCGACGACCCTCGGCGCGGTCCTCAAGTACCGGGAGGACGCCGAACGCGTGCGGTCCGCGGGCATCGTGGCGCCATGACCGATGCGGTCACCGGGCTGGTCGGTTTCGCGCGGGCCCTGCGGCACTCCGGCATGGCCTGCGGCCCGAACCGGGTGCAGCACTTCCTGGACGCCGTCGAGCAGGTCGGCGTGGAGGATCGCGAGGGTCTCTACTGGGCGGGTCGCCTGACACTGTGCTCCGAGCCGGACGACATCCCGCGCTACGACGTGGCGTTCTCCGCTTGGTTCAGCTCGCAGCCGATGCAGGTCGAACAGCCGGGGCAGCCGATGTCGCGCCCGGCGCAGATCGCGGCGCTGAGCGGCCCGGACGAGGGCGAGGGCGAAGGCGAGGAGGGCGAGGACCCGCTCTCGGCGGCGGCCAGCGATGCCGAGATCCTGCGGGATCGGGACCTCTCCGAGCTCACCACCGCCGAACGCGACCACCTGCGCCGGCTGCTGGACACCCTGCGCCCGGAACCGCCGACGCGCCCGGCGCTGCGCCGCGAACCGGGCAAGCGCGGCACGCTGAGCCCCCGCGCCACGTTGCGGTCCATGCTGCGCTCCGGCGGCGAGCCGGTGCGGCTGCCCAAGCAGCACCGCGCTCGACGCGCCCGCCGGGTCGTGCTGCTCATCGACGTCTCCGGATCGATGAGCCCCTACGCCGACGCGCTGCTGCGCTTCGCGCACGTCGTGGTGCGCCGCGCGCCGACGAGCACCGAGGTGTTCACCCTGGGCACGAGGATGACCCGGGTCAGCCGTCAGCTGCGCCAGCGCGACCCGGAGGCGGCGCTGCTGGCCGCCTCGCGCGCGGTCCCGGACTTCTCCGGCGGCACGCGGCTGGGCGAGACGTTGCGGGTGTTCCTGGACCGGTGGGGCCAGCGGGGTCTGGCGCGCGGCGCGGTCGTCGTGCTGTTCTCAGATGGCTGGGAACGCGGCGACTCGGGGGAGCTGACCGAGCAGATGCGCAGGCTGCGCCGACTGTCCAGGGGCGTGGTGTGGGCGAACCCGCACGCGGGCCACGACGGATATCAACCGGTGCAGTCCGGAATTGTCGCGGCCTTGCCGCACGTTGACCAATTGGTGGCCGGGCACAGCCTGCGGTCGCTCGAGGACATCTGGTCGTGGGTGCGCAGGCTTTCCCGGTCCGGGGAGCGGCTCCCGGCCGATTTCACCTGAGATCGAAGCAACGGTGCCGGTCGGCACGTGGAGGTGGGCGCAGTGCGCGACGTTTTGGACGAGTTGACCAAGCGCTGGGAGGCGGGCGAATCCGTCGGCCTCGGCACGGTGGTGGCGACCTTCCGCTCCGCGCCTCGTCAGCCGGGGGCGGCCATGCTGGTCACGCAGGACGGCGAGGCCGTGGGCAGCGTCTCCGGCGGATGCGTCGAGGGCGCGGTCTACGAGGAGGGCACGGGTGTCCTCGACAGCGGGGAGCCGGTGCTGCGCCGCTACGGCGTCAGCGATGACGACGCCTTCGCCGTCGGCCTGACCTGCGGCGGAATCCTGGACATCTTCGTGGAGAAGGTGGACCGCGAGACCTTCCCGGAACTCGACGAGGTCGCCGCCTCGGTGCGCGCCGAGGAACCCGTCGCGGTGGCCACCGTCCTGGAGCACCCCGAGGAGTCCAAGATCGGCACCCGGTTGCTGATCTGGCGGGAGCGCGTGCGCGGCAGCCTGGGCGCCGAGCGGGTGGACGACGCCGTGGTCGACGACGCGCGCGGGATGCTGGCCAGCGGTCGCAGCGGCGTCATCGAGTACGGCCCCGAGGGGCAGCGCCGCGGCGAGGGCATGCGGGTGTTCGTCAACTCCTTCGAGCCGCCGCCGCGGATGCTGGTCTTCGGCGCGATCGACTTCGCCGCCGCGATGGCCCGGATGGGCGGTTTCCTCGGCTACCGGGTCACCGTCTGCGACGCCCGGCCGGTGTTCGCCACCACCAGCCGGTTCCCGGGCGTGGACGAGGTGGTCGTGGACTGGCCACACCGATACCTGGCCAACGAGTCCGAGGCGGGGCGCATCGACGAGCGCACCGCGATCATGGTGCTCACCCATGATCCGAAGTTCGACGTCCCGGTGCTCAAGCAGGCGCTGGCGCTCGACGTCGGCTACGTCGGCGCGATGGGCTCCCGCCGCACCCACGAGGACCGGCTGCAGCGGCTGCGCGAGGAGGGCGTCACCGAGGAGCAGCTCGCCGAGCTGTGCTCGCCGATCGGTCTGGACCTGGGGGCCCGGACCCCGGAGGAGACCGCGGTGTCCATCGCCGCCGAGCTCACCGCGCTCCGGTGGGGCGGTCGGGGAGTTCGGCTCGCCGAACTGGACGGGCCGATCCACCACCACTCCTGATGCCCTCCGGGTCGATCGTCCCGGAGGGATCTCCGGTGCCGCTCGGCCCGGAGCGGGTCTCGCGGACGGTGGCCCCCTGAACGTGACCGGTCGATTCACCGGAACAGACGGTACTTCGCGGCTTCCCTGCGGCGCGCGCTTGCTGTGAGCGGGGCGGCGTAGCACGCTCGCGTGAGTGACATCCGTCACTGAGGCGGATCAGTCGTGTTCCCGAACGTCCGCTGGACACCGTTCGGCAAGGAGGCCGCTCCATGCCCCGCATCACCGTCAACGTAGACGGCACCAAGTACGAAGACGAGGTGGAGCCGAGAACGCTGCTCGTGCAGTACCTGCGCGACCGCCTCGGCAAGGTCGGAACCGTCGTCGGTTGCGACACCAGCAACTGCGGCGCGTGCACCGTCCACATGGACGGGCGCAGCGTGAAGTCGTGCTCCGTGCTGGCCATGCAGGCCGACGGGCACGACGTCACCACCATCGAAGCCCTCGCCCAAGACGGCAAACTGCACCCGTTGCAGGAAGCCTTCCACGACAACCACGCGCTGCAGTGCGGCTACTGCACTCCAGGCATGATCATGCAGGCCCTGGACCTGCTGGCGGAGAACCCGGATCCGGACGACCAGGCCGTCCGCGAGGGGCTGGAGGGCAACCTCTGCCGCTGCACCGGCTATCAGAACATCGTCCGGGCCGTGCGCGACGCGGCCTCGCGGATGGAGCCGGGAGCCGGGCCCGCGATGGAGCACACCGAGGACACCCCGGTGCCGCGCACGCCCGCCGACGAGCAGACCGGATCGCGAGTCACGGGAGGACGGCAATGACCTCAGTGGCGGAACCGGAACTCGGGCGCTCCCGCAAGCGCAAGGAAGACGCGCGGCTGATCACCGGTCAGACCCGCTGGACCGACAACCACACCCCGATGGGCACGCTGCACCTGGCGATCCTGCGCTCGCCGATGGCGCACGCCCGGATCACCGCGATCGACACCGAGGCCGCTCGCGAGATGCCGGGCGTGGCCGCGGTGATCACCGGCAGGGACATCGCCGACGAGCAGGGCTCGCTGCCGTGCGCCTGGCCGATCACCGATGACATGAAGGCGCCCACCGCGCCACCGATGGCCGTCGACGAGGTGTGCTTCGCCGGGGAAGCGGTCGCGGTGGTCGCGGCGCGCTCGGCGGCGGAAGCGCGCGACGCGGCCGACGCGATCGACGTCGACTACGAGGACCTGCCGGTGGTGCTGGACATGCCCTCGGCGATCCGGTCGGACTCGCCGCTGGTGCACGAGGACCTCGGCACCAACAAGAACGCGACGTGGACGTTCGACTCCGCCGAGGCCGGCACCGGCGGGGACGTGGAGCAGGCGCTGGCCGCCGCGGAGGTGCGCGTCGAACGGGAGTTCCGGCAGCAGCGGCTGATCCCGGCGTTCATGGAGCCCCGCTCGGTGGTGGTGGATCCGACCGGTGAGCAGATCACCATGTGGTCGGCCACCCAGGTCCCGCACATCCTGCGCGTGATGCTGGCGATGTCGCTGGGCGTGTCGGAGAGCAAGATCCGGGTGATCGCTCCCGACGTCGGCGGTGGCTTCGGCGGCAAGCTGCAGGTCACGCCGGAGGAGTTCATCGCCTTCGTGATGGCGCGCAGGCTGAACCGTCCGGTGAAGTGGACCGAGACGCGCTCCGAGACCATGGTCTCCGGCCATCACGGCCGGGATCAGATCCAGAAGCTGTCCATGTCGGCCAAGAGCGACGGCACCATCACCGGCCTGAAGGTCGAGCTGCTCGCCGACATGGGCGCCTACCTGCGGCTGGTCACGCCGGGCGTGCCGATCCTGGGCGCGCTGATGTTCAACTCGATCTACAAGATCCCGGCCTACCACTTCAGCTGCACCAACGTGTTCACCAACAAGACGCCCACCGACGCCTACCGCGGTGCCGGGCGCCCGGAGGCCACGTTCGGCATCGAGCGGATGATGGACGAGCTGGCCAACGAGCTGGGCATGGACCCGATGGAGGTCCGCCGCAAGAACTGGATCAAGCACGAGGAGTTCCCCTACGACACGGTCGCGGGTCTGACCTACGACTCGGGCAACTACGAGGCCGCCACCGACAAGGCCGTGGACCTGTTCGGCTACACCTCGCTGCGCGAGGAGCAGGAACGCCGCCGCCGCGACGGTGACGCGGTCCAGCTGGGCATCGGCATCTCCACGTTCACCGAGATGTGCGGGCTGGCGCCCTCCCGGGTGCTGGGCTCGCTGTCCTACGGGGCCGGTGGCTGGGAGAGCGCCTCGATCCGGATGCTGCCGACCGGAAAGGTCGAGGTGGTCACCGGCGTCTCGCCGCACGGGCAGGGGCACGTGACGGCGTGGAGCCAGATCGTGGCCGACCGGCTCGGCGTGCCGTTCGAGGACGTCGAGGTGCTGCACGGCGACACCCAGGTCTCGCCGAAGGGCATGGACACCTACGGTTCGCGGTCGCTGACCGTGGGCGGCATGGCGGTGGTCAGCGCGGCCGACAAGGTCATCGACAAGGCCCGCCCGATCGCCGCGCACATGCTCGAGTGCGCCGAGGACGACCTGGAGTACACCGGCGGGCGCTTCGGGGTGCGCGGCACCGACCGGGGCGTGGCCATGGGCGAGGTCGCGCTGGCGACCTTCGCCGCGCACGACCTGCCCGACGGGGTGGAACCGAGCATCGACGCCGATGCCACGTTCGACCCGGAGAACTTCTCCTTCCCGCACGGCACCCACCTGTGCGCCATCGAGGTGGACACCGAGACCGGGCACGTGAAGATCCGCAAGTACGTCTGCGTGGACGACATCGGCTCGGTGGTCAACCCGCTGATCGTGGAGGGCCAGGTGCACGGCGGTCTCGCGCAGGGCATCGCGCAGGCGTTGTACGAGGAGGCCATCTACGACGAGGAGGGCACGCTGACCACCGGCACGTTCGCCGAGTACCTGGTTCCCTCGGCAGCGGATCTCCCGGATTTCACCACCGACCGCACCGAGACCAAGGCGACGTCGAACGCGCTGGGCGTCAAGGGCGTCGGCGAGGCGGGCACCATCGCCTCCACTCCCGCGGTGGTCAATGCGATCGTCGACGCGCTGCGGCCGATGGGCGTCAAGGACGTGGAGATGCCCTGCTCGCCGCAACGGGTCTGGCGCGCCATCACCGGTTCCCGGTCCTCCGGCACGACCACGCCGGAGTCCGGAGGCGGGCTCGGTTCCATCGATTCCCAGGGAGGTGCCCGGTGATCCCGGTCCAGTTCTCCTACACCGCCCCCTCCACGGTGGAGGAAGCCGTGGTGGCGCTCGCCACGGCGGGCGAGGACGCGAAGGTGCTGGCGGGCGGGCAGAGCCTGCTGCCGGTGCTGCGGATGCGGTTGGCCGACCCGGAGACGGTGCTCGACATCGGCCGCATCCCGGAGATGCGCGGCATCCGCGAGGACGGTGACCACGTGGTCATCGGCGCCATGACCACGCACTACGACGTCGCGGCGGATCCGCTGGTGCAGCAGCACTGCGAGCTCATCGCGCTGGCGACCCGGACCGTCGCCGACCCGCAGGTGCGCCACCGCGGCACCTTCGGCGGATCGCTGGCGCACGCCGACCCGGCGGGCGACCTGCCCGCCCCGGCGCTGGTGCTGGACGCGGAGATGGTGCTGGCCGGGCCGTCCGGGCGGCGCACGGTACCCGCGGCGGACTTCTTCGTCGACTACTTCACCACCGCGCTGGAACCCGGCGAGCTGCTCGTCGAGGTGCGGGTGCCGAAGTGGACCGGCTGGAAGGCGCGCTACGAGAAGTTCAACCAGATCGCCCAGGCCTGGTCGATCGTCGGGGTCGCGGCCGCGGTGCGGGTCGACGGCGACAGCATCGCCGAGGCGCGCATCGGGTTGACCAACATGGGCGCCACCCCGATCCGGGCGCGCGGCGTCGAGCAGGCGCTGGTCGGCCAGCCCGCGACCGCGGAGGCCATCCGCTCGGCGGCCGCGCACGCGGCCGAGGGCACCAGCCCGGCCTCCGACGCGGGGGCCGACGCCGATTACCGGGAGCACCTCGCAACGGTGCTCACCGGGCGCGCGGTGCAGGCCGCGTGCGGGTGAGCGGTCCGTGAACGCTTCGGGGCCGGTGGTGGATTCGCCACCGGCCCCGAAGGCGTTTCGACGCTCGCGATGATCCAATTGGACTACCGGCGCGCCGCCCGGACTGGAAAGCTGGGAACGAGACCGCGTTATAGCGTCGGATCACGGGTACAGCTTCAGCAAGAACTACGGCTCTTCGACAGGGCCGAGCTCGGTCGAACCAGGAGGACACTCCAGTGCAGATGCAGCACACGTTCAGCGTTCCGGTGCCGATCGACAAGGCGTGGCAGGCGATGATCGACCCGGAGACGGTCGCCCCCTGCATGCCCGGCGCGACGCTCACCAAGGCCGAGGGCAACGAGTTCGCCGGTTCGGTGAAGGTCAAGCTCGGGCCGGTCACCCTGCTCTACAAGGGAACCGGAACCTTCCAGGAGACCGACGAGAGCGCCCGGCGCATCGTCATCGACGCCAGCGGCAAGGACTCCCGGGGCGCGGGCACCGCAGCCGCCACCGTGACCGTCCAGCTCACCGCCGACGGCGACACCACCAACGGCACGGTGGACACCGACCTGAAGGTCACCGGCAAGCCCGCTCAGATGGGCCGCGGGCTGATCTCCGAGGTCGGCAGCAAGATCCTCAACCAGTTCGCCGACAACCTCGCCGAGAAGCTCTCCGCCGGCGACTCGCCTGCCGGGGAGGGCAAGTCGGAGGCCGCTTCCGAGTCGGGCTCGGTGGGCAACGGTTCCACGGGCGCCGCCGGTGCGACCGCGGCAGCGGGTGCCGGCGCGGCGGCGGGCTCGACAACGAAGGACGCCAGCTGGAAGGTCACCCCGGCCGAGTCCCAGTCCGCCCGCGCGGCGGAGCCCTCGAGCAGCAACGAGGCCATCGACCTGCTCGGCACCGCGGGCACGCCGGTGCTCAAGCGCGTGGCGCCGGTGGCGGTCGGCCTGCTGGTCGTCTTCGTCGTCCTCCGCAAGCTCAAGCGCCGCAAGGCCCGCAAGGCGGCCTGATCGCGGGGGCGGTTCCGCCCGGGACCTGGCGAAGGGCCGGGAACTCCGGTGGAACCGCCCGCGCTCGCGGCTCAGTCCAGCAGTTCGTTGACCCGGATCAGCCGGTCGATCCACGCGCGCTGGACGTCCGCGGGCGGGGTCGCCGCCGCGACCTTGGCCGGGTCCGGCACCGGTGGCTTCGTCAGCACCGGGAGATGGCCGTCGACCGGCAGCAGCGGCTCGGCGACCACGTCGCCCTCCAGCAGCGCGATGGTGCCCAGGCCGCAAGCGAACGGCAGCTCGGGCAGCGCCCCGGCGAGGGCGAGCTGGGCGGCCAGCCCGACGCTGGACTCCACGGCGGAGGAGACCACGCAAGGCAGCCCGCTGGCCTCGGCCACCTCGAGCGCCCTGCGGACGCCGCCGAGCGGGGTGGCCTTGATGATCGCCACGTCGGCGGCTCCGGCCACGGCGACCTTCAGCGGGTCCTCGGCCCGCCGGATCGATTCGTCGGCGGCGATGCGCACGTCCAGCCGGCGCCGCACCTCGGCGAGGTCGTCGATGTTCGGGCACGGCTGCTCGGCGTACTCCAGGCCGTCCGCGGCCCGGTCCAGCTCCTTGATCCGCGCCACCGCGGTGTCAACGTCCCAGGCCGCGTTGGCATCGATCCGGATGGCTCCGCCCGGGCCCAAGGCGTCCCGCACGGCCGCGACCCGCTCCTGGTCCTCCCCGGGCGACTGCCCGGTCTCGGCGACCTTGACCTTCGCTGTCGAGCAGCCCGATCCGGACACGATCCGCTGCGCCTTCTCCGCGGGAACCGCGGGCACGGTGCAGTTGACGGGAATCCGCTCCCGCACCGGCCGCGGCCAGCCGACGCTGCAGGACTCCAGGGCGGTGCGCAACCAGGGCGCGGCAGCCGCGTCCCCGTAGTCCTCGAAGGGGCAGAAGTCGCCCCACCCTCCGGGACCGGACAGCAGCACCCCGCGCCGAACGGTGACCCCCCGGAACCGGTTGCGCATCGGCAGCGCATAGACCCGCACCGCATCCAGCTCACCCAGATCGATGTCCATGCACCGATCATTTCAGCCCGAACCGCTCTCCGCCCCTCCCAGGTGACAGTTTTGCCGAAAACTGTGACCCCTGGGTGCCCGCAATACCAGTGACAGTTTTAGGCAAAACTGTCGCTTGTCAGGCGACGCTGGGGCGGCCCAGGTCGAAGACGTCCACCTCGAAGCGGGCCCACTGCTGACGCAGGGACGTGACGCCGTGGTCGAGGATGTAGTTGAGCTCGCCGAGGGTGACCGGAAGCAGGGTGAAGACCTGCAGCTGCTCGACGCCCTCCTCGTCGGTGAAGCGGGTGAACTCCGGCGGGAAGAACGGGTGTCCGCTGGCCAGCACGCCGTGGAACTCGGTGCCCGGCAGCAGCGGCTGCTGGTTCGGCACGATCTGGTCGGGCACCAGGTAGGTCCGGTTCTGCACCAGCAGTTCGCAGGTCAGGTCGGTCAGGTGCCGCGCCGCTTCGGCCTGCTCCTTGTACACGGTGCAGGCGAGCTCCTGGGCCGGTTCGGCGCCCAGCGGCTGGAACCGCAGGCCGCTGCTGATCACCGTGCTCAGGTGATAGCGCTCCAAGTAGAAGAAGACCAGGCCGTAGCCGCGGTCGGGGCCGCGCACGTTCGGGGGTTCGGCCCCGGTGGGCGTGCCTGCGTAGCGCTCGAGGTTCTCCGCGAGCCCCACGAAGCGGTGCGCACCGCCCAACACCGGGCGTTGCTGCTGCTCGGTTGCCATCCGATCTCCAGTATCTTGCGGGACACCCACAGCCGGCTGGCCGGCCGAGCGACCCAGGAGCTGCTCACTCAACACGGCCTCCGGTGGTTCTGCGGAGCACCAGCTCCGGGTCCCCCGATTGTATTAACCGAGGGTGACGACATAGCTGCTCAGTCCCGGTACTGGGTGCTTTCATCGCAACGGTAACTGGAAACGGAGCGAACACGGACACTTTTGGGTGACACCTGCCCGTGCGGCACATCAATTTTTCGTCACCCTACGTCCGGTACGGCCGGGCCGAGCAGATCGTCGGCGTCGACGATCCGGTACGCGTAGCCCTGCTCGGCGAGGAACCGCTGGCGGTGCGCCGCGTAGTCGGTGTCCAGCGTGTCGCGCGAGACCACCGAGTAGAAGTGCGCCTGGTTGCGCTCGACCTTGGGGCGCAGCAGCCGCCCGAGCCGCTGCGCCTCCTCCTGCCGGGACCCGAAGGTGCCCGAGACCTGCACCGCGACCGACGCTTCCGGCAGGTCGATGGAGAAGTTGGCGACCTTCGAGACCACGAGCCGGTTGATCTCGCCGCGCCGGAACTGGTCGTAGAGCGCCTCGCGTTCCTTGTTCTTCGTCGAACCCTCCACGATCGGCGCGTCCAGTGCCTCGCCGAGCTCGTGCAGCTGCTCCAGGTACGCGCCGATGACCAGCGCGGGCTCACCCGGGTGCTGGTCGAGGATGGCCTTGACCACCGGAGCCTTGGTGCGCGCGGTGGAGCACAGCTTGTAGCGCTCCTCGGCCTCGGCGGTGGCGTACTGCAGCCGCTCGTCGTCGGTCAGCGTCACCCGCACCTCGGTGCACTCGGCCGGGGCGATCCAGCCCTGCGACTGGATGTCCTTCCACGGCGCGTCGTAGCGCTTGGGGCCGATCAGCGAGAACACGTCGCCCTCGCGGCCGTCCTCGCGCACCAGGGTCGCGGTCAGCCCGAGGCGCCGCCGGGACTGCAGGTCAGCGGTCATCCGGAACACCGGCGCGGGCAGCAGGTGCACCTCGTCGTAGACCACCAGGCCCCAGTCGCGCGAGTCGAACAGCTCCAGGTGCTTGTACTCGCCCTTGGAGCGCCGGGTGATGACCTGGTAGGTGGCGATGGTGACCGGGCGGATCTCCTTCTTCTCCCCGGAGTACTCGCCGATCTCGTCCTCGGTCAGCGAGGTGCGCTCGATCAGCTCGCGCTTCCACTGCCGACCGGCGACGGTGTTGGTGACCAGGATCAACGTGGTCGCCTCGGCCTCGGCCATCGCCGCGGCGCCGACCAGCGTCTTACCCGCGCCGCAGGGCAGCACGACCACGCCGGAACCGCCCGCCCAGAACGACTGCACGGCCTGCTGCTGGTAGTCGCGCAGCTGCCAGCCGTCCTGCTGCAGCGAGATCGGGTGCGCCTCGCCGTCGACGTAGCCCGCCAGGTCCTCGGCGGGCCAGCCGATCTTGAGCAGCAGCTGCTTGAGCCTGCCGCGCTCGCTCGGGTGCACCGCCACGGTGTCCTCGTCGACGCGCTCGCCGAGCATCGGCTTGACCTTCTTGTGGCGCAGCACCTCTTCGAGCACCGCGCGGTCCAGCGAGACCAGCACGAGCCCGTTCGCGGGGTCGTTGGTCAGCTGCAGCCTGCCGAAGCGGCCCATGGTCTCGACGATGTCGACCAGCAGCGGCTGCGGAACCGGATAGCGGGAGTACTTCACCAACCCGTCGACGACCTGCTCGGCGTCGTGCCCGGCGGCCCGCGCGTTCCACAGCGCCAGCGGCGTGATGCGGTAGGTGTGCACGTGTTCCGGAGCGCGCTCCAGCTCGGCGAACGGGGCGATCGCGGTGCGCGTCTCCTCGGCGAGTTCGTGGTCGATCTCGAGCAGCAGGGTCTTGTCGGACTGGACGATCAGCGGTCCGTCGGTCAAGGTGAGCGCTCCCTCGGGGTCGGGTGGCGTTTCCGCAGGTGATCGGCGCGAAGCTCGACACCGTCCGGACACGGCGTCCAGTATTCCAGTCACCGCGGAGCGCCCACTCCCGGTCCAGGTGCCGCACGGCCTCGGCCGTGACCCGAATCGCGCGGGCCGGGGCGGGTCGTACCGAGACCGCCCCGTCGGAGGAGTCGCAGGGGCCCCGAGCCAGGAGGAGACATGACCGCGCAGGACGAGCTGGTGCAGCTGGAGGCCGGAGCCTCGCTGGAGTCGGCGCTGGAGTTCTTCGACTCGCTCCCACCGGCCCGGGTGGCGGAGCTGACCGGCACTTGGCGGGGCAACGGGATCGACACCGGAAACCCCTTCGACGGCCTGCTCGAGCGCTTCGGCTGGTACGGGAAGCGGTTCGACGGCCCGGACGACGCCCACCCGCTGCTGTTCACCGGCTCCGGCGGCCGGGTGGTCAGCGTGAACCCGGCGTTCGTGCCGATGGGCCTCGTGCTCAACATCGCGGACAAGCTGAACAACCCGGTGGTGGGGAAGCTGTTCACCCGCCTCGTGCCGTTGCTGACCACGCGCGAGCCACGGGCGAGGTTGCGCATGGTCGAGTACCGCGGGGTCTCCTCGGCCGCGATGATCTACGACTCCCTGCCGATCTACGACCCGTTCCGCAAGGTCGACGAGAACACCCTGCTCGGCGCGATGGACCTGCGCGGCCTGCGGGCGCCGTTCATGTTCGTCCTCCGCCGCGACTCCGCGGCGGGGTGAGGATGCTCAGCGGGCGGGCGCTCCCGGCGCCCGCTGGGGTGCTCGCGGGTAGGTAGATTCCCCCGGGGAAGCGTCGTTGACCTCGGAGGGCCCGTGAACTACCCGCCGCAGCAAGGGCCGCACGGCCCGCAGCCGGGCCCCCATCCGCACGGGGGTCAGCCGCCGCAGCCCCAGGGGCAGCCGCCGCAGTGGGGCCAGCCGCAGGGTGCGCACTATCCCGGTGGCGCCCCGCATCCGGGCGGTTTCCACCCGCAGCAGAACTTCTGGCAGCAGGTGGCGGGCGGGCCGCCGCCGCAGCCGCCGCGCAAGAACCGGAACGGGTTGATCCTCGGGCTGGTCGGGGGTGGACTCGTGGTGCTGGTCCTCGCGGCGATCGCGCTGGTGACGGTGCTCCTCTCGCCGGACGAGATCAAGGCGGGGGAGTGCATGTCCCTGGAGGACGAACGCGGTGGGTCGATGTCCTCGGCCGAGTGCGGCTCGCCCGACTCCGACTACCGGGTCGTCAGCGTCCGGGGCGGCCACGACCTCGCGATGTGCGGGGACGACTACGCGAACGTCCACCGGGACACCACCTACTGCCTCCGGCTCGACGTGCGCACGGGCGACTGCCTGACGTCGTTCCAGCAGGACGCGGCCGTGCTGCCGCTCAAGATCGCCTGCGGCGCCGCGCAGGACCAGGTCACGCGCGTCGCGCCCGGCCAGGACCCGGAGACGATCTGCCGCGAGAACGAGGGCTACTACGTCTTCAGCCGGGAAACCGTGTGCTTCTCCGAGGTCCAGGGCGCGTAGCGCCCATGCCGGTCGGCCGACCGACGTCCGATTTCGCGGCGTTGCGATTCGACACCTTTGTTTCCGCTAACGACGTCCGTTCTGCTGTGATGTGCGCAGAACGAGCTGGAGGAGGACTTCGATGGGCAGCGAGGACCGCACGGTTCGCGACATCACCAGGGGGCTGATGCGCGAACTGGGCCTGACGACGGTGTTCGGCAACCCGGGCACGACTGAGGTGCCCTTCCTGACCGGGTGGCCCGACGACTTCCGGTACGTGCTGGGGCTGCAGGAATCCGTGGTCGTGTCGATGGCCGACGGGTACGCGCAATCGCGCCGGGAGCCGGTGCTGGTCAACCTGCACTCGGCAGGTGGAGTCGGGCACGCGCTGGGCGCGGTGTTCACCGCCTACCGCAACCGCACGCCGATGGTCATCACCGCCGGGCAGCAGACCCGGACCGTGATGTTCGGCGAACCCTTCCTCGGGGCGACCGAGGCCGCCAACTTCCCCAAGCCCTACGTGAAGTGGAGCTACGAGCCCGCGCGCGCCGCCGACGTGCCCGCCGCGCTGCAGCGGGCCTACCAGATGGCCACGACCCCGCCCTACGGGCCGGTTTTCGTGTCGATCCCCGCCGACGACTGGGACGAACCCGGCGTCGAGGTCTCCGCGCGCCCGATCACTCCCGGCTTCGCGCCCGACCCGAGCGCGGTGGGCCAGCTCGCCGAATCGCTGCGCGACTGCGCGCGGCCCGCGTTCGTGGCCGGCCCGGCCGTGGACCAGGACGGCGTGGTCGACGAGTTCGTCGAGCTGGCCGAGAAGACCGGCGCGGCCGTGTGGGTGCCGCCGATGTCGCCGCGCTGCTCGTTCCCCGAGGACCACCCGAACTTCGCGGGATTCCTGCAGCCCGAGCAGAAGCTGCTCAGCCAGGAGCTGTCCGCCTACGACCTGGTCGCGGTCTTCGGCGCGCCCGCGTTCACCTACCACGTCTACCGCGGTGAGACCGACATCGCGCTGCCCGAGCTGTTCCTCGTGCACGACGACCCGGACGTGCTCGCCCGCGCCCGCAGCGGTCGCGGTGTGCAGGGCACCATGGCGCACGCGATCCCGCAGCTCAACGCGCAGGTCGGGCACGCCGGGCGGCAGCAGCCGACGCCGATGCCCCGCCCGGACAAGCCGGCCGCGTCCAGCCCGATGACCGCGGCGTACGTCTTCGACACCATCACCCGGGCGCTGCCTGCCGACGCCGCCGTGGTCGAAGAGGCGCCGAGCCACCGCAACGACCTGCACGAGTTCTTCCCGATCACCAACCGGGACGGCGGGTTCTTCGCCGGGTTCTCCGGGGCGCTGGGCTACGGCGTCGGAGCTGCCGTCGGTGTGGCCATGGCTGACACCTCCCGCCGCACGGTCGGGCTGATCGGCGACGGCTCCAGCATGTACGGCATCCAGTCCATCTGGACCGCCGTGCGCGAGCAGGCGCCGATCACCTTCGTGATCCTGGACAACTCCAAGTACGCGGCGGTGGCGGTGCTCGGCGAGGCCGCGGGTGGCAGCAAGCTGCCCGGAGTCGAGCTCGGCGGGATCGACTTCAACGAGCTGGCCACCAGCCTCGGCTGCCCGGCCAAGACCATCGAGAAGCCCGAGGAGCTGACGGCCGCGCTCGAGGAGGAGTTCGCCGGGAAGCAGGGGCCCACCCTCCTGCACGTCAAGGTCGACCCGGGCCAGCGGTTCCTGTACTGAGAATCTCGCTTGGCTCGTTCTGCGTGGCGGTGCGGGCAGGCGCGGTGACAGTTTTGCCTAAAACTGTGAGGTCTTGGTGACCGTACAGTTTTAGGCAAAACTGTCACGTCCCCTGCTCGGGTGCCGCTGGTGGCTTCGCCGTTGCGGGTGCTGGACGTGAAAAGGCCCGGTCGAGCGGGGTGCTCGGCCGGGCCTTCTCGCGTGCGGGTCAGGCCTTTTCGGTGGGTTTCGCCGCGCTGCGAACGTCCAGGAGGCGGGCAACCTCGGAGCGCAGGTGGACGAAGGTCTCCGACTCGCGGGTGCTGATCTGGTCGCGGTCCTCGCCGAGCGGGATCTCCAGGTCCTTGACCACCGTGGCCGGCGACTTCGACAGGACGAAGACGCGGTCGGCCAGGTAGATGCTCTCGTCGATGTCGTGGGTGACCAGCAGGACGGTGCTGTCGAACTGCTTGCGGACCCGCAGCAGCAGGTCCTCCAGCTCGAAGCGGGTCTGGGCGTCCACCGAGGCGAACGGCTCGTCCATCAGCAGCAGCGCCGGGCGGCAGGCCAGCGCGCGGGCGATGGACACGCGCTGCTGCATGCCGCCGGAGAGCTGCCACGGGTACTTCTTCGCCGCGCCCGCCAGACCGACCCACTCCAGCACCTCGTCGGCGCGGGCACGCCGCTCGGACTTGCTCAGGTCGCGCGAACGCAGCGGGAACTCGACGTTGGCGCGCACCGACAGCCACGGGAACAGCGAGCGGCTGTAGTCCTGGAACACCACGGCGAGATCGCGAGGCACCTCGCCCTTGACGTCGTCGCCGTGCAGCCGGACATCGCCCGAGGTCGGCTTGATCAGCCCGGAGATCGAGCGCAGCAGCGTCGACTTGCCGCAGCCGGACGGGCCGACGATGCAGGCCAGCTCACCGCTGTCGACCGAGAAGTTCAGCTCGGAGATGGCCTCGTGCCCGTGCGCGCCGCCGTAGCGGTGCCCGAGTCCGGAGACTTCCAGCATGGGGTTGTTTCGGGTCATCTCAGCCTCCGACAACTTGGTCAGCCGACGTGGGCTGCCAGCTCAGCGCTCGGCGTTCCACCATGAGCAGCAGGGTGTTCAGTACGTATCCCAGGACGCCCAGCAGCACGATGCCCGCCCACATCGCCGGGAAGTCGAACTGCCGCTGGTCGAACATCAGCCGGTAGCCGATGCCGTTGGTGGAGCCGACCAGCTCCGAAACGACCATCACCACCAGCGACAACGACAGGCTAACCCGCAGACCGGCGAAGATCTTGGGAGCCGCCGCCGGGAGCACCACGCCGAAGATCCAGTGCATTCGCGGGATCCCGAACGACCGGGCCGTGTCGAACTTGACCTGGTCCACCGAGCGAGCGCCGTCGACGGTGTTGAGCAGGATCGGCCACAGCACGCTGAACACGATCACGGTGATCTGCATCTGCGCGCCGATGCCCAGCAGCACGATGAACACCGGGACCAGCACGGGCGACGGGATGGCGCGCATGAAGGCCATCAGCGGGCCGACGTAGTCCAGCGCGGTCCGGGACCGCCCCAGCATCGTGCCCACCGAGACGCCGACGAGCACGGCCAGCAGCCAGCCGAATCCGACCCGGCCGAGGCTGGCCAGCATGTCGCCGTAGGCCTCGGAGGTCAGGAACAGGTCCGAGGCCGGTCCGCTGAACCACTTCTCGCCCGCGGTGGTGACGATCTTGCTCGGCGGTGGGAAGAATGGGTGCTGGGACAGCTGCGTGCCCAGCTCCCACAGCCCGACCGCGATGATCAGCACGAGCCACTGCCGCAGGAACGAACTCGCCTTGCTCACAGCGCCTCCCGATCCACCGAGCTCCACCGCAGCCCGCGCTTCTGCACCAGCTCGAGTGCCTCGTTGATCAAGTAGCCGACGATGCCCGCGACCAGCGTGCCCGCCAGCACCAGGTCCATCCGGCCCGCACCGGTGCTGGCTTCCAGCACGAAGCTGCCCAGCCCGCTGCCGCCACCGGCGAGGAACTCGGTGCTGACCACCAGGATCAGCGCGACCGTCGCCGACATCCGGATCCCGGTGAGCACGAACGGCGCCGCGTGCGGCAGCGCGACCGTGAACATGGTCCTGCCGCGTCCCAGGCCGAACGACCGCGCTGTGTCGACCATCACCGGGTCGATCTCGTCGAGCGCGTAGATCGTGTTGAACAGGATCGGCCACACCGCCGCGTAGACGGCCAGCGCGATCTTGGTTTCCGGGCCGGAACCGACCAGCACGATGGCCAGTGGGATCAGCGCGACCGAGGGGATCGGGCGGAGGAACTCGATGATCGCCCGGGTGGCGACCCGGATGCCGCGGACGCTGCCGAGCAGCAGGCCGAGCGGCACGGCGATGGCGATCGAGATGCCCAGCGCGATGGCCCAGGCCAGCACGGTCGCGACCAGATCGAGCAGAAATGAGGTGTCGCCCATCAGTTGCGCGAACCTGGCGAACACCGTTGTGGGCGGTGGCAGGTACCGCTGGGCGACGAACCCGGACCTGCTGAAGGCCTCCCACACGAGCAGGAAGCCCAGCAGTCCGAGGAGGCCCCGGAGTGTTCTCGTCATTTCCCGCAATCAGCTCTGCGGCGGAGCGATGATCATGCTCGCCACGTCGATGTTCTTGTCGATGTAGTTGAATTCCAGCATTAACCGGGGAATGCGCTGCAGCCGGGTGGCGTCCGGGCGGTTGTTCATCTTCAGCAGTGTGATGACCGACGCAGTCTGCTCATCGATCTTGGCGAATTGCGGTAGCAGCGGTTCCACCTTGGACCGGTCCTGGCAGGCGCTGACCGCTTTGCCCATCGCGCGCTGGAACGCCTCGATCGTCTTGGGATTCTGCTGCGCGAATTGCGCGTTGGAGACGTAGCCCACCAGTGGCAGGTCCTCCAGCGGGCCGGTGGCGCAGTCGAGCACCGGGACGGCGCCGGCGTTGCGGGCCGCCAACGTCAGGAAGGGCTCGACCAGCATCGCGGCGTCCACATCACCGGCTTCCAGTGCCTTCGGGGTGTTCGCGAAGCCCAGCGGGCTCCACTTCACCTGGTCGTAGGGCACGTTGTTGGCCTTCATCGAGGCCTTGACCATCAGCTCGGAGATGGTGCCGGTGCCGCTGATCGCGATCCGCTTGCCCGCCAGGTCGGTCGGGCTGCGCACCCCGGAGTCCGGAGTGGACATGATCAGGCAGCTGTTCGGCACCGCCGAGGCGCAGTCGGCGATGATCTTCAGATCGGCCACGCCCTTGGCCTGCGCCGCGATGATCGGAACGTAGCTGGAGAACGTGATGTCGTAGTCGCCGCCGATCGCGTTGTTCAGCGCGGTGGCGCCGTCGGAGGCTGTGACGATCTCCACGTCGAGGCCCTCGTTCTCGAAGAGGCCCTGCTGCGCGGCGTAGTGCAGCGGTGCGAGCTCAGCGGTGGGCAGCGCGCCGACCTTGATGCTCGGCTTCTCCACCTGCCCGTTCCCGGACGACTGCGCTCGTTCCGAACCTCCGAGGAGGCCGCAGCCGCTGCTGCCCATCAACGCACCTGCGGTGGCCACACCACCGGCGAGCTTGAGCATGTCGCGACGGGCTACGGCGCGGGACGACGGACGCATCTGGATCCTCCTGGCATGGCGTGTGTCACGACGGTTGCCGTGGGCCGGGGATGGGCGTCGGGTCCGGGCGCGTCTCCCGTGGCACCCGCGGGCGCCTGCGTCGTGCTGGGTTGGTGACCCCGTTTCGCCCGGACCGGCTTTTCAGCGTGACGAACTGTAGGAGGTGGAACCGGAAGCGACAACGAAAAGTAATTAGCTCGTTGTGTTGGGTAACTCAGCGGCGGGCTCGTGATCACTGGCTGCCAATGGAGAAGACCCTGAGTGACCGGAATGGCCATTTCTGCGTACCGACGTTGAAAACTGGGAAAATTCCAGACGAACAAAAAGGCCGCGGGAGGAACGTCGAGCGACGAACCCCCGCGGCCTTCCCGCGGTCGCGTTCGGGTCAGCTGTTCTGCGGCCGAACGATCATCTTCGAAACGTCGATGTCGGCGTCGATGAAGCCGAACTCCTTCATCAGGCGGGGAACGCGCTGCAGGCGAGTGGCGTCCGGCTTGGAGTTGAACTTCAGCAGCGACATGATCGAGGCCGTCTGCTCGTCCACCTTGGCGAATTCCGGCAGCAGCGGCTCGACCTTGCTGCGGTCCTGGGCCATGGCCACGGCCTTGTCCATCGCGCGCTTGAAGGCGGCGACGGTCTTCGGGTTCTCCTCGGTGAACTGCGCGGTCGCGCCGTAGCCGGTCAGCGGGAGGTCTTCCAGCGGGCCGGTGTTGGTGTCGGCGACCGGAACGGCGCCGATCTTGCGGGCGGCCTGGGTCAGGAAGGGCTCCGTCAGGATCGCCGCGTCCACCCGGCCCTGCTCGAGCGCCGCGGGCATGGTCGGGAACGGCACCGGTGCGAACTCGGTCTGCGCGTAGTCCACGCCGTAGGCCTTCATGGTGGCCTTGACCAGGAGTTCCGAGATGGTGCGCGGGCCGGAGATGGCGATGCTGGCGTTGGCCAGGTCCTGCGGCGTGCGCACGTTCGAGGACGGCCTGGTCATGATCACCGTGGTGTTCGGCGCGCCCGCGCCGCAGTCGGCCACGATCTTCAGGTCCGCCACGCCCTTGGCCTGCGCGGCGAAGAACGGCACGTAGCTGGAGTAGGTGATGTCGTAGTCACCGCCGATGGTGCTGGACAGCGCGGCGCTGCCGTCGGAGGCCGTGACGATCTCGACGTTGAGCCCTTCCTGCTTGAACATGCCCTCGCGCACGGCGAGGTGCAGCGGCGCCAAGTCGGAGATCGGCAGCGCACCCACCTTGATGTTGGGCTTTTCCACCTGGCCGTTACCGCTGCTCGCGGATTCCGAGCCGCCGAGCAGGCCGCAGCCGCTGGCGCCCATGAGTGCGCCGGCGGTGGCGGTTCCGCCTGCGAGCTTGAGCAGACCTCGGCGCGACAGGGCGCGGTCGGTCAGGGTCATCGTGAGTCCTCCTCGCGTCGGCGCGGGCGTGCGCCGCAGAAATTCGGGTGGGTATGGCCGCCGATCCGGCGCGGAACGACCCCCTGCCACGCTCCCAGGTGCGACGGCGCCGGAGGCTCCGCCGGGCACCGCGGAGTTCGCGCCACGAACCGAAGATCGGCGAGGACCGCGGCGTCGAGGGCTCGCTCTCGGATCTGTGGTGGGGCCGGGCGCAGGAGAACTGTAAAGCGTTGAACTAACCGCCCACAACCAGGCGTAATTACACTTAGGTCACACGATTGGCGCAGTTGTTCTCTTAAGCCACCCTAAAGAGTGATGAACACTCTCGTTGGGGGCCTGACGTGTGACGCGGGGTTAAGTATAGTCTCGCCCGTCGAGGTGACTGGCCTCTGCTTCGGGGGATGCACGTTGTGACCAGGGAGTGTGATGGCGAGCCCGGCTGACAGAGTCCGGGTCTGCGGGTTCTCAAAATCGAGACCGCTGACCCGCTCGTGGGTGTTCGACGTGTCTAGGTCGGTACACGGGCGCCTTCCCACCACAATGATCTTCGCTGTCACGGCTCGGAAGGACGGCTAGGCCGTGGCGGTGCCGCACATGTCCGCCGCAGCGCAGGAAACAGGGATGCTCAACAACGACCGCGGGACCGGAGCCGGTGCAGCCGATCCGGCTGCCACCCAGACCAAATCCTGGTGGCTGCGCAACTGGCGCCTCAGGTACAAGATGGCCGCCGTTCTGCTCGTGCCGACGCTGGCCGCGCTCGGCGTCGGTGGTGTGCGTCTCTACGATGGGCTGGCCACCGAGTCGCGGATGCAGACCATCGTCGACGAGGTCGAGCTGGTCCAGCAGGCCTCGGAGGTCACTCACGAGCTGCAGCGCGAGCGCGACATCGCGATTGTGCGCACCACCAGCAACGGCGGGGCCAACGCAGGCGACTACGACGCGCAGACCCAGCGCGTGGACGCCGCGGTGGACCAGCTGCGCTCCTTCGAATCGGAGATCGGCGAGTTCACCCCGAGCGTGGCCGGGGCCTTCCGCAGCGCAGAGCACCGGGTGGGCAGCCTCCAGGCGCTGCGCCAGACGGTGAACACGGGCTTCACCAGCCCGCAGACGCTGGTCGCCTACAACTCGGTGATCGAGAACCTGCTCAAGATCAACACAGCGGTCGCCAACTCGACGGCCAACACCTCGACCAGCTCGGCGGCCCGTGCTGCGGCCTCCCTCGGCGACGCCAAGGAGCACCTGGCCCAGGAGCGGTCGATCCTGCTCAGCGCCGCGCTTCGGGACGAGTTCCTGACCGGTCAGCCGGACGACATGCGCGCCGCGGACGCGCGGTTCGAGGCCGCCTTCGCCGAGTTCGAAGCGGCGGCGGACCCGCAGCAGCGCTGGCTGTACGCCCAGCGGGTCGCGGGTGCGGCCGTGGACCGCTCCGAGCAGATGGAGCAGTCCGCGCTCATCGCCTACGACAACGACCAGGAGAACCAGAACCTCGGCATCGACCCGCAGGCCTGGGCGCAGGTCTCCGGTGAGCGCACCGATCTCGTCCGCGCGGTCGAGTCCGACGTGCTCGACGACCTGCACAGCGACGCCACGGCGCTGGCGGACTCGGCCCGCTGGCTGCTGATCCGCGACTCCGCGCTGGTCGCGCTGCTGCTGATCGTCGCCTTCGGCGTCGCGGCCTTCATCGCCCGCTCGATGCTGCAGCCGCTGCGCACCCTGCGCTACAGCGCGCTGGAGATTGCCCAGCAGAGCCTGCCGGACGCGATCAACCGGGTCACCGACAGTCCGAGCGCGGTGAACAACACCACGGTCCCGACGGTGCCGGTCTACACCAACGAGGAGATCGGGCAGGTGGCCCGCACCTTCGACGCGGTGCACCAGCAGGCGCTGCGGCTGGCCGTCGAGCAGGCCATGCTGCGCAACAACGTCAACGACCTGTTCGTCAACCTCGCCCGCCGGAGCCAGACGCTGGTGCAGCGCCAGCTGGCGCTGATCGACAAGCTGGAGCAGGACGAGCAGGATCCGGACCAGCTTTCCCAGCTGTTCGAGCTGGACCACCTGGCGACCCGGATGCGGCGGAACAACGAGAACCTGCTGATTCTCGGCGGTACCGACCTGACCCGGCGCACCACCCGCCCGGTGCCGCTCAACGAGGTCCTCGGCGCCGCGGTCTCCGAGGTCGAGCAGTACGCGCGGGTCGCCGTGGTCGACGCCCCGGACCTGGCCCTGCAGGGCCGCGTGGTCAACGACTTCGTGCACCTGATCGCCGAGCTGCTGGAGAACGCCACGGTGTTCTCCAACCCGGAGACCGAGGTCACCGTCCGCACCGCCTACCGCCGCCAGCAGCTGGTCATCGAGATCCGCGACCGCGGTGTCGGCATCGACAGCGGGGAGATCGACGAGATCAACGAGCGGCTCACGCGGCCGCCGGAGATCGACGTCGCCGTCTCCCGCCGCATGGGTCTGTTCGTGGTCGGCCAGCTCTCGCAGCGCCACAACATCCACGTGGAGCTGCACAACAACGAGGGCTTGGAAGGCGGCGTCACCGCCACCGTGCACGTGGCCGGCGAGTACGTCATGCAGCTCACCCCGGACGGGCCGGTTCCGATGCCGGACGTGCCGCGCGCGCCGATCGGCGGCGACTCCGGTCAGGGCGGCGAGTCCACCGGCAACCACGTCGGGCTGGCGGCCGCGTTCGGCGGCGCCTCGCCGCGGCCGGGGACCAACGGCAGCGGGCCCGCGCTCGACCCCTCGCCGGAGCGCGCGTCGCTGCCCAGCCTGAGCACCTCCGAGCCGCCGGGGGCGTTCTCCCCGAGCTCGTCCGCTCAGGAGGAGCCGTGGCAGGGCGACACGCCCGAGCCCGACGAACCCGAACTGCCCGCTCAGTACTCCGTAACGCTCGCCAACGGCGGTTCGTTCGGCGCAACCGATGTCCCCCAATGGGAGGATGACCGGCGGGCGCCCAACGACGATGTCGTCGGGGTCGATGTCTGGCCGAGCGCGGACACGGGCTTCGACGGGCAGTGCGGGGCACCGTCGGAGACATCCTCCACGGACCTGTTCAACAGCCCGTTCGAGGACGCGAAGACGCAGAGCTTCATGCCCACACCGCCTCCCGGCGAGCCCGACTCGCCGAGTGGTGGTCTGAGCAACGGGATCGGCACGGCATTCGGCCCAGGCGATGGCGGGGGCGCTTCGAGCCGGCCCGAGCCGGCGTCGCAGTCCTGGGACGGCGGGATGTCTTCGTTGTCGGGCTCCGATGGCCGGTCGCCGGCATACGCCGACGACGAGCCGAGGGAGTCATGGGACATGGACGACTCGCCCACCCAACGCCTGCCCATCTACGAAGCCGTGCTTTCGCAGTGGTTCCGGGAGTCCGACGTGGACGAGGCCCCGGCCGCCGCGGAACCCGAGCCCGCCGAACCGGAACAGGCTCCGCTGCCGGACACGACGCCCGCGGAGCCGGAACCGGTCGACGAGGTCCCCCGGACCACCACGCCCGACCCGGGCTGGGGTTCGGCGGACGTCGGCTGGAAGGCCGCCGAAGCGCTGCTGCAGACCCCTGAGGTCCAGGAGACGACTTCGGCCGGGTTGCCCAAGCGGGTTCCGAAGACCAACCTCGTGCCCGGCTCGGCAGCGCCGCAGACGTCGCAGCAACCCCGGAAGAAGGCCGCCCAGCCGCGCTCGGCCGATGCCGTGCGCGGACGAATGGCCAACTTCCAGCAGGGCGTCACGCGGGGCAGGCACTCGAAGTCCGATCCGGTTTCCACCGAACATCCCCACCCGAAGAATCCGAGCCGTCCCGAGGAGCAGGAGTGAACGGGTCCGTGCAGCAACCGATGAGCAGCGACAGCTTCAGTTGGCTGATCACCGACTTCGTACGTCGGGTTCCCGGCGTCGCGCACTCGGTCGTGGTCTCCGCCGACGGTCTGCTACTGGCCGGTTCCCAGGGTTTGCCGAGGGACCGCGCCGAACAGCTCTCCGCCGTGGCCTCCGGCCTGGTCAGCCTCACCCAGGGCGCCGCCCGGTGCTTCGAGGCCGGCGACGTCACCCAGACCGTGGTCGAAATGGAGCAGGGCTACCTGTTCCTGATGTCCATCAGCGACGGCTCCTGCCTGGCCGTGCTGGCCGCGCCGAACGCCGATATCGGGCTGGTGGCCTACGAGATGACCCTGCTCGTGGAGCGGGTCGGCCGTCAGCTCACGCCGGAGCTGCGCGCGCAGCTGCAGGGCATGGGTCGCCGGTGATCGTCGCGCATGATCATTCGGCTGGGGAAGCCGAGGGGAGCTGACCAATGAACGCCGGTTCCGAGCCCAGCTGGGACGGTGACCTGTTCCGCCTCTACAACAAGCGACTGAGCGCGGAGTCCTGGCAGGACGACTTCGTCGACGACCAGCGATCCGCCGGTGACACCTCCGGTGGTTACGACCGCGCGCTGTTCGGCGGTCCGGGCGCCGACCTGTTCGGGTCCGGCGGGTACGACGCCGCGGGGAACAGCAACCAGCCGCAGCAACCACCGCAGCAGCCCCAGCCGCAGCCGCCGCAGCGGCCCGCCGACGGAGGGCCGCCTTCGGTGTCGATGCCGTCGATATCGCAGCCGATGCCACCGATTTCACAGTCCATGCCGTCGATCTCGGGCTCCATGCCGGCGATTCCCACGCCGGGCAACCTGGACTCCGAGGACGACGGCGGTTCGCTCGTTCGGCCGTACGCCCGCACCAGGGGGCGCACGCGCACCGATTATGATCTTGCTATCGAGACGCTGGTGACCACCAGCGAACGCGGTCGCGCGCAAGCGACCCAATCCCGGCCCGAGCACCGCTCGATTTCGGAGCTGTGCACGGAGGCTCGCTCGGTCGCCGAGGTCGCCGCTCACCTGCGGCTGCCGCTCGGTGTCGTGCGGGTGCTGATCGGCGACATGGCCGACACCGGGCAGGTTCTGATTCACGACAGTGGCATGGTCGTCGGTGATCGGCCGTCCATGGAGTTCTTGGAGAGGGTGCTCAGTGGGCTTCGAAGGCTCTGACCCCCGATCGACGCCGGGCAACCAGAAGACCTCCACGAAGATCGTGGTTGCCGGCGGATTCGGTGTCGGGAAGACGACGTTTGTCGGTTCGGTCTCCGAGATCGTTCCGTTGACCACCGAAGCGGTGATGACCGAGGCCAGCGTCGGGGTCGACGACCTCAGCGCCACGCCGGGCAAGGTCACAACCACGGTGGCCATGGACTTCGGCCGCGTTTCGCTGGACTCGGACCTGATCCTCTACCTGTTCGGTACGCCGGGTCAGCACCGCTTCTGGTTCATGTGGGACGACCTGGTCCGCGGCGCCATCGGCGCGGTGGTGCTGGTCGACACCCGCCGCCTGGCGGACGCCTTCGCCTCGATCGACTTCTTCGACGACCGGGGGCTGCCCTACATCGTCGCGGTCAACACCTTCGACGGCGTCCAGCACCACCGCCAGGAGGACGTCCGCGAGGCGCTCACGATCGCCGAATCGGTCCCGATGATCTCGGTGGACGCCCGCAACCGCGAGTCCACCAAGCAGGCGCTCATCACCCTGGTTCAGCACGCGATGCGCCAACGCATGGCCACCACCTGACGGATGTGGCAGTTCTGCCTAAAACCGTCAGGCGGCGGCGTCCGAAATGTCCGGACAGTTTTAGGCAAAACTGTCAGTGCGGCGAGCTAGTCCTCGACCAGCGCGACCGTGGTGATCCGGTGGAGCGGGAAGGCGCCCGGCTGGTGGGTCGCCGTGTCGACGCCCTGGAGGACGCCGCCGCCCACCGAGATCGGGCGAACCACCACCTCGCTGCGCAGCCCGTGCGTGTCCACGAAGCCGAGCAGGACGTGCTGCTCCTGCGCGGCGGCGTCGCGCAGGAGTTGCAGCGTCGCCTCGGCGCTGGGCCTGCCGCGTTCCGGAGCGATGCCGCGACCGCGGCGTGCGCTGGCCGAGCGATCGCCCGCCCGCAGCTGCGTGACCAGATCGCCGAGCTGGTCGGTGTCCGGGGCCGCGACGCCGGTCGGCGGCGCGGGCCGGTTGCGGCCGCGGACCCTGCGCCCGCCGGCGCGCAGGTCCAGCACGTTGCCATCGGGCCCCTCGGCGACCGGCGTGAAGCCCGCGCTGCGCAGGCCCTCCACCAGATCGGCCAGCGGCAGCGGGCTGACCAGCACGGTCGGCGCGATCCTGCGCAGTTCCAGGCCCTCGGTCTCCGGTTTGCCGAGCACCTCGCTGAGCGCGACCGGATCATCGCAGCGCAAGAAGGCCGCAGCGGTGCCCGCGCGGAGCTTGCCGTGCCTGCGCGCGACATCGTCGATGAGGTAGGTCAGCGACTGCGGGATCGGCGTCCGGGACCGGCCCCGGAACAGCGCGTGCAGGTCCTCGGCGGTGTAACCGGCGTCCAGCGCGTGGCGCACGCTGTCCTCGTCGACGCGGTAGACCGTCGCGCTGCCCGCCGACTCCACCTCGGCGACCACCTTCATCTCCGCGGCCAGGCCTGGTTCCAGCCTGCCCGGTGCGACGACGGTGTGGTCGGCCTGCACCAGCACGTGATCGAGCGGCTCGGGCAGCTGCTCGGCGAGCAGCTGCGCGGCCGCTGAGGCGCCGTCGAACAGCAGCGCGCGCCCGGCCGTGGTCATCGCGTCGAGCGCGACGATCCCCAGCACGGTCGCCTCGGACAGCGTCCAGCGCACCAGGTCGTCGCGCAGCTTGCCGCCGTGCCGCGGCGAGCGCCATGCCAGCACGGCCGCCGCGCCGTCGGCGCGCACCCCGTAACCACCGGGCAGCTCGTCGAGGTAGCCGAGGATGTGTCTGCGGTCCTTCGGGGCCAGCGGTCTGCGCAGGTCCTCCGACAGCGGACCGAGCACCCGGTCCTTCTCGTCGCGGGCGCCGATGAGACCGGGCAGCCGGGGCAGGTCCAGCCACGCGGCGGCCAGCGCGGCCCAGCGCTGCTCGGGCGGCGAGGCCAGCCAGGTGTCGGACTGGATGGTCGGCAGCCACTGCGGCGCGGCGTCCTCGGTGCTGTTGATCAAGTTCGCGGCGAACGCGACCTCCACCAGCAGGCCGAGGTAGGACTCCTCGACCTCCATGGCCTTGGCGGTGCGGCGCACTTCGCGAATGCCCAGTCCGCCGGAGCGCAGCACGTCGGGCGGGTCGGTCTCCCAGGCCTTCAGCAGCTCCTCGACGTGCCGGAGCAGTTCCAGCGCGGCACCGCCCGCGGTGGCGTCCACCCGGTCCGCGCCGGATTCGACCAGGTCCGGCGACGGTTCCTCGGGCTCGACCCGCCCCATCGGCCGGTCGCCGCGCACGGCCAGCGCGAGCTGCCGGGGCAGCTCCACGGTCTCGGCGTCGCGGCGCAGCAGCAGTCCCTTGGCCAGCAGCCGCTGGATCGGGTTCGCGGCCTGCTCCAGCGAGAAGCGCGCCGAGGCGTCCTTGGTGCGCCCGATCGGCGAGTCGCCCGCGAGCTTGTCGACCAGCCGCCGCTCGTCCTCGTCGAGCTCCGCCAGCGCAGCCTTGGCCCCGGACTCGGACAGGTCCTCGGCGGGGCGGCCCAGACCGGCGGGGAAGGTCGGCAGCACCTCGCGCACCGTGGACGGGATGGAGAGCTCGTCCGCGCCCCAGGCCAGGGCCAGCTCCTTGAGGCGGTCGGCGGACCGGCGCACCCGCTGCGGCGTCACGCCAGCACCGAGCATCTCGGCGATCGCCTCGCGGTCCACCGGGGCGCTGTCGGCGTCCAGCAGCACGAGCGCTTCGAGCGTGGACAGGGTGAACGAGTCCAGCTCCTCGCAGGCGCGCGCCACCGAGGAGCGCACGCTGATGCGCGTGGCCAGCACTGAGGTGTCGGCGGGCGGTGGCGTGGCCAGGTCCGGGCGCGCGCGGAGCAGCGCCACGAGTTCATCGTCGCTGCGCTCCCGCAGCCATTCCGCTAGCGAAGCCATCCAGACCACGATACCCAGCAACGGCCGCGCGCCCACCGCGCGTCGTGGGCGGTCGGCGGCGCGGGCGGTGCGCGCCACCCGCCTGGCGGCTCGGGGGTGTAGTGCGCAGCACCCTTGGCGGAATTCGATGCGGCGGTTGCGGCAAACTGGACGGTGCCCGCAGCCGGAATGTAGGAGGACGTCGTGGCCGGCAAGACCAAGAAGGACCGCATCGACCCCAGCTGGCCGCAGGCCGGTGCCGACGAGCACCCGGTCAGCGAGCTCGTGGCCGATAAGCAGGGCGCGCTGTCGCCGTTCGGTGACACCAGCTTCCCGCTGGACGGCGTTCCCTACGAGCACCCGGTGACCGAGCGCAACAAGTGACCGCTCCTGTCAAGGGCGACCGATGGGTAACCGGCCGGATCTAGATCACAGTCGGGAAAGTTTTAGGCTTTTTCGTACTGGGTGAAGTTTCGGTCGCTTGGTTGACCCGGAGGGCTTGCGTCCTGGTTCGGCGATCTGCTTCGGCGGCCCCGCGCGGGGCCGCCGAAGGACTGGCACCCACAAGTCCATAGCCGTTCGCTCGACAGGGGTGTGCCATGCCGGTTCCAGGCCCGGGTTATTCCATCACCGTGCGCGTCGAGGCGCCGCCGTCCACCAGCGCCGCCGGTGATCTGACCAGCGCGATCGGTCGTGCGGGCGGCGTCATCACCGCGTTCGACGTCGTCGAGTCGCACGCTGACCGCATCGTCGTCGACATCACCTGCAACGCGCTGTCGGCCGATCACGCGGAGGACCTGACCGGGATGCTCGGCGACCTGCCGGGCGTGCGGGTCCGCAAGGTCTCCGACCGGACCTTCCTGGTGCACCTCGGCGGCAAGATCGAGGTCAACTCCCGCGTCGCGCTCGCCAACCGCGACGACCTCTCCCGCGCCTACACCCCGGGCGTGGCCCGCGTGTGCACCGCGATCGCCGAGAATCCCGACGACGCGCGCAGGCTCACCGTCAAGCGCAACGCCGTCGCCGTGGTCACCGACGGATCGGCCGTGCTGGGCCTGGGCAACATCGGCCCGGAGGCCGCGCTGCCGGTGATGGAGGGCAAGGCGGCGCTGTTCAAGAAGTTCTCCGGCGTCAACGCCTGGCCGGTGTGCCTGGACACCCAGGACACCGAGGAGATCATCCGCGCCGTCGAGCTGATCGCGCCCGTCTACGGCGGCATCAACCTCGAGGACATCGCCGCGCCGCGCTGCTTCGAGATCGAGGCCCGGCTGCGCGAGAAGCTCGACATCCCGGTCTTCCACGACGACCAGCACGGCACCGCGATCGTGGTGCTCGGTGCGCTGCGCAATGCGCTGCGCGTGGTCGAGAAGGACCTCACCGGCTGCCGCGTGGTGGTCTGCGGCGTGGGCGCCGCGGGCTCGGCGATCATCCGGCTGCTGCAGCACCACAAACCCGCCGATGTGATCGCGGTGGACATCGACGGCATCGTGCACTCCGAGCGCGGTGACACCGACGAGAACCTGCGCAACATCGCCGCCACCACCAACGAGGACGGGCGCACCGGCACGCTCTCCGACGCCGTTCGCGACGCGGACGTGTTCATCGGTGTGTCGGCCCCGAACCTGCTGACCGCCGAGGACGTCGCATCGATGAACTCGGACGCGATCGTGTTCGCGCTGGCCAACCCGGACCCGGAGATCGACCCGCTGACCGCGCAGCAGCACGCGACGATCGTGGCCACCGGGCGCAGCGACTACCCGAACCAGATCAACAACGTGCTGGCGTTCCCGGGCGTCTTCCGCGGTCTGCTGGACGCGCACGCGCACGAGATCACCGACAACATGATGATCGCGGCCGCCAACGCCATCGCCGACGTGGTCGACGGCGAGCGGTTGAACGCCTCGTTCATCGTGCCCAGCGTCTTCGACAGCGCCGTCGCGCCCGCCGTGGCGGATTCGGTGAAGAAGGCGGCCCTGGCGGCCAAGCCCGCGGAGTCCACCGCGACCGGCGGCACGTCCATGCCCTGGAGCATGGCCGAGGACCTCGACTTCTGATCCGGCGCGAACCGCGGAAACCGGCCAGGCGAAGCATCCGTTTCGCCTGGCCGGTCCTCGTTCGTACGTCGCCGCACGCGGGCGGGAGTCGCGCTGGTCGCGTGCTCTAGGCTCGAGGCATGGCGGAGTACGAGCTCACGCACGTCGACGAGACGGGTGCTGCCCGCATGGTCGACGTCTCCGAGAAGCAGGCCGGTGCGCGCAGGGCCGTGGCCACCGGGGTGGTGCGCACGACCGCCGAGGTGATCGCGCTGCTGCGGCGGGACGACCTGCCGAAGGGCGATGCGATCGCCACCGCGCGGCTGGCCGGGATCATGGGCGCGAAGAAGACGCCGGATCTGATCCCGCTGTGCCATCCGATCGCCATCTCCGGGACCAAGGTCGAGCTGGAGCTCGGCGACACCGACGTGCGGATCACCGCCACGGTCAAGACCACCGACCGCACGGGTGTCGAGATGGAGGCGTTGACGGCGGTCACCACCGCCGGGCTCGCGCTGCACGACATGATCAAGGCGGTCGATCCGGCGGCGGTTCTCGACGCCGTGCGGGTCGAGCGCAAGGACGGCGGCAAGACGGGTCGCTGGGAGCGTCCCGCGGACTGACCGTCACCGAAAACCGGTTGCACGCGGCGTTGCGTCGCGTTGGGGAGGTCGAGATGCCGAGGACGGCGCGAGTGATCGCCGCTTCGAACCGCGCTGCGGCCGGGGTCTACGAGGACCGCACCGGCCCGGTGATCGTGGAATGGCTGCGCGAGCGCGGCTACGAGGTGCCCGATCCGATCGTGGTGCCCGACGGCGATCCGGTGGGCGAGCAGCTGCGCCGCGCCGTGGCCGCGAACGCCGACGTGGCGATCACCACCGGCGGCACCGGGATCAACCCGACCGATCGCACTCCCGAGGTCACCGCCGACGTCCTGGACTACCCGGTTCCGGGGCTGGCCGACGCGATCCGGTCGGCTGGTCTGCCGAAGGTGCCGACGGCGGTGCTCTCCCGCGGTCTGGCCGGTGTCGCTGGCCGCACGCTGATCGTGAACCTGCCGGGCTCGCGCGGCGGTGTGCAGGACGGCCTCAGCGTGCTGGCCGACGTCCTGGAGCACGCCGTCGATCAGCTCCACGGTGGCGATCACGCGCGCCCCGGCGAGTCCGGTGCGGCCGCCGATGTGCTGCGCGCCGACGTGGTCGACGAACCCATCGACGTGGACGCCCTGGCCCGCCGGGTCGAGCACCGCGCGGCGGGCGCGGTGGTGACCTTCGGCGGCGTGGTCCGGGACCACGACGGCGGTCGCGGGGTTCAGGAGCTGGAGTACACCGGCCACCCCAGTGCCGACGACGTGATCGTCGAGGTCGCCGGCGACATCGCCGCTCGCTTCGACGGTGTCCGCGCCATCGCGGTCTCGCACCGGATCGGCCTGCTCGAGATCGGGGACGTGGCGCTCGGCTGCGCGGTTGCCGCCGAGCACCGCAAGCAGGCCTTCACCGCCTGCTCCGAACTGGTCGACGAGGTCAAGCGACGGCTGCCCATCTGGAAGCGCCAGGTCTTCGACGACCACACCGAGGAGTGGGTCAACTGCCCCTGACCGGGGGCCGTGACAGTTTTGCCTAAAACCGTAAGCGTGTGAGCCCGAAGTGCTCGGACAGTTATAGGCAAAACTGTCGTCATTGCTCTGGTGCCGCTGTCCGCGGCGCTGCGCGGGCTGCGGAGTCGTACTTGTCGCAGATAGGGGGAACCCCCTCATCGAGGCTGGGGGTGAGGCGATGAGGGGGTTCCTGAGCGGAGCACGTGCCGTGTCGGGGGAGACGGCACGTGCTCCTGCCGGCCGGCTGGGGGAGCCGGTCGTGCCGTTTTAGCGGATGTCCAGCTGCTGACCCGGGAAGATCAGGTTCGGGTCGCTGAGCAGGTTCGAGTTGTCCTGGTAGATGGACTGGTAGTCGACGCCGTAGGCCTGGGCGATCTTGCTGAGCGTGTCGCCGGGCTTGACCGTGTAGTCGCCACCGGAGGCCTTCACCGAGGACTGGGTCTCAGTCTTGGTCTCGGTCTGGGTCTCGGTGCTCTGCTGCGACGTGCTGGTCTGAGAGCTGGTGTCGGTCGAGCCGCTGGTCCAGTTCAGCTTGGCGCTGCAAGCGGGCCAGGCGTTCTCGCCCTGGGCGGCCAGCACCTTCTCCGCCACGGCGATCTGCTGCTCGCGGGTAGCCAGGTGCGCGCTGCTGGCGTACTGGTTTCCGCCGAAGGCGGACCAGGTGGAGGGGGTGAACTGGAGGCCGCCGTAGAAGCCGTTGCCGGTGTTGGTGCTCCAGTCACCGCTGCTCTCGCACTTCGCGAGCATGTCCCAGTCCGCGGCGTTCGCGGGGGCGGCGACGGCGACCGGGGCGGCGACGACCGCGCCTGCGACGGCGAACCGGGCGAAATTGCGCTTGGCGTTGGAAGGCTTGCGGTGCTTGCCCTTATGGCTAGACATGTCCCTCTCTCCTGCCGCGCTTGCGGGGCGAGCCTGGGAGGCCCGTCCGGCTCGTCGGGGAGCCGGCACGCCTCGGGGCTTTCGGGGAGCCCTGAGGTGAACCCTCGTTCCTGCCCGGTTCGTTTCCGTTTTCGGGGTTGAAGCCCGCTGGGCAGGTCCAGCGCCACGGGCTTCGCGGTCCTTGCTGATCGGTTCGGGGCCGACCGAGGAGCGACACTACGTAACCAATGGAGAGATCCCAAATCTTCTACCATGTGACGCTGGTCACAGTAACACCAGGGTGGGGGGTGTCGATCTCGGTTGTTTTAGCTGATCAGCGGGCCGTTATCGGGCCGTTTTCATCCTGATATCGATCACCGTAAGTGAGGCTTGAGTCACCTCGTTACTCCCGTTGAGAACCGGCCGTCACACGGCCACCAGCCGTTGCGAATCGCCGATCTCCCCCGGCGAGATCGACGCGGGGGCGGTTCGCGAACAATGCGAAGAGTGTTCGCTGTGGACTCTGAGTAATTGGCCGGCTAGCTGAAACAGGCGACCAATGCGGCACTTGCGAGGGCCGCAATTGAGCCGGGCCGGAGTCGCGGCCGAGCGGCTGCGGGATGCACCAGAACTTCACCCGGTCGAGTGTGTACGACACGCCCGGGAATGTTGTAGCCGCGTGCGCGCGTACCCGTACGCGCGCACCCGCACGCGCGCGACGATGACTACTGTGCCCGGTCACAGTGGACCGGTGAGGGGGCCGGCGGACCGGTGAGAAGGGCCGGCTGCTCCGGCGGATCAGCCGCCCGCGAACGGTGGCAGCACGTCCAACGTGGCGTCCGCTTCGATCGCCGTACCGCGGTCGCGCACGGCCAGCCCGTCCAGCAGGAAGCTGCAGGCCTCCAGGACCTTGCTCAGCTTGCCGTCGTGCTGGTCCAGTGCGGCCGTGATCGCCTCGGCCACGGTCGCGGGTGGATCGAGGTGTACGACCTCTTCCGCGACGCCCGCGGCCGCGCGGGCGCCTGCGAAGTATCGAATCCGAACCGCCAGCTGGGTCGCCGGTCGAGGTGCGGCGGTCATCGGCTCAACCCCCGATCGCGCTCATCGGCCGGTCCGGCTGGGCGAACTCGCCGGAGTCCATCCCATGGCCCGCGGCCTTGGCCCACATCTCGCCCCGCCACAACCGGGCCAGCTCCTCGTCGCTGGCACCGTCGCGCATCGGGGCGCGCAGGTCGGTCTCCGTCGTCGAGAACAGGCAGGAGCGCAGCTGACCGTCGGCGGTGAGCCGGGTGCGGTCGCAGGCCGAGCAGAACGGGCGGGTCACCGAGCCGATCACGCCGACCGTCGCGGGACCACCGTCCACCAGCCAGCGCTCGGCCGGTGCCGAACCGCGTTCGGCGGTGTCCGGGGTGAGGCTGAACTCGCGCCCGAGCAGTTCCAGGATCTCGTCCGCGGTGATCATCGCGTCGCGGTCCCACTCGTGCTGGGCGTCCAGCGGCATCTGCTCGATGAACCGCAGCTGGTAGCCCCGCTCGATGCAGTAGCGCAGCAGCTCGGGGGCTTCGTGGTCGTTGATGCCGCGCATCAGCACGGCGTTGACCTTGACCGGCTCCAGCTTCATCGACTTGGCGGCGGCGAGCCCGTCGAGCACGTCGTCGAGCCGATCGCGCCGCGTCAGCTCCTTGAACACCTCGCGATCGAGGGAGTCCAGCGAGACGTTGACGCGGTTGAGGCCCGCCCGGACCAGCGGTTCCGCGAAGTCGCCGAGATTGATGCCGTTCGTGGTCAGCGAGGTCTTGGGGTTGCCCTGCAGCGCCGAGGTGGCCCCGATGATGTCCACCAGGTCCTTGCGCAGCAGCGGTTCTCCGCCGGTGAAGCGCACGGTCGTCACGCCGAGCTCTTCGACGGCGATCCGGATCAGCCGGTTCATCTCGTCGGTGTCGAGCATCTCGCTGCGCTTGAGCCAGGGCAGTCCTTCAGCGGGCATGCAGTAGGTGCAGCGCAGATTGCACTTGTCGATGAGGGAAACGCGCAGGTCCTGCGCTACCCGACCGAATCGGTCCACCAGGTACGGCGTGTCCGGCCGCTCGGAGGTGTCGGTCGTGTGGCGCACGAACGGGATTCCCAGCTCCACTGCGTTCACCCTTCGACCCTATCTCTTGAGTCCGTCCACTGACGATCGTCGACAGACATCTCCTCACCTGGTGAAACGACCACGTTGCCGGGAGTGGTGCCGATATCGCGGAAGGAAACCCCTTGGATATCCGCAGATGCGGAAGTAACCTCCCATGCGTGCCGCAATATCGGATCGCCGAGGCCGCCGGCTTGTTCGGCGTCAGCGATGACACCGTCCGTCGTTGGGTCGACGGCGGACAGCTCCCCACCGGCCGAGATGCCTCCGGCAGGCAGGTGATCGACGGTGCGACGCTCGCCGAGTTCGCCCGCACCCAGGCCCGCGCCACCCCGGATCCCTCCGGCGTCGGCCGGTCCGCGCGCAATCGCTGGGTCGGCCTGGTGACCGACGTGGTCTCGGACCGGGTGATGTCGCAGGTGGAGATCCAGTGCGGCCCGCATCGGGTGGTCTCGCTGATGAGCACCGAGGCGGTGCGCGAGCTCGGGCTCGAACCCGGAGCGCTCGCGGTGGCAGTGGTGAAGTCCACCAACGTCGTGGTGGAAACCCCGGAGGACTGATGTGCGGGTTCGGGTCGACCAGGGGTGCGGGACGCCGGGGGTGGTCGGCGGCCGCGCGGCTCGCACCGGATGGAGGCAGGCTCTGACATGGTGAGGATCAAGCCGATGGCGGGTGCCGTGCTGGTCTCGGTGCTGCTCGCCGGGTGCGGTGCGGCAGGCTCGGAGCAGGACAGAACGCTGACCGTGCTGGCCGCTGCATCGTTGACCGAGTCGTTCGACGAGATCGGGCAGCGGTTCCACGCCGAGCACCCGGACGTCGACGTCAAGTTCGACTACCAGGGGTCCTCGACGCTGGCCGAGCAGATCGAGCAGGGACGTCCGGCCGACGTCTTCGCCTCGGCCAACGCGAAGAACATGACCGAGGTCGGCGGTCAGGTATCCCCGCAGCAGACCTTCGCCACCAACCGGCTGACCATCGTCGTCCCGCCGGGAAACCCCGCGCGCGTCCAGTCCTTCGCCGATCTCGCCACCGCCCGGAACGTGGTGGTCTGCGCCCCGCAGGTGCCGTGCGGAGCGGCGGCGGAGAAGGTGGCCGATGCGGCGGGCGTGCGGTTGCACCCGGCCAGCGAGGAGAACGACGTCAAGGCGGTCCTGCACAAGGTCACCGCGGGCGAGGCGGACGCCGGGCTGGTCTACGTCACCGACGCCGCGGCGGCGGGGGACCAGGTGGAGACCGTCGACTTCCCCGAGTCGCAGCAGGCGCTCAACACCTACCCGATCGCCGCGGTCGACAACGCCGCCGAGCCGGAAGCGGCCCAGGAGTTCGTGGAGTTCGTCTGCGGCCCGGCGGGGCGTGAGGTGCTGACCCGGCACGGCTTCGGCGTGCCGTGATGCGGCGCAATCCCTCCCGGGTGCCGCTGGTGCTGTGGGTTCCGGCGCTGCTGGCGCTGGCGCTGGTCGTGCTGCCGGTCGTCGGGCTGCTCACCCGGGTCGATCCGGCCGAGGTCCCGGCGCTGCTGCTCAGCCCGGCCGCGCTGGACGCCCTGCGGCTGTCGGTGCTCACCGGGTTGATCTCGACCGCGCTCTCCCTGGTGCTCGGCACACCGCTGGCCGTCGTGCTCGCCCGCTCGCGGATGCCCGGGATGCGGGTGCTGCGCGCCCTGGTGCTGCTGCCGCTGGTGCTGCCGCCGGTGGTCGGCGGGCTCGCGCTGCTCTACTTGCTGGGCCGCACCGGGCTGCTCGGCGGCGTTCTCGAACTGGCCGGGATCCAGCTGCCCTACACCACAGCCGCGGTCGTGCTGGCCCAGACCTTCGTGGCGATGCCGTTCCTGGTAGTCGGGCTGGAGGGCGCGCTGCGCACAGCGGGCGGGCGCTACGAGCAGGTCGCGGCCACCCTCGGCGCGGGGCCCTGGCTGGCGTTCCGCCGGGTCACGTTGCCGCTGCTGCTGCCCGCGCTGGGCTCGAGCCTGGTGCTGACGTTCGCCCGCGCCCTGGGCGAGTTCGGTGCGACGATCACCTTCGCGGGCAGCCTGCAGGGCACCACCCGCACCCTGCCGCTGGCCATCTACACCACCGCGCAGACCGATGTGGACGCCGCGGTCGTGATGTCGTTGCTGCTGGTCGTGGTGGCACTGCTGGTGATCGTGATCGCCAGGCCCAGGGCAGTGGAGGGACGCTTGTGAGCCTGCGGGTGGAGGCGGTGCTGCGGCGCGCGGAGTTCGCGCTGCGCACCGAGTTCGAGGTCGCCCCCGGCGAGGTGCTGGCCGTGCTGGGCCCCAACGGCGCGGGGAAGTCGACGCTGCTCTCGGTGCTGGCGGGCGAGTTGGTGCCGGATCGCGGTCGCGTCGAGCTGGACGGGACCGCCTGGCTGGACACCGGGGGCGGGGTCAACGTGCCGACGCACCGGCGGGGCGTCGGTCTGCTGGCCCAGCAGGCGCTGCTGTTCCCCAACCTGACCGCGCGGGACAACGTCGCCTTCGGGCCTCGCGCGGCCGGCATGAGCAGGGCGCGGTCCCGCGCGGTCGCCGATCAGTGGTTGTCCGAAGTGGACGCGACGGATCTGGCGCCGCGGCGTCCCGGCCGGCTCTCCGGAGGCCAGGCGCAACGGGTCGCGCTGGCCCGCGCGCTCGCCGCCGAGCCCAGGCTGCTGATGCTCGACGAACCGCTCGCGGCACTGGACGTCGACGCCGCCCCGGCCATGCGCGGCCTGCTGCACCAGGTGCTGCGCAGGCAGGGCACCCCGACCGTGCTGGTCACCCACGACGTCCTGGACGCCGTGGTGCTGGCCGACCGGCTGCTGGTGCTGGTCGACGGCGAGATCATCGAGCGGGGACCGACTCGCGAGGTGCTGGCCCGGCCGAGGGAACCGTTCACCGCCCGGCTCGCCGGCCTCAACCTGCTCGCCGGCGAGGCGCTGGACCGCATCGGCGCGACCATCGCCGTCGGCGAGGACACGATCAGCGGCCGGCCGGTCGAGGAGGTCGAGCCCGGAGCGGCCGCGGCCGCGGTGTTCGCCCCCTCGGCGGTCGCGGTCCACCGGAGCAGGCCGCACGGCAGCCCGCGCAACGCGCTGCGCGGGCGGGTGAGCGCCCTGGAGCCGCGCGGGGACGTGGTCCGGGTCCGCGGCGACGTCGAAGCCGGCTCCGTCGCGGCCGACGTGACTCCGGCCGCCGTCGCGGAACTGGGGATCACCTCGAACGACGAGGTCTGGTTCGCGGTCAAGGCCGCCGAGGTAGCCATCCACCCCCTTTCGGGAGGATCATTGGGGGCGTGACTGAGCCATCCCGCTGGACCTACCTGATGGACATGGACGGCGTGCTCGTCCACGAGGAGCACATGGTGCCGGGAGCCGACAGGTTCCTGGGTGCTCTCAAGGACAACGACATACCGTTCATGGTCTTCACCAACAACTCGATCTACACCCCGCGCGACCTGCGGGCTCGCCTGCTGCGCAGCGGGCTGGACGTGCCGGAGGAGTCGATCTGGACCTCGGCGCTGGCCACCGCGCAGTTCCTGCAGACCCAGCGTCCGGGCGGCTCGGCCTTCGTGGTCGGCGAATCCGGCCTGACCACGGCGCTGCACAACATCGGCTACGTGCTCACCGATCGCGAGCCGGACTACGTGATCCTCGGGGAGACCCGCACCTACAGCTTCGAGGCGATCACCAAGGCGATCCGGCTGGTCGAAGGCGGTGCCCGGTTCATCGCCACCAACCCCGACGAGAAGGGCCCCAGCCGCGAGGGGACGCTGCCCGCGACCGGCGCGGTGGCCGCGCTGATCGAGCGGGTCACGGGTCGCGCGCCGTACTACGTGGGCAAGCCGAACCCGCTGATGATGCGCTCCGCGCTGCGCCACCTCGGCAAGCACTCGGAGAACACGCTGATGATCGGTGATCGGATGGATACCGACGTCCGCTCCGGGCTCGAGTCGGGCCTGCAGACGATCCTGGTGCTCTCCGGGATCTCGGGCGAGGACACCGCCGAGCTGTTCCCGTACCGCCCGACGAAGGTGATCGGCTCGATCACCGACCTCACCGACCACGTGATGGATCCGTTCAAGTCGTGACCCGGCACGGTCGTGGGCGCGATCCGGCGCTCACGACCTGCTGGCCGGCGTCGGGTCGTCCACGTCGATCGCGGTGGTGACGCCGGTGAGGTCGTCGGCCATCCGCTCGGCCGCGTCGCGCAGCAGCTCCGCGCGCCGGGACAGGGGCCCGGACCAGTGCCGCTGGGAGGCGGCCAAGCGGTCGACCAGGTCGGCCTCCAGGCGGAGGCGCTCCACCTCGGTCCAGTCCGGATCGGCTTCGTGCCGGAACCCGCGTTCGATCGCGGCGGCCACGCGTTCCAGCTCAAGTTCGGTGATCATGTTTGCTTCCCCAATCCGGCGATCGGTGGACAGCAATGCGACCCGTTCGGGGGACTGAGCATACGCGATCGCGGCGGATTTTCACCCATGTCAGTTCGTCTTCCGCATCCGGATCGTTCCGCCCGCGAGTTCGGGCACCAGGCTCTTCCGGGGGTGGCTCAGCTGCGGCGAACGGTTCAAGATGAGTGGTCCGAGTCACCGCAGCATCGGAGGTTGTCAACGTGGATGCCACCGAACCGGTCTTGTCGAGCTACGACTCCGGCACTTCGGAAGTCCCGCTGCTGGGCGACACCATCGGTGTGAACCTGGACCGCACCGCCGCCCGCTTCCCCGAGCGCGACGCGCTGGTCGAGTGCGTCACCGGTCGCCGCTGGAGCTACCGGGAGTTCGTGGCCGCGGTCGACTCGCTGGCCACGGGGCTGCTCGACGCGGGCATCGGCAAGGGCGACCGGGTCGGCATCTGGGCGCCGAACCGCGCGGAGTGGACGATCACCCAGTACGCCACCGCCAAGGTCGGCGCCATCCTGGTCAACATCAACCCCGCCTACCGCGCGCACGAGCTGCAGTACGTGCTCAACCAGTCCGGAATCCGGATGCTGGTGTCGGCGAAGTCGTTCAAGTCCTCCGACTACGTGGCGATGGCCGACGAGGTGCGCGGGCACTGCGCGGCCCTGGAGCAGATCGTGTTCCTGGATTCGCCGGAATGGGAAGCCCTGGCGGACACGCGGGCGGACCCGGAGCGGCTGAACGGGATCCGGCTGTCGGCCGACGACCCGATCAACATCCAGTACACCTCGGGCACCACCGGGTTCCCCAAGGGCGCGACCCTGTCGCACCACAACATCCTCAACAACGGGTTCTTCGTCGGCGAGCTCTGCGGCTACACCGAGGCCGACCGGGTCGCGATCGTGCCGCCCTTCTACCACTGCTTCGGGATGGTGATGGGCAACCTCGCCAGCACCAGTCACGGCTCGGCGATGGTCATCCCCTCGGAGGCCTTCGACCCGGGAACGGCGCTGGCGGCGGTGCAGGCGGAGCGGTGCACCTCGCTCTACGGCGTGCCGACGATGTTCATCGCCGAGCTCGACCACCCCGATTTCGAGTCCTTCGACCTGTCCTCGCTGCGCACCGGCATCATGGCGGGGTCGCCGTGCCCGGCCGAGGTGATGAAGCAGGTCATCGACCGGATGGGCATGCGCGAGGTGGCGATCTGCTACGGCATGACCGAGACGAGCCCGGTGTCCACCCAGACCCGCGCGGACGACTCGCTCGAACGCCGGGTGTCCACGGTGGGCAGGGTCGGCCCGCACCTGGAGGTCAAGATCATCGACCCGGTCACCGGGCTGACCGTCCCGTGCGGCGAACCCGGCGAGCTGTGCACCCGCGGGTACTCGGTGATGCTCGGGTACTGGGAGCAGGACGACAAGACGGCCGAGGTCATCGACGCCGCGCGCTGGATGCACACCGGTGACCTGGCGGTCATGGACCGGGACGGCTACGTCTCGATCACCGGCCGGATCAAGGACATGGTCATCCGCGGCGGGGAGAACGTCTATCCCCGCGAGATCGAGGAGTTCCTCTACACCCACCCGGACATCCTCGACGCCCAGGTCATCGGCGTCCCGGACGAGAAGTACGGCGAGGAGCTGATGGCCTGGGTGCGGTTGCGCGAAGGGGCGCCGGAACTCACCGCCGAGGCGCTGCGCGAGTTCTGCACCGGCAAGCTGGCGCACTACAAGATCCCGCGCTACGTGCGGGTGGTCGACGAGTTCCCGATGACGGTGACCGGCAAGGTCCGCAAGGTCGAGATGCGCGAGCAAGCCCGCAAGCTGCTCGGCCTGGACTGAGGTGCGGGGATTTGCCAGTGCGGGGCTCGCGTGGCGGGGCCGGTGGCGGAACCTGCCGCGTCGTGCGGCTGCGGGAGCCGCTCCTCGAGTAGCGACCCGCGCGGCGTCGCCGTCCTCGCCGCACGACGCGGCAGAACCCGCCGCGGTGCTGAGTTCGCGCACCTGAAACAGCGGCTACCGCCGCACACCGCACGGGCCTCCCGGTTTGCGCGGTTCTGCGCTCAGGTGCGCAGCTTGTCCAGCTCGGCGGCGTCCTCCTCGCCGAACCTCTCCTCCAGGGCCTCGGGCTCCGCGTCGACGTCGATCTTGGCCAGCGGCATCCCCTTGGCGCTGGCGATCGCGCCCAGCCTGCGGGTCGCCCGGTCGGACGCGTAGGCGGTGAGCTCGTCGGTGTCCAGCTCGAAGGGCATCTGCTCCGGGGCGTCGTCCGGGCGCCACTGGACGTGCTCGATCGCGTGCGGCAGCAGCTCGTTCATCTGCTCCTCGACGACGTCCCAGTTGCGCTCGTCGGCGGCCACGTGCCTGCGGCAGGTGAACGTGCCCCAGGCCATGTGCCTGCGCTCGTCGTCGCCGATGCGCCGCACGATCTCCTGCATGCCGGGCAGGATGCCGCGGCTGACGCAGATCTTGTGCCAGGCGTAGTAGCCGGTCAGCGCGAGGGTCCCCTCGACGACGTGGTTGTAGGTCACCGAGGCGCGGATCTGGTTGCGCGGGCTCGGGTCGTCGTGCAGCGCGTTGAGCGACTCGGGCAGCGCCCGGTAGAAGATCTCCTGGTAACCCCGGCTGCCCACCAGCTCGTGCAGGTCCTCGGTGAGGCCGATGGCGTCCATCCAGAGCCGGAAGACCTGGGTGTGCTTGGCCTCCTCGAAGCAGAACTGGGTGAGGTACATCTCGTCGCCGAAGCGGCCCTCGGCCGCCATCGCGGCCATGAACGGTTGCAGGTCCTCGGTGACCGCTTCCTCGCCCGCGATGAACTGGGCGCACAGGGCCGCCACGCTGCGCTGCTCGTGCTCGGTGAGGTTGTGCCAGTCCTCGGCGTCCTGGCTGAAGTCGATGTCCGCGGGGTTCCAGAACTTCGCGTTGCCCTTGTTGAACAGCCGCAACGGCAGGGAGTCCCAGTTGAACCCGCGTTCGCGCAGGGAGTGGAAGCCCTCGCGGCGGGGGGAGTGAGTGCTCGTCATCGAGTCTCCAGGTGCGCCCGGAATTGTGAGGCGGATTACCCGGCAATTTTCGATACCGGTCAGTTCCGAGTCAAGGTTCCGGAGGCATCTGCGGTCATCCGTAAGGTGGAGCTCGTGGTGGAAGAACGCAGCGCCCCGGCCATCGGTTTCGACCTCGACCTGACCCTGATCGACGCGCGTCCCGGCATGGTGCGCGCGATGGGAGCGGTCAACGCCGAGTTCGGCACCCAGGTGGACGCGCAGCACTTCGCCGCGAACCTGGGGCCGCCGCTGGACCACGTGCTGCGCGGCTACGGCTTCGACGAGCCGCTCATCGAGCGGATGGTCGCCCACTTCCGCGCGATCTACCCGACCGTGGTCATCGGGGACACCGTCGCCCTGCCGGGCGCGGAGGAATCGCTGGATGCGGTTCGCGATCGCGGAGCGCGGTCCCTGGTGATCACCGGCAAGTACGAGCCGAACGCCGCGCTGCACCTCAAGGCGCTGGGGTGGGAGGTCGACCGGCTGGCGGGCGAGGTCTTCGCCGAGGCCAAGGGCGACGTGCTGCGCGCCGAGGGCGCCACCATCTACGTCGGCGACCACCACGGCGACATCGCCGGGGCGAAGGCCGCGGGCGCGCTCGCCGTCGGTGTGGCCACCGGGCCCTACACCGCCGGGCAGCTGCGCGAGCTCGGCGCCGACGTGGTGCTCGGCGAGCTCACCGAGTTCCCGGCCTGGCTCGCCGAGAACGCCTAGGTCAGGACGCCGGGGAGCCGCGGTCGCGGCGCGCCCGCACGATCGAGGCGATCACGCCGAAGATCAGTCCCGCCGGGCACAGCAGGGCGGCGGCGTTCAGCCAGACCGGCAGGTTCGTGTGACCCGCGGCGTACAGCGCGAAGATCGCGATGATGGCGGCCAGGCCGAGGCCGAACAGCACCAGCGCGGTCGGCAGCAGCGCGGATCGGCGAGTGGTATCTGCCATGCGAGCAGCGTATTCAACCGGCTTCCGGGCGGGGCAGCGGGTCTTGGTCGATAAGGATGAGTGATTTCTCCCGTCTACGCGGTAGGCTTGGTACGACGCGTCCCGGCGCGCGCAACCTGCGTGGCGTTTACGGGGCGCTTTCGTCGTGACGGGCCTGTTCCCGCCGCGATGTGCCATGGCAGACGGGACCCGGGCAGCGGGTCAGCGCATTCGACAGGGAACGGTGAGGACAGTGCCGACCGGCAGGGTCAAGTGGTTCGACTCGGAAAAGGGCTTCGGCTTCCTGACCCAGGATGGTGGTGAGGACGTCTACGTGCGCGCCTCCGCGTTGCCATCCGGTGTGGATGCGCTCAAGACCGGGCAGCGCGTCGACTTCGACATGGCGCAGGGCCGCCGCGGCCCGCAAGCGCTGAAGGTCAAGTTACTGGACGCGCCGCCGTCGGTCGCGGAGGCGCGCCGCCGCCCCGCCGACGAGTTGCACGGCATGGTCGACGACATGATCAAGCTGCTCGAGGCGAAGGTGCAGCCCGAGCTGCGCCGGGGGAAGTACCCGGACCGCAAGACGGCCAAGACCATCGGCGAGGTGGTCCGCGCGGTCGCCCGCGAACTCGACCCGGGCGGCAACTAGGACGCCAAGGCGCCTTGGGAGATGTTTCAGTTCGGGCTTGCGTGGCGGTGCCGGTGGCCGAACCTGACGCGTCGTGTGGCTGCGGGATCCATTCCTCGAGTAGCGGCCTACGCGGCGTCGCGGCTGTCCTCGCCACACGACGCGTCAGAACCCGCGGCGGTGCGAGCTGAGTCCCGCACCGCATGCGGCTCCGCCGCACACCGCAAGGACCCCTGGAACTGTCCGGGCATTTCGGGCTCCGGAGGCGCCACAGTTTTAGAGGACATTTCAGTTTGGGGTTTGCGTGGCGGTGCCGGGAGCGGAACCTCAGACGCCGCCGGGCTGCGGGATCCGCGACTTGAGTAGCCACCTGCGCGGCGCTGCGGCTGTCCTCGTCCGACGACGTCTGAGAACCCGCCGCGGCGCGAGCTGAGTCCCGCATCGCACGCGGCTCCGCCGCATTCTGCAAGGACTCCTTAGGCAGAACTGTCGGATGGGTGGGTCACTCGTGGACGTTGAGGACCCAGCTGCCGCCGATGCCGAACTGGACGCCGCCGTCCGGTCCCGCGGTGAGCAGGGCGGAGAACTGCTGGACCTCGACGTGCTCGATGCGCGCCGCGTCCGGCGGCAGGTGCAGGGTGTAGGCGTGCCGGGTGTCCGGCGGGAAGACCTCGCTGCGGCTCTCGACCTCGTTGCCCGCGATGTCGCGGTAGATGAAGGCGACCTGCCACGGGGTCGACGCGACCTCGTTCGGCACTGAGATCTGCAGCGGATCGCGGCCGGTCATGCGCAGCTCACCGGCCGGATCGGCGGGCGGCTTCGAGCAGTCCTGCCCGGTCGGGTCGCAGTACTGGGCCGGCTTCACCTCCACCGAGTTCCCGTGGGAGTAGAAGGTGACCTCCGGGTCGCTGGGCGCTCCGCACCCGGCGGCGAGCGTGACGGCGGCCACGGCCAGCAGCGGCTTCAGTCCTCGATGCACGCCGCTGAGCCTACGACCCGACCGATGAGCGCGCGGTGGCCGGTGCGCGGCGGGGCAGCGGTGGCAGCAGGCTCGACCCCCGGCCGCACAGGATCGTCTGCGCTAGCACCAGCGCCAGCAGCGCCGCGACCACGGCGAACCCGATCCAGTACACCGGTGGCAGCAGCACGCCGAGCGCGCCGCCGAACACCCAGCTCAGCTGCAGCACGGTCTCGGAACGGCCGAACGCCGAGGCCCGGGACTCCTCGGGCATGTCACGCTGGATCACCGCGTCCAGGCACACCTTGGCCAGCGCGCTCGCCGTCGCGCCGACCAGGCCCAGCGTCACCGCGAGCGGGAGGCCGGCCAGCACGGCCGCGCAGGCCACCACAGCCAGCACCGAGCTCAGGCAGGCGATGATCGTGCGGTTCGGCTTGTCGAACTGCATCCGCGAGCCGATGGCGTTGCCCAGGAAGCTGCCGCATCCCGCTGCGCCGCCGACCATGCCCAGCAGCACCAGCTGCATCTGCGGTTCGTGCTGGGTGTTGTGCTTGATCACGAACGCGGCGAACAGCGTCAGGAACCCGGTGAGCAGCCGGACGCCTCCGTTGCCCCACAGCGCCACCACCACGTGCGCGCTCAGTGCCACCTTGCGGGACTGCCTCGGCTGCGGGTTCAGCGAGGTGCGCAGCTCGCCCTCGGTGCTCTCCACCCAGCCGGGGATGCGCAGGCACAGCCACCCGCCGCCCGCGGCGAGCGCGGCCATGAACCACAGCGCGCCCTCCGAACCCAGCAGCCAGGCGACCGCGGAGGCGATCCCGCCGAGAACGCCGCCTGCGGCCAGGCCGAAGGTGGTCAGCCGCGAGTTCGCCTTGGTCAGCGTGATCTGGTCGGGCAGCACCCGGGGAGTCATGGCCGAGCGCAGCACCGTGAACGACTTCGACAGCACCATGCAGCCGAGCGCGGCCGGGTACAGCAACCAGCTGTCGAAGTTCAGCGCCATCACCCCGGCGAGCACCACTCGGACGCCGAACGAGGCGGCGAGGGCGACGCGGCGGCCCTGCTGCAGCCGGTCCAGCGCGGGGCCGATCACCGGTGCGATCACCGCGAACGGGGCCATCGTGATCAGCAGGTACAGCGCGACCTTGTCCCGGCTCTCGGCGGTGGCCGCGGAGAAGAACAGGGTGTTGGCCAGCGCGACGGCCATCGCGGCGTCGACGGCGTAGTTGCCCATCACCGCGTAGGTGAACTTCGCCAGTCCGGAGCGATCGGCGCCGTCGGCGTGGGCCAGCGAGAAGAACGCGCGCATCGCGCGCTGGGTCAGGTCCTTGCTGCGCCACCCCACGACCCGGGTGACGGTGATCTTCTTGGGGCCGCGCGGCCCGTTCGGGGCGTCCGCGGACCCGGCTTCCGCGCTCTCGGGTTCCTCGGCGGGATCCGCTCGCCCGGCGGTGTCCCGCGGCGCTTCCCCAGCGTGGTTCCGATCGTGCTCGGCGCGTCCCGGGTGGTCCTCGGGAAGCGGCGGCAGCGGCCCGGTCCGGCCGTCGTAGTCCGGGTCGTGCTGCCAGGGGTAGCGCCGCGCGGACTCCGGAGGGCCCTCGAACCGCTGCGTCGAGTGCGTCCCGTCGTGGTAGTCGCCGCGCTTGCCGCGCTGCCCGGCACCCCAGCCGGCCCGCCCCGAAGGGTCCCCGCGCTTCCCCATGGCTCCCATCCTGCCTCACCGGCACCGCAAACCCGGATAACCCGTCGAACCGGACACCGACGCCTCGCCGCGACCGATCAGGCGGGCGCGAACCGCACCCGAAAGATCGTCGGCCAGTTCTTCCCGGTCAGCAGGAACTCGTCGGTCCCGGGCACCGCGGCGATGCCGTTGAGCACGCCCGCGCGCGCCTGCTGCTCCGGGCTCAGCAACCCCGAGGCGTCGACCACCGCGGTGACCTGCCCGGTCGCGGGGTCGATCCGCACGATCTGATCGCTGTGCCAGATGTTGGCCCACACCGACCCGCCGGAGCAGTCCAGCTCGTTGAGCTCCTGCACCGGGCGGCCGTCCAGCGCCACCCGGACCGAGCCCACCTGCTCGAACGAGACCGGGTCCCGGAAGGTCAGCCGGTCGCTCCCGTCGCTCATCACCAGTCGCGAGCCGTCGTGGCACAGGCCCCAGCCCTCGCCCGCGTAGTCCACTCGCCGCAGCTCGCGCAGGGTTCGCCGGTCGCGTTCGAAAGCAACCCCTTCCTCCCAGGTGAGCTGCCAGATACGGTCGTTCGTGACGGTGATCCCCTCACCGAAGAAGGCTGCGGGCAGCGGCGCCTCGGTCAGCACCGAACCACTGGTCAGGTCCGTGGCGCGCAGCAGCGACGAGCCGCGCTTCCCGGTGCCTTCGTAGAGGGTCCCGTCGGCGATTTCGAAGCCCTGAGTGAACGAGGAGCGATCGTGCGGGAGCGTGTTGATCACCTCGGCTCGCAGGTGTGGCACGCTTCCCGAGTGCCTCACGCCCTGATCGGTCTGCTCGCGGTCGTCCTGGCCGTCGCGCTGCGCTGGTACATGCGGCGCGCACGCGACACCCAGGGCGAAGGTGAGCAGCACGCAACACAAGACACGTCCGTTTCGGGCCAGTCGCACCCCGAAAGCCTGACACGGCTCGCCGCGCAGGCACAGCCGCGTGCGGCCGAGAGGTCGTACGGCACAATCGGACGTGTGACGCCTATGCCTGCTCCGATGACCAGCCCAGGCGCGGACGCCCGGTACGACGATGCCGGGCAGCCTGCCGCCGAGCCGTTGAACCCGGAGCTCGCCGCGGCGGAGGACGTCGCGCGAGCTGCGGCGGAGGACGAGACGCGGCCCGGTCCGGACCCGCTCGGTTCGCCGGTCCTGTCAGTCGACGCCGCTTCGCCGGAACCGGTGGGTGCGCACGTCGGGGTCGAGCCCGAGGGGCCGAACGCCGTCACGCACTACTTCGAGTCGAACTACCCCGGTTATGTCGGGTGGCGCTGGGCGGTCACCGTCGCCAGCGTCGGCCCGGGCGAACCGGTGACCGTCAGCGAGGTCGTCCTGCTGCCCGGTCCCACGGCGCTGACGGCGCCGGACTGGGTGCCGTGGCGAGACCGGGTCCGGCCGGGAGATCTCGGCGCCGGTGATCTGCTGCCGCCCAGCGCGGAGGATCGCAGGCTCGCCCCGGGACACCTGGCCGCCGATGATCCGGGACTGGGCGACCTGGCCGACGAGGTCGGCCTCGGCCGCAAGCGGGTGCTCAGCTTCGAGGGCCGCGTCGATGCCGCCGAGCGCTGGTACGCGGGCGAGTTCGGTCCGGACTCCGAGACCGCGCGACTGGCCCCGGCGGCCTGCGGCACCTGCGGTTTCTTCGTCAAGCTCGCCGGTTCGATGGGCAGCGCCTTCGGCGTGTGCGGCAACGAGCAGGCGCCCGCCGATGGCCGGGTGGTCAGCGTCGAGTTCGGCTGCGGCGCGCATTCCGAGGTCGAGGTGGACGTGTCCTCGACCGTTCCGGTCGCCGAGGTCGTCTACGACGACACCACGCTGGACTTCGAGCCGCGCTCCACGGGGCGCGGGTGAGCGAGCCGAACCACTTCGGTGCGGCCGCGCTGCGGCACGGCGTGCTGCAGTCCTGGGACGCCTCGCCGACGCGGTTCCGGGAGGACGCCAACGCCGAGGAGGACCTTCGCCTCGGCGGCTATCGCGACCGGTTGCTGGTCGAGCTGGCGCAGAACGCGGCCGATGCCGCGGGCACCGGCGGCGTGCTGCGGGTCGAATCGACCGGCCGGGAGCTGCGGGTCGCCAACACCGGCGCGCCGCTGACTCCGGACGGCGTGGCGGCGCTCGCCTCGCTGCGCGCGTCGGCCAAGCGCGAGGGTGCGACCGTCGGCCGCTTCGGCGTGGGTTTCGCCGCCGTGCTGGCGGTTTCCGATTCGCCGCGCGTCGTGTCGAGCTCCGGTGCGGTGGAGTTCTCCGCTGAGCGCACCCGGGACGCGGTCGCCGACCTGCCCGGTCCCGCCGTGGAGATGCGGCGGCGCGAGGGCGCGGTTCCAGTGCTGCGGCTGCCCTGGGAGGTCGACGACCGGCCGCCCGAGGGGTTCAGCACCGAGGTCCGGTTGCCGCTGCGCGCCGACGTGGACGCCGACGCGCTGCTGACCGCTTGCGCCGAACAAGCTCCCGACCTGCTGCTGGCGCTGCCCGCGCTGACCGAGATCGGGGTCGGCGCGCAGACCTGGACCCGCACCGACGAGACCGATGACCGCGTCCTCGTGGCGGGGCCGGCGCGCAGCGACCGGTGGGTGGTGCACCGAGCGTCCGGTGAGCTCGGCGACTCCGTTCTGGAAGGCGTCGGTGTCGAGGCCAGGGACGGCGCGCGCTGGCGGATCGCCTGGGCGGTACCGGTGGACGCCGAGGGCAGGCCGGAACCGCTGAGCGAGGACGTGCTGCACACGCCGACGCCGACCGAGGAGCGCCTGTCGGTGCCCGCGCGGCTGCTGGCCGACGTGCCGGTGGAGGCCGACCGGCGGCGGGTCGCCGCCTCGCCGGCCACCGACGCGGTGCTGACCTTCGCGGCGGAGAGCTACCCGGCGCTGGTGGACAAGCTGACCGCCGAGCACCGCACCGCCATGGTCCCGTTGCCCGGCTTCCCGTTGTCCGATGTGGATGACACGTTGCGCCAGCGGATCGGGGACCGGTTGCGGGTGGTGCCCTGGCTGCCCGGCGCCGGCGACGAGTTCGTCGCGCCGGTGGAAGCCCGCGTGCTGGAGCACGTTTCGCCCGAGCTGGTCGAGCTGCTGCACGAGGTCGTCCCGGGCCTGCTCGCCGCCGAGCTGTCCGAGCGCGGGCATCGCGGTTCGCTGCAGGCCCTCGAGGTCCGGCGGGTCGGTGCGGCCGAGCTGGTCGAGGCCGTCACCGGCTTGCAGCGGACGCCGCACTGGTGGCGTCGGCTGTACGACGCGCTCGCGCCGATCGAGGACTCCGACCCGGTGGCCCACGAGGAGTTCACCGCGCTGCCGGTGCCGCTGGCCGACGGTCGCACCGTCAGCGGGGTTCGCGATGTGCTGCTGGGGCAGCAGGACGCCGATCCGGACCCGGCCACCCTGCTGTCCACGCTGGACATCTCCGGACTGCGGATCGCGCATCCCGAGGCGACCCACCCGCTGCTGGCCAAGCTCGGGGCGCATTCCGCCGGTCCGGCCGAACTCCTGGACGCCCCGCCGCTGTCCGAGGCGGTGCGCGGCAGCGTCTCCGACGCGCTCGCGGGCGTCGACGTGCGCCCGCTGGCCGAAGCGGTGTTGCGGCTGGTCTCCGAGGCCGGTTCGCGCGACTGGCTGGGTTCGCTGGCTCTGCCCACCGCCGACGGTGACTTCCGCCGGGCGGACGAGTTGCTGCTGCCCGAGGCCGCGCTGCTGGACGTGCTGGATGCCGAGCACATCGGCGACGACGGCCCGTTGTCCACATTGGACGAAGACTTCGCCGGGGAGTGGTCCGATGACCTGCTGCTCTCGGTCGGCGTGCTGGACGGTTTCGCCGTGCACGTCGAGGAGGACCCGGCCGAGCCCGACGAGGACTTCGGCGACTCGCACCTGTGGTGGACCGAGCGGGAGGCCGCCGCACCGGCGGAATGGCCGCCCGCGCGGTTCGCGGCGGTTCGCGACCTGGACCTCGTCGCCGACGACGCCTGGCCCGCGGCGCTCCGGCTGCTGGTGAGCCAACCCGAAACGCTGCGCGCGCTGCGCGAGCCCGGCAACTACACGCGCTGGTGGATCGCCCGCTACGCGCTGCTGGCCGGACGTCCGCCGCGCCAGTGGCGAATGCCCGGTGCCGAGGATCTCGCCGGGCTCTACGACCCGGTGCCGGATCTGGAGCTTCCCGCGGAGGCGCTGCTGCTGGCGGGCGTGCGCGCCGAGCTGCGCATCGACGACGCGGAGGACGCCGCGGACCTGCTGCGCAGGCTCGGGGATCCGCAACGGGCGGTGCGCGCGGGCACCGCGCTGCGCGCGCACCGGGTGCTGTCCGAGGCGGTCGGCGCGGGAACCGTTGATCCGTCCGAATTGGACCCGCCGGAGCAGGTGCGCTCGATCTCCGGAGCCGTGGTCAGCACCGGCCGGGCAGTCGTGCTGGACGAGCCGTGGATGCTCTCGGTGCTGGACGCTCCGCTGGTCGTCGCCGGTGGCAGCCCGGAGCGCTTCGACGCCGAGGCGCTCGCCGAGCTCCTGGACCTGCCGCTGTCCTCGGAGGAGAACTCGATGCGCGTCGAGACTGCGGGGGAGCGGACCGAGCCCTGGGCCGAGATCGCCCGCGTTCCGGGCGCCTGCGAGCTGCTGGGCATCCCGGTGCCCTCCGGTGCGATCGCGCTGCACGACAAGCTGTTCGTGCAGACCCGGGAGGGGCAGCGGCAGGTGCACTGGTGGGTCGCCTCGGATGGTGCGGTGCACGCCGAACGCGCTCCGGACGGGCTCGCTCGCGCGCTGGCCTGGGCGGCGGACTGCTGGCACGAACGCTTCGCCCTCGCGGCCCTGCTCGCCGATCCGGAAGCCACGACGTTGCTGCGCTGACTGCGCTGTCCGGATGAACCTGATCCACAAGCCCCACCCGTTCGTGTGATGAAGGGCATGATCCCGGTCCAAACGTCCGGTCTTCGGGAGCTTCTGGATGTCGCGCTTGTGGCTGGCGATGACGCTGGTCGGAATTCTGGTGGGCTTCGCGGCGGTCGCCGCCGGCGGTGCCGGCGTCACCTGGGCGGTGTGGTCGGCGGCACGCGAGGCGCAATCACCGCCCGATCCGGCGAGAGTGGTCTGGAGCAGCTCCGGTGGTGGGGAAGAGCCGCTGGGCAGTTGGGTCTCCGGGGGCTCGCTGATCGTCGCCCGGCACAGCTCGCTGACCGCCTACCGCGGGGAGGACGGCGAGAACGTCTGGCGGGCCACCGGTCGCAGCCTGTCCCCCGAGAGGCGGGCCGACGCGCTGTGCGGCATGAGCCGGGGCACCCGCAACGGGCTGGGGATCGTCGCCTACGGCATCGCGACCAGCGACGTGGCGGTGAACTGCACCGGCATCGCCCTGATCGACCTGCGCACCGGCGAACCGATCTGGCGCCGGTCGCTGCCCGCCGGGCCGGGTCGCGGCGTGCGCGCCGAGTTCGTCGGCAACGCGGTGCTGGCGAGTTGGGACGGGCACTTCCTGGCCGCGCGGGCCGGGGACGGCGGCGAGATCTGGCGCTGGAGCGTCCCGGAGGGCTGCCACCCGAGCGGGCCTGCCTTGGGCCGAACGGTCGTGGTCCCGGTTCGCTGCGCGAGCGGTCGCAAGTACCTCCAGCTGCTGGGCGCCGCGGACGGCTCGCGGAGGGGCGCCGCCGACCTCGGCGGAGTCGCGGGGCGCTCGGTGGCGATCTCGACGGATCCCCCCGCCGTCGTCGACGACACCGCGCGGCCGGGCCGCGTCCTGCTCTTCGACGAATCAGCCCGGCGCACCGGCGTCCTGGAGGTCGAGGGGCCGAGGGGTTCGCTCGACGTGCTGCCCGCCAACGCGCCGCGGCCGGGTTTCCCGCGCCGCTTCCCGTTCGTCATCGGCGACGGAATCCTGACCGGCACGGTAGCCGGGGGCCGGTTCATCACCACGGCCGACCTGCGGCGCGACGACCGCGGCCCGGGCCGTCCCGCGGCGGGTCACGGCACCCGGCCGATCGGACGGACCGGGGAGGGAGTCGTGTTCGCGGCGCCAGGTGACGTCGGGGTGTTCACCTACGGCTCGCGCGGCCGCGAGGTCGAGCTGGGGCGGATCAGCGAGGTCGCTCCTCGTGGTGACGATCTGCACTGGGTAGGCGGCGTCCTCTACGGAGTGAGCACCGAGGATCCCCAGATGTACGCGGTGCGGTCAGCACGGCCCTGACGGCCCCGCGGGCTAGTCCGAACGCCCGAAAAGCTCCCCAAGCTTCAACCATTCGCGCGGGAAAGGCGTCGTGATCCCGATGGTCCGCGACGACGGCGACCTCGTGTTGTTGAGCGCGGCGGGCGGAATGCGGACCGCGTCCAACGCTCTCCTGGACGACCTCGGCGACCCGATCGTCGATGACGCCGAGCCCGAGATCGTCTCCGTCTTCGACGGATCGGCCGAGCACGCGGGCGGGCTGCATCTCGCACCGCCGGAGGGGGCGGACCTGGGAGAGGGGATGGACGGGCGCGCCGACGTCCTGCCGTACACCGATGCTCGATCCGGCCTTCCGGAGCGCCACCCGTTCGCCGTCCGGGACGGCGAGTTGATCTTCACCGTCGACGACGGCGAGCTGATCTCCGCCTACGACGGCGAGAACGATTCGCTGACGACGATCAGCTCCCCGCGCGGCCGGATCGTCCGGCTGGCTGCCACGGAGGAGGGAATCGTGTTCGCGGGAGCGGGAGACGTGGGCGCCTTCACCCACGTCCTGCCGAACAGCCGCAACGCGCACCTCGGCCGCATCGAGCGCGCCGTCGCTGTCAGCTGTCCAGGCCGGACAATCCCTGCCAGGAACCGCGGGAGCCGCGCCGCGCGGCGCTGCGCTGCCAGCGGAAGACGCCGTAGCCGATGACGCCGAGCGTCGTGCCCGCCACCGCGGTCCAGAAGTGGACGTCCAGGCTGCCGTCGGCGGCGTCGCGCCAGCCGAGGACCACGGCGGCGACGAGCCACAGCGCCGTGCCGAGCAGCACGACCGGGGTCGGGTCCGCGAGCCTGCGCGGCAGGCCGGGGACCGGTCGGTGGTGGGCGTCCGAGGGGGCGCTTTCGCCGTCTTGTGCCACGTCAGGCAGGCTACTCCCGGTAACAACGGCCCGCGCACAGGCCACCGGAAGTTGGAAAGTCACATGGTGGAGACGACCGAACGCACTACGTCATTACTGGACCGCTATTTCAAGATCACCGAGCGCGGGTCGAGCCTGAGCAGAGAGCTTCGCGGCGGACTGGTCACGTTCGTCACAGTGGCCTACATCATCGTGCTCAACCCGCTGATCCTCGGCAGTCACTCCGCCACCGACGCCGGCGCCAAGCGCGACGTGCTGGGCAACATCCTGCCGATCCCGCAGGTCGCGGCCGCCACGGCGCTGGTCGCCGGGGTGATGACCATCCTGTTCGGCTTGATCGCCAACTACCCGTTCGCGATCGCCACCGGGCTGGGCATCAACACGCTGCTCGCCGTGACCATCGCTCCGCAGGTCACCTGGCCGGAGGCGATGGGTCTGGTCGTCGTGGACGGCCTGGTGATCCTGGTGCTGGTGGCCACCGGCTTCCGCAAGGCCGTGTTCGACGCCGTTCCGCCCGAGCTCAAGGCCGCTATCGCGGTCGGCATCGGCCTGTTCATCTCCTTCGTCGGCCTGGTCGACTCCGGGTTCGTGCGCCGGTTGCCGGACGCCGCCGACACCACCGTCCCGGTCGGGCTCGGCATCGACGGTTCGATCGCGTCCTGGCCGACCGCGGTGTTCGTCTTCGGGCTGGTGCTGACCTCGATCATGGTCGCCCGCAACGTGCGGGGCGGCATTCTGATCAGCGTCACGGTCACCACGGTGCTCTCGATCATCATCGAGTCGATCTTCCACGCCGGTTCCTCCAGCGAGACCGGCAAGACGGGCTGGAACCTGGGGTACCCGGCGCTGCCGGAGCAGGTCGCCGGGCTGCCGGACCTGTCGCTGGTCGGTGACATCTCCTTCGGCGCCTTCACCCGGCTGCCCGCGCTGGCCGCCGCGATGCTGGTGTTCACCCTGGTGCTGGCCAACTTCTTCGACGCCATGGGCACCATGACCGGGCTGAGCAAGGAAGCCGGCCTGGCCGACAAGGACGGCAACGTGCCGGGCATCGGCAAGGCGCTGGCTGTCGAGGGTCTCGGCGCGGTCGCCGGTGGTGCGGGTTCGGCGAGTTCCAACACCGTGTTCGTCGAGTCGGCCTCGGGCATCGCCGAGGGCGCTCGCACCGGTCTGGCCAACGTGGTCACCGGCGTGCTGTTCCTGGCCGCGATGTTCCTGACGCCGCTCTACCAGGTGGTGCCGGTCGAGGCCGCCGCTCCGGCGCTGGTCGTGGTCGGCGCGATGATGCTGGCCCAGATCCGGCAGATCGACCTCGGCGACTTCACCGTCGCGCTGCCGGCGTTCCTGACGATCGTGGTCATGCCGTTCACGTACTCGATCGCCAACGGCATCGGGGCCGGGTTCGTCAGCTACGTGCTGCTGCGCGCCTTCGGCGGCCGGTCCCGGGAGATCCACCCGCTGATGTGGGTCGTCGCGGCCGCCTTCGTGCTCTACTTCGCCTCCGGGCCGCTGAGCGCCGCGCTGGGCGTCTGAGGGTTCGTCAGGTCGCGGGTGCGCCGCCCGCGACACGGGTTCTTGCTGGTCCGCACCGGTGAACCGGAGGAGGCGCCGCCGGTTCGCCGGTGCTTTCGCGGCCGGATGGCCTCGATCGCATCTCCTTGGTCGAGAATGCGATGCATTCGCGGATTCTGTCGCTAGGGTGGACGGCCACTGGTCCCAAACGGATCGGTTTGTCCGAATTACCCGACATAGTTTGGTAGACTAACGACGTGTCCGATATTGCGGAGCGCGAGCGCACCCTGTCGAGCCGGCTGCGGCTCGCGGTCGTTCGCCTGAACCGACGGTTGCGCGCGCAGCGCGCCGACACGCACATCACGCTGTCCCAGTTGTCGGCCATGTCGTGCCTGCACAAGGCCGGGTCGATGACTCCGGGAGAGCTCGCGGCCAAAGAGGGGGTCCAGCCTCCCTCGATGACCAGGGTGATCGCCGCCCTGGAGGAGAACGGCCTGGTCGCCCGGCGCGCGCACCCGACCGATGGCAGGCAGGCCATCGTGGAGCTCACGCCCGCGGGAGTGGAACGCATCGAGGAGGAGGTGTCCATTCGCGAGAAATGGCTCGACGAGCACCTCGCGGAGCTGGACGCTGAAGAACGTGCGGTGCTCTGCCGCGCGTCCGAGATCATCGACCGATTGGCGAGTCGGTGATGACCGAGCGCTGAAAGGCGGTCCGACCGAGCGTGGTTGACCAGTCCCGTTCCGCGGCCGAAGCGCAGGGCGGCGGTTCGGCCGACCACGCGCAGCGGCGAGGGCGGGGCGCAGGTGGCGGGATGTTCGGCTCCCTGCGAGAGCGCAACTACCGCTACTACGCCTCCGGGCAGGTCGTATCGCTGACCGGCACCTGGATGCAGCGCGCCGCCCAGGACTGGCTCGTGCTGACGCTGTCCGGCGGCAGTCCGGCCGCGCTCGGCGTCGCGGTGGCGTTGCAGTTCACCCCGACGCTGCTGCTGACCCTGTGGGCCGGCGTATTCGCCGACCGCTTCGACAAGCGCCGGATCCTGATCGCGACCCAGGTCGCGCTGGGACTGTGCGGCTTCGCGCTGGGCGCCCTGGACCTGTCCGGGTTCGCGCAGCTGTGGCACGTCTACGTGCTGTGCTTCGTGCTCGGCTGCTTCGCGGCGATCGACGCCCCGGTGCGGCAGTCCTTCGTGGTCGAGATGGTCGGTCCCGCGCAGCTGACCAACGCCGTCGCGCTGAACTCGATGACGTTCAACCTCGCGCGCATCGTCGGACCCGCCATCGCGGGAGTCTCGATCACGGCCGTCGGCACCGGCTGGGTGTTCGTGGCCAACGGCCTGAGCTCGGTGGCCGTGGTGACCGGGCTGCTCATGATGGATCCGGCCCGGTTGCACCGGGCCAACGGCAACTCGGCCGAACGCGGGCGCCTGCTCGCGGGCCTGCGCTACGTGCGCAAGCGGCCGGACCTGGTGGTGATCCTGGCGCTGGTGTTCTGCGTCAGCACCTTCGGGATGAACTTCGAATCTACCCTCGCGGTGATGGCGCGCAACGAATTCGGCCACAACGCCTCCGGTTACGGGCTGCTGATCACCAGCCTCGCCGTCGGCACGCTCTCCGGCGCCGCGCTGGCCGCGCGCCGCAGCGGCAAGCGCGGCGGGACGCGGGTGCGGGTGATGCTCATCGGCGCCGGCGTGTTCGGCGCGCTGGAAGTGCTGGCGGGGATGATGCCCACCTACGAGTTCTTCGCGCTCGCGCTGGTCCCGGTCGGGGTGGCCGTGATGACCTTCACCACCAGCGCGAACTCCAATGTGCAGCTCTCGGTAGAGCCGACCATGCGGGGCCGGGTGATGGGCCTGTACATGCTGTTGTTCATGGGCGGCAAGCCGCTGGGCGGGCTCGCCTCGGGCTGGCTCGCGGAGGCCTTCGGCCCGCGCTGGCCGATCCTGCTCGGCGGCGCGCTGTCGTTGGCCGCCGCGATCGCCGGTGCGGCGGTGCTGGCCCGGCGAAGATCCGGGGTTGCCGAGGGGGAGCAGGTTAGGCTAACCTAAAACACGTCCGCTTCGTGGTGGGAGCGGCAGTCAGTTCGGGAACAGATCGAGCCCCGGCCTCCTTCGGGAGGTCGGGGCTCGATCATGTCGGCGGTCGGCTTGTCGGAGCACTGACCACCGGTCTCACCGCGCGGCTCAGGGCAGCAGGAGCCCGTTCTTGCCCGCGCGGGCGGCTTCGAAGCGCTTGGCGACCTCGTCCCAGTTGACGACGTTCCACAGCTGCTTGACGTAGTCCGCCTTCACGTTGCGGTACTGCAGGTAGTACGCGTGCTCCCAGATGTCGAAGACCAGCAGCGGGGTCGTGGTGATCGCCAGGTTGGAGTGGTGGTCGCGCAGCTGCTGGGTGATCAACCGCTCGCCGATCGGGTCCCAGGCCAGCACGCCCCAGCCGTTGCCCTGGATCGTGGTGCTCACGGCCTCCATCTGGGCGCGGAACTTGTCGAACGAGCCGAAGTGCTCGTCGATGGCGGCGGCCAGTTCGCCGGTGGGCTTGTCGCCGCCGCGCGGGGACAGGATCTTCCACCACACCAGGTGCATCCCGTGGCCCGCGAGGTTGAAGGCCAGCGTGGTCTCCAGGCCGACGATCGAGGAGAAGTCGCCCTTGTCGCGCGCCTCGGCGATCTTCTCGATCGTGTCGTTGGCGCCCTTGACGTAGGTCGCGTGGTGCTTGCTGTGGTGCAGCTCGTTGATCTCCCCGGAGATCGCCGGCTCCAGCGCGGCGTAGTCGTAGTCCAGCTCCGGCAACACGTACTCGGCCACCAGGTAACTCCCTCCGATTATCAACATCGCCTATCTGTTGCCACCCTATTGCAACAACCCATCATTGGCCACACGGCACCCGAGACGCCCGCACCCAACCCCTGGAACGCACGCGCATCCCCAAGACGCACGAACCCCACGGCACGCACGAAACCCCGCCAAACCCCAAAAACCGCGAAAAAACGCACCCCGATTCCCAGGGAATTCGGGGTGCGGAATTCCAGGCAATTCCGTCAGCGGGGTGCTGTGCGGGTGGGGCGGTGGGGGTTGTGGCTGGTGGGTGGAGTTACGTCGCTCTCAGGTCGCGGATCCCGGGGTTCGGCGGCGTCCGGGGTTGCGCTCCCGGCGCCGCCGCGCAAACCCCGAGCTGAAACATCTCCTCAAGGGAGGGGCCAGGTGTGCACGGGGGCGCCGTCGTCGGCCAGGTGGACGTAGTGGCTGAGCATGGTGCTCAACGCCGTGGTGCGGTCGAGTCCGCGGGATTCCAGCGCGGCCACCGCGTTGCGCTGCCAGGTGGCGCCGTTCTGCTTCGCCTTGCAGCGCTGCTCGATGACACCGAGCAGGTGATCGCGCGCCGCTTCGGAGACGCCGCAGTTCGCCAAGCCCTCGTGGGCCATCGGCAGGAGCTTGCGCAGGACGAGTTCGTCCGGGGTGACCCAGCCGAGGCTGGGCCAGTAGAGGTGCGCGTCGAAACCGTTGCGGGCGCCGGAGAAGAAGTTCTCCTCGGCCGCCGCGAACGACATCTGCGTCCACAGTGGCCGGTCCTGCTCGGTGAGCGCGCGCTGGGCGCCGTAGAAGAACGCGGCGTTGGCGACCGTGTCGACCACCGACGGTCCGGCGGGCAGCACCCGGTTCTCCACCCGCAGGTGCGGAACGCCGTCGACCAGGTCGTAGACCGGGCGGTTCCACCGCCAGATGGTGCCGTTGTGCATCCGGAGCTCGTTGAGCCGGGGAGCGCGGCCCGCGTCGAGCGCCGCGACCGGATCCTCGTCCTCCGGTTCGGGTAAGAGCGCGGGGAAGTAGCGGACGTTCTCCTCGAACAGGTCGAAGATCGAGGTGATCCAACGCTCCCCGAACCACACCCGCGGCCGCACGCCCTGGTTGCGCAGCTCCATGGGCCGGGTGTCGGTGGCCTGCAGGAACAGCGGTACGCGGGTCTCGTGCCAGAGCGCCTTGCCCAGCAGGAACGGCGAGTTCGCCCCGATGGCCACCTGCACGCCCGCCAGGCACTGCGCGGCGTTCCAGTGCGCGGCGAAGTCCTCCGGCGCGACTTGCAGGTGCAGCTGCACCGAGGTGCAGGCGGACTCCGGGGCGATCGAATCGGCGTAGGAGCGCAACCGCTCCACCGGGCCGTCCCCGAGCGGAACGCCCTCCATGTCCAGCAGCATCTCCTCGCCGCGGGCCAGGATGATCTGCTCGTTGAGCACCGAGTAGCGCGACATGCCCGTCAGCGAGCTCGGGTCGAGGTGCAGGTTGCGCAGCGTCGGCAGGGTGCCGATCATGACCACCTTCGCCCCGGCGTCCTTGGCGGAGTCATCGGCGCGCTCCAGGGCCGCGCGAATCCGCTCCTCCAGGTGCAGCGCGCTGTCGCCAGCCAGGACCCGCGGCTCGACGTTGAGCTCGATGTTCTGCTGGCCCAGCTCGGTGGTGAAGATCGGCTCGCTGATTTTCTCCAGCACCACCAGGTTGGTCATGGACGGTTCCATGTGCTCGTCGACCAAGCACAATTCCATCTCCAGTCCCATCTGCTGATGCGGGAAGGAGAAATTGCCGTCGTTGAGCATCCGGGCGAGCGCGTCGAGACCGCGCTGCATCTTGTTCCGATACCGTTGTCGATCGATCGGCTTGAAGGCGCGATCCGTCACGTGCCATCCCATGCCGTCTCCCCTTGTTCGGCAGCACGTCAGCGCTCAGCGCTGGGAAAACCACGGTGACATATCCCCACCTGCCCGGCCAGCGGCCAAAACGGTGTCGACGGGACGGCGGGTTCGGGATCACGCCGAGGCGCTGGCGAGCCTTTCCAGCTCGGCCTCGGTGAGCTCGAAATCCGCCGCCGGGAGCAGGTCCGCGAGCTGTTCGGTGTTGCGAGCGCTGGCGATCGGGGCAGTGACAGCGGGCCGGGTCGACAACCACGCGAGCGCCACCGAGGACATCGGGACATCACGCAGCGTCGCGATCTCGTCCAATCCGGCGAGAACTTTCACACCGCGTTCGTTCAGGTATTCCCGAGCGGCTTCCGCGCGCGGGCTCTCCGAGGAATCCCCGCCCGGTCGGTACTTCCCGGTCAAGAATCCCTTCGCGAGCGCGAAGAATGGCATTACCGCCAAATTCTCCCGCTCGCAGAGCTCGGCCAGCTCGCCCTCGAACTCCGCGCGCTCGACGAGGTTGTAGTGCGGCTGCAGCGCGACGTACTCGGCGAAACCCTCGCGCCGGGAGATCCGCAGCGCTTCGGACAGGCGCGCGGCGGAGTAGTTCGACGCCGCGATGTGCCGGACCTTGCCCGCTCGCACCAGATCGTCGAACGCGCTCAGCGTCTCCTCCAGCGGCGTGTCCGGGTCGTCGGCGTGCGCGTAGTAGAGGTCGATGTGCTCGACGCCCATCCGGCGAAGTGAATCTTCGGCCGCTGCCTTGATGTTCGCCGCGGACAGCCCCGGCCGCTGGTTCCACTGGCCGACCTTGGTGGCGATGACCATCTCGTCGCGGTTGCCGCGGGCCTTGAGCCACTCGCCGAGCACGCGCTCGGACTCGCCGCCGGAATGCCCCGGAACCCAGGCCGTGTAGCTGTCCGCGGTGTCGATGAAGTTCCCACCGGCTGCCGCATAACCGTCCAGGACGGCGAAGGAATCGTCCCTATCGGCCGTCCAGCCCAAAACGTTCCCGCCGAAGCAAATGGGAAAAACATCGAGATCGCTCTTGCCGAGTCGCGCCATGTCGCCGAACCTACTCCCCGTTGATCTTGCCGACCTCGTGTCGCGGACCACACCCGATGCGTGGCCGCCTCTGATGTTGAACCGGCTCCGGAGGCCGGTTGTTCCACCGGTGAGCGAGGGAACCTTCCTTGCGGGCCGTTGTCGGCCGCCTGGGACAATCCCCGACGTGGCGCAGATTGTCGAGATCAGCGATGTCGAGGACCCGCGGGTCGACGACTTCCGCGATCTTTCCCGTGCGGACCGGCGCCCGGATCGGCCGGGCGGGCGCGGGTTGGTGATCGCCGAAGGTGTCGTGGTGGTCGAGCGGCTGCTGGCCTCGCCCTACCCGGTGCGGGCGCTGCTCGGAGTGCGCCGGCGCGTCGAGGAGCTGGCCGAGGCCACCGCGGACGTGGACGTCCCGGCCTACGTGGCCAGCGCCGAGGTGATGGCCGAGATCGTCGGGTTCCACCTCAACCGCGGCGTGCTGGCGGTCGCCGACCGAGCCCCGGTCGTCGAACCCGCCGAGCTGATCTCGCGGTCCCGGCGGCTGGCGGTGCTGGAGGGCATCGGCGACCACGAGAACCTGGGCGTGCTGTTCCGCAACGCGGCCGCGCTGGGGCTCGACGGGATGCTGCTGGGCGCCGGGTGCTCGGACCCGCTGTACCGGCGCAGCGTGCGGGTGTCGATGGGGCACGTGCTGCGCGTGCCGTTCGCCCAGCTGGAAGCCTGGCCGGGCGACTTGAAGATGCTGCGCGACAACGGTTTCCGGGTCGCGGCGCTGACCCCGAGGGCCGGCTCGAAGTCGCTGCGCGATGCGGATCTGGACCGGGGCAAGGTGGCGGCGCTGCTCGGATCGGAAGGACCCGGGCTCACCGACGAGGCCATCGACGCCGCCGATCTCGCGGTGCGCATCCCGATGAGCGATGACGTCGACTCGCTCAACGTGGCCACCGCGGGGGCGATCACCTTCCACGCGATGAGCGGCGCGTGATGGCGCGCGAGGCCTGCTGGGAGCTGCGCGCCCGTTCCGGTCGGGCGGTGCTGGCGCGCTCGGCCGACGAGGAGTACGACCCGGGTCGTCTCAAGCTGCCCGGCTCGCTGGTGTCCGCGCTGCACGAGTGGGCGGGCGTGGCCGAGTCGGTGCGTTCGGTCGAGTCCGCCGATGCCGAGCTCGTCTCCCGCAGGGGCGAGCACCTGGCGAAGCTCCTGGCCGCCGAGACCGGTGGCCGCGTGGACTACGTCGACCCGCTCAGCGGAGCGGTCGAGCACATCGGGCGATCCCGATCGGCCACCGCGATCCAGCGCGGTGGTGTGCCGATCGCCCCGGTCGCGCCGACCCCGTGGGGCACCGGCCTGACGGTCAGCGCGATCGTGGCCGCGCTGGTCACAGTCATCCTGGTCGCCGTCACCCGGGGGCTCGGCGACGTCAGCGCGGTGCTGGCGGTGTTCGTGAACATCGGCGTCGCCGCCGGCTTCGCCCCGTCCATCTGGCTCGGCCGCCACGTGCCTGTCTGGCGCTGGGTGGCCTACGGCACGGCGCTGGGCATCGTGCTGTCCTGGGTGGCCGGCCTGCTCAGCCTGCTGGGGTAGTGCTGTTGCGAGGGCCAAGTCAGGCGGTGCGGTTAGCGGACTCCGTGCGCCGCTCATCGAGCACGCCGACGCGGCGTCACGGCTTACCCGCTGCGAAACCGCTGAGAACCCGCGGCGGTGCGGGCTGAGTCCCGCACTCGAAACAACGCCCCCCGCGTCCTGAGCGCGGTCCGAACGGAAGTCGCCCCGGCGAAACGTTCGTTTCACCGGGGCGACTCGACCGGAAACCGTCGGGCCCGCCGGGCCACCGCGGGTCAGCGGTGGGAGCGGACTCCGAGCAGGACGTCCTCCCAGGACGGGACGATCGGGTGGTTCTTGCGGTTGTGGCGCTTGCTCTGGTCGGCATCGTCGTCGGACTCGGTGCCCGCCGTCTCGGACTTCTCGGCGCGCTCGCCGAGTTCCGGCGTCTCCAGGTCGAGGGTGGGTTCCTCGGGGCGGGAGACCACGGCGGGCTCGTGGCGCTGCGCGACCGGGGCCTGGGCGACCGGCGGAACCGACGGATGGGCCATCGGCGACTGCGCCACGGGCGACGGCGCCACCGGCGACTCGGAGATCGGCGGGTCGACGCGCTGCATCGGCGGTTCCGGCTGGTGCGCGACCGGTTCCGCGGCCTCCTCGGCGGGTTCCTCGGCGTCCTGCTCGTCCTGCTGGTCGAGTTCCAGGGCCTCGCGGGCCAGCTCGGTCACCGGGCGGACGGTGCGCAGCGGCCGGTTCGGCGACGGGTCGAGCAGATCGGCCGCGTGCTCGTCCAGGGAGGCGATCGTGCCGCCGTGCGCGCCCGGGTGGAACACCCAGTGGGCGTGGTTCTCCGAGCGCCCCGCCTGCCAGGCCAGCTGGACGACCCACTTGCCGTCCTCGCCGCGCCAGGCGTCCCAGTTCGCCTCGTGGTAGTCGTGACTGCGCATGGCGAAGGTCTGCGAGACGACCTCGCCGAGCGTCTGCACGTCCGGGCCGTCCTCGCGCACCGGGTGCGCGCGCTGCGCCATCTCGGCGATCTGGGTGCGCTCGAGCAGCACCGGGTAGGCGTAGCGCTCGATGCGGTGCTCGGGCAGGCCAGAGGTTGCCGCTATCTGGGCGACCGAGGCGCCGGAGCGGACGCGCGCCTGGATCTCCCGGGGCCGCATCTGCTGCTCCATCTCGATCTGCACCTGGCCCAGGCGGGTCAGATCACCGCGGGCGGCGGCACGCAGTCGTTCGTCGGCGGGCACGGTGAAGCGCTCGCCGTTCTCGGGGTCCTCGCAAATGACGGATTCACCGTCCTCGTCGAGCCCGACCACTCGCAGCGATCGCATCACGCAGCCTCCTGCCGACCTACATGTCACCAAGCTGTGACAGTAACCCGGCGCGCCGCCTTGACGCTGGAGGCACGCCGGGTTCGCCGTGTCATTGTTGGTCGCCTGTCGTGTTCGATCTTGCCCGATCACAGCGGGCCATGCGAATGAGTCGAACTACTCAATCGCTGCGAAGATCACTCCTAGTGATCAAGTGTGCCACTTTGGGCTGATCACAGCGGGAAAACGCCGTCGGGCCGTTCGCAGACTGCTGGCGAACGGCCCGACGGCGCGCGAGAAACTGGTAAACCTATCGTGATCAGCGGAGCTGCGAAACCACCCAGTCGATGGACTTTGTCAGCTTGGTGATGTCGTCCGGCTCGATCGCCGGGAACATCCCGATTCGCAGCTGGTTGCGGCCCAGCTTGCGGTACGGCTCGGTGTCCACGATGCCGTTGGCGCGCAGCGCCTTGGCGATCGCCGCGGCGTCGACCTCGTCGTCGAAGTCGACGGTGCCGACCACCTGCGAACGCTTGGCCGGGGTCTGCACGAACGGGGTGGCGATGTCCGAGGCCTCGGCCCAGTCGTAGAGCCGCTTGGAGGACTCCGCGGTGCGCTCGTCGCACCAGGTCAGGCCGCCCTGGCTGTTCATCCACTCGATCTGGTCGGCCAGCATGAACAGCGTGGCCACCGCCGGGGTGTTGTAGGTCTGGTCCTTGCGCGAGTTGTCCAGCGCGGTGGTCAGCGACAGGAACTCGGGCACCCACCGGTCGGTGGCGCCGATCTCGCCGATCCGCTCGATCGCGGCCGGGCTCATCGCGGCCAGCCAGAGACCGCCGTCGGAGGCGAAGGACTTCTGCGGCGCGAAGTAGTAGACGTCCACGTCGGCCGCGTTGAACGCCAGACCGCCCGCGCCGGACGTGGCGTCCACCGCGATCAGGGCGTTCTCCGAGCCCGCCGGGCGGCTCGGCGGCAGCATCACGCCGGTCGAGGTCTCGTTGTGCGCCCAGCCGATGAGGTCCACGCTCGGGTCCGAAACCGGCTCCGGGGCGTCACCCGGCTCGGAGGAGACCACGATCGGGTCGTTGAGGAACGGGGCGGTCTTGGCGGCCTTGGCGAACTTCTGGGAGAACTCGCCGTAGGTCAGGTGCAGCGAGCGCTCCCGCACCAGGCCGAGGGTCGCGGCGTCCCAGAAGGCGGTGGTGCCGCCGACGCCCATCACGACCTCGTAGCCATCGGGCAGCGAGAACAGCTCGCGCAGTCCTTCCCGAACCCGTCCGACCAGGGACTTGACCGGCTTCTGCCGGTGCGAGGTGCCCATCACGGCAGCGCCCTCGTCGGCCAGCCGGGCCAGCTGCTCGGTGCGGACCTTGGAGGGTCCGCAGCCGAAGCGGCCGTCGGACGGCTGGAGCTCGTCGGGCAGCTTCAGAGTGGTCGGATCGATGTCGGCCTGCGTCATTCCGGCGCCTCCGGGCTTGGTTGTGGTGACTGCGGGTGGCATGGATCCACCACCGCGCGCCAGTGGCCAGGGATGCCGGCGCCATTGCCGGCTCGGCTCAGTGTTGCAGCCTCCGGGCATGACCGTCGGCTGCATCGCCGCACCGCAACTTACTGCCCCGCGGCGCGAGGGCCAACAGCACTGTGGCGGAGATGTCCCGCCGCAGCCGCGCGCCGGAGCGGGAAACCCCTGTTCAGGCGAATCCCGGAGCCCCACAACATTTCTTGTACTTGCGTCCCGAACCGCACCAGCACGCGTCGTTGCGCCCCGGCGGCCACGGCTGCGCCGCATCGGTGTGCACCGACGCGGCGACGTAGCCGTCCCGGGTGTCCGGCGAGGCCGGGTCGAGACCCTCCTCCGCCGCCCAGGCGCGGATGTCGTCGAGCGTGCCCGGCACGATCCGGGCGCCGCTCTCCAGCGCGAAGATCCGCTGCACGTCGCGGCGGTAGTCCTCGTGCGTGCTGTCCGGGTACCAGTCCGGGTGCTCGTGCCGGACGCGAGCGAACTCCTCGGCGGTCCAGCCCATCGCGCCCGCGCGCTCCGGCGCGGTCGCCGGGCGGCCCTGCGCGCCCAGCCGCATGATCTCCTCGGTCTCTGCGGCTGCGCGCTCCTCCAGCCGCTGGAAGCTCTCGTCGGTCGCGTCGGCGGGCATCCCGGCCTCGGCACGCAGCTCCGCGCGATCCCGCAGCAGCTCGTAGCCGGGATCGCCCAGGTCCAGGTCCAGCTCGGTGCTCAGATCCGGGAGCAGCTTCGTGATGCCGATGTCGAGCCAGCGCAGCGCCTCCTGCTGCGCCCCGGTGGCGGCGTAGGCCATGGAGATCTCGGCGTAGGTCTGCTCGACCTGCGAGGGGTTCTGCCGCTGCGCGGCCAGCAACGGCTCGGCCTCCGCCTCGCGGCCGTGGGTGAGCAGGTAGCCGATGTAGGCGCCCCGGGCGCTCAGCGGACCGGCGTCGACGTCCAGGTCGTAGGCCCGCTCCAGCAGCCTGCACTCCCGCTCGTGCTCGGCGGCCAGGTGCCAGTACCCGGCGGCCTCGACGAGATCGGTGCACGCGTCGTCGCCGAGTTCGGCGTCCTCCTCGAGTGCGCGCGCGTACTCGATGTTCTTGCGCCGATCGGCCTCGGCGTTCCCCGCAGTCACACCCCGAAACTACCGCCGGGGCGAGCTCGGACGGCGCCCGGCACGAGCTGCCGAGCCGGACGCCGTCGCGGCCTCACACCGGGGCGATGAGCTGCGTGACCGAGTCCCAGCCCTCGACGTCCTGCGGCGAGCGCGGCTCCGGGCCGACGTACTGGGCCGACGGGCGGACGAGCCGCCCGGTGCGCTTCTGCTCGAGGATGTGCGCCGACCAGCCCGCCAGGCGGGCGCAGGTGAACATCGCGGGCATCGTCGGCGTCGGGACCTGGGCGAAGTCGAGGATGACCGCCGCCCAGAACTCGACGTTGGTTTCGATCTGGCGATCCGGCCTGCGCTCGCGCAGCTCCGCGAGGGCGGCCTGCTCGAGCTCGCGGGCGACCTCGAAGCGCGGGGCCCCGAGCTGCTCGCAGGTGTTGCGCAGCACTCGTGCGCGGGGGTCCTCGGCGCGGTAGACGCGGTGCCCGAAGCCCATCAGCCGCTCGTTGCGGTCCAGGATTCCGGCGACCACCGCGCGGGCGTCGCCGGTGCGCTCCACCTCGTCGATCATCGGCAGCACCCGCGCGGGCGCCCCGCCGTGCAGCGGGCCGGACATGGCGCCGACGGCGCCGGACAGCGACGCGCCGACGTCGGCGCCGGTGGAGGCGATGACGCGGGCGGTGAAGGTGGACGCGTTGAGACCGTGCTCGGCGGCCGAGGCCCAGTAGGCGTCCAGCGCGCGGACGTGCGCAGGGTCCGGGTCGCCGCGCCAGCGCACCAGGAACTGCTCGGTGGTTGTCTCGGCCTCGGCGATCCGGGCCTGCGAGACGGCGGGCAGGTCGCCGCGGGCGGACTGGGCGACGAAGGACAGCCCGAGCGCGCAGCTGTGCGCCAGCTGGGCGCGGACGGTCTGCTCGTCGAGGTCCAGGATCGGCTGGTAGCCGTACTCGGGTCCGGCCATCGCGAGCGCGGCCTGGGCGTCGGCTCGTACGTCGCCGGTGCGCACCGGGAGCACGACGTCCTCGGCGGGCGGGAGGCCGCCGCTGAAGCGACCGTCCACCAGCAACGTCCAGACGTCGCCGTAGGAGGCGGTGCCCACCAGGTCCTCGATGTCCACGCCTCGATAGCGCAGCGCGCCGCCGTCGCGGTCGGGTTCGGCGATTTCGGTCTGGAAGGCGACCACGCCCTCCAGCCCAGGACGGAATTCGCTCATCGATGCCTCTTCGTCGCGTTGTGGGTCGCCCGCGCGGGTCGCCCGGGCGTGGACTTGGCGGGGTTTGTCGCTCGATTGCACTCCGTGCCGCGAGCGCGGGCAATCCGGTGCGGGACCGAAAAACTCGGGTAGGTGTTAGCCCGTGGTGAAAGCAAGCTTTTGCGACGCGATGAAAAATACGGGAAAAGTTCTTGTTTCGGAACCAGCGTGTCGCGTTACGCCGCTCCCGGCTCCGCCTCCGGGCGAGTTTCGCGCTCAGCGCGTCGCATCCCCCACCGGAGCCCGCAACGCCCCGGACGCCGCCACCTGGAACCGCAGGCACCTTGACAGTTTTGCCTAAAACTGTACGGGCAAAACGGACGTCGATCACGCGCAGTTTTAGGCAAAACTGCGCGCCACCGAGGTGAGCCCCGATGCGGGCGAGGGCCTCTCGGGGGTCGAGGCCTCCGGTGGGCGCGGCGTGGTGGTGCACCTGGTGGCCGAATCGCTCGTCTGGATCACGACACGCGCGAACCTGCGAGCGGCGGGTGGCTGCCCGGCCTTCGTGTGTGACCCGCATTGCCGACGCGATGTCCGATTTGTGCTGCAATGGAACTTCCGCCCTGGTCAGCGGCGCCCGAACGAGTGTGGGGCCGATCACTGCATCGGTTGCGGAATCGATCGTGCCCGATCGCCGATTCGGCTGGAGTTCCCGATCCGTTTACCGTCGTAGGAGTGGCTGGCGCCGCCCTGTCGCGCCGGCCGCGGTCCAACCCGTACCGCCCGGCTCCTATCCGGGCATGTCATCGAGTCGTACCGCTGTCGGTCGAGCCAGGGAGGAACTGGGATGTCGGAGGCCAACGTCGCACTACCGGCCATGCGCGTTTCCTACGAGGAGGGTGCGCTGCACGAGAAATCGCTCGCCGACACCTGGCACGAGCAGTTGCAGCTGTGGTTCGACGAAGCGGTGGAGGCCAACCTGGTCGAGCCGAACGCGATGGTGCTCGCCACCGCCGACACCGAGGGCATGCCGTCCTCGCGCACCGTGCTGTGCAAGGGGATCGATGAGCGCGGCGTGGTGTTCTACACCAACTACACCTCGGCCAAGAGCCACGATCTGAAGCAGACCAGGGTGGCCGCGGCGACCTTCCCGTGGCTGGGCCTGCAACGCCAGGTCAACGTGCGCGGCATGGTCGAGAAGGTCTCCGCCGAGGAGACCGCCGCGTACTGGCGGGTGCGCCCGCGCGGTTCGCAGCTGGGCGCCTGGGCGTCTCCGCAGTCCTGCGTGGTCAGCGGTCGCGAGAACCTCGAATCCCAGCTCAACGGTGTCGAGCGCCGGTTCTCCGACGCCGAGGAGGTCCCGGTTCCGCCGCATTGGGGCGGCTGGCGGATCCGCCCGGACTTCGTGGAGTTCTGGCAGGGCAGGCCGGATCGGCTGCACGACCGGCTGCGCTTCCGCCGCAACGACGAGAGCTGGCAGGTGGAGCGCCTCGCGCCCTGATATCCGAATTGCCGGAACTGCGAATTCCTGATCCAGCGAAAGGCGCCGCCCACCGGACGTTCCGGCGGGCGGCGCCTTTCGCGATCGGCGCGCCGAATGGACATCGGTCGCACGGCGTCCGAAATCCGTGCGGATTCGGGCGCGGCTGACCTTTGGGGGATATTCCGGTTTCCGGTTTGCGCGCCGGCGCAGGCAGCGGAACCTCGGACGCCGCCGGGCTCCGGGATCCGCACCTGAATCCCCGCCGCATGCGGCCTCTGCCGCATTCCGCAAGGACCCCTTAGAGTCCTCTCCTCGTGGCGCAACGCGGGGAGACGAGGCACCGGAGAGGTTTACGGGGACTGCTGGGCGAGGTCGTCCTGGACACCAGGCCGCTGCGGTATCCGGCATATCGGCGGCTGTGGACCTCCAGCATCATCAGCGCCGTCGGTGCCCAGTTCTCCGCCGTGGCGGTGCCCAAGCAGCTCTTCGACATCACCGGTTCCTCGGCCTACGTCGGGCTGGCCGGGGTCTTCGGCCTGGTGCCGCTGCTGATCTTCGGCCTGTGGGGCGGAGCGATCGCCGACGCCGTCGACCGCCGCAAGCTGCTGCTGATCTCCAACGGCGGACTCGCCGCGACCGCCGTGCTGCTGTGGCTGGTCGCCGCCTCCGGGATCGCCTCGGTGTGGCTGGTGCTGATCCTCTTCGCCGTGCAGCAGACGTTCTTCGCGATCAACTCGCCCACTCGGGGTGCCGCGGTCGCTCGCCTGGTGCCTGCCCACCTGCTGCCCTCGGCTCAGGCGCTGCGCTCCACCGTCTTCCAGCTCGGTTCGATCCTGGGGCCGCTGCTGGCGGGCATGTTGCTGCCGCTGCTGGGGCTGCCGGTGCTCTACCTCGTCGACGCGATCGCGCTGGTGGTGGCGTTGCTGGTGGTCCTGCGGCTGCCCGCGATCCCGCCGAACGAGGCCGCGCCCAAGAAGGCAGGCCTGCGCTCGGTGATCGACGGGTTCCGCTACCTCGGCGTGCACACCGTGCTGCTCGCGTCCTTCCTGCTGGACATCATCGCGATGGTCTTCGGCATGCCGCGCGCGCTCTTCCCGGAGATGGCCGAGCACACCTTCGGCGATCCGCACGGCGGCGGCGTGGCCCTCGGCTGGTTGTACGCGGCCATCCCGCTGGGCGCGTTCTGCTTCGGGGTGCTGTCCGGCTGGTTGCACCGGATCACCCGGCACGGGGCCGGCGTGGTCGTTGCGGTGGCCGCGTGGGGCGTGGCGATCATCGGGTTCGGCTGGGCCGATTCGCTGTGGCTCGCGGTGCTGTTCCTGGCCATCGGAGGCGGCGCGGACCTGGTCAGCATGGTCTACCGCAGCTCGATCCTGCAGGCGGCCGCGACCGACGAGATGCGCGGCCGCATCCAGGGCGTGTTCACCGTGGTCGTCGCGGGCGGGCCGCGGTTGGCCGACATCCTCCACGGGCTCGGCGGTGCCTGGCTGGGAACCGGGGGAGCCGTGATGCTCGGCGGTGCGCTCGTGGTGCTGGCGACCGGGCTCGCCGCGGTGTGCCTGCCCGCTTTCTGGCGCTATCGCGCGCCCACCGGTGACCACGTGTGACCGCGGTGATCCGAATTGTGCGCTTCCCGCCCGATTCGGGGAATGGCGAGACGATTCGCCCGGGGTGCGCACGATCAGCGCATTCGGACACGGCACACTGCGGGATTATGGCCAACGAATCGACCACGCACGCGGCCGGCGGTACGCCACAGCCCGAGCTCAAACGGGTCATGGGCCCGAAATTGCTGCTGTTCTTCGTAGTCGGGGACATTCTCGGCACCACGATCTATTCGTTGACCGGCAAGGTCGCGGGCAAAGTCGGCGGTGCCCTGTGGCTGCCGTTCCTGGTGGCCTTCGTGGTGGCGTTCCTGACCGCGTTCAGCTACCTCGAGCTGGTGGGCAAGTACCCGCGGGCGGGCGGTGCGCCGCTGTACGTGCACAAGGCTTTCGGCGTGCACTTCCTGACCTTCCTGATCGCCTTCGCCGTGATGTGCTCGGGCATCACCTCGGCCTCCTCGGCCGCGCAGGCCTTCAGCGGTGACTACCTCACGGAGGTCTTCGGCTCGGGCGTCGAGTCGGTGTCCTGGCTGGTGGCGCTCGGCTTCCTGCTGGTGCTGGCGGGCATCAACTTCCGCGGCGTCGGCGAGTCGGTGAAGATGAACGTGGTGCTGACCTGCGTGGAGCTGCTCGGCCTGCTCATGGTCATCGCCTTCGGGCTGATCGCCCTGCTCGGCGGCAGTTACAGTCCCGACATCACTCCGGACGCGGGCAGGCTGGTCGAGTTCAACACCGACACCACGCCGCTGCTGGCCGTCACCTCGGCGACCGCGCTGGCGTTCTTCGCGATGGTCGGCTTCGAGGACTCGGTGAACATGGCCGAGGAGACCCGCAACCCGTCGAAGAGCTTCCCGCGCGCCCTGCTGCTGGGAATGGCGATCACCGCGGTGATCTACCTGATCATCGCCCTGATCACCTCCACGCTGGTGCCCACCGGTGAGCTCGCCGCCTCGGACGGACCGCTGCTGCTGGTGGTCAAGGCGGCGGCGCCGTGGTTCCCGCCGATCCTGTTCTCGCTGATCGCGCTGTTCGCGGTCACCAACACGGCGCTGATCAACATGCTGATGGCCAGCCGCCTCGTCTACGGCATGGCGGGCGAGGGAGTGGTGCCCGGCGTGTTCGGCAAGGTCCACCGCGGCCGCCGCACCCCGTGGGTGTCCATCCTGTTCACCAGCATCATCGCGATGATCCTGGTCAGCTCGCTGGAGATCTCGGACCTGGGCAGCACCACCTCGCTGTTGCTGCTGCTGGTGTTCACCGTGGTCAACATCGCGGTGCTGGTGCTGCGCAAGGACCAGGTCGAGCACGAGCACTTCCGGGCGCCCACCTGGGTTCCGGTGGCCGGCGCGCTGACCTGCGCCTTCTTCGCCAGCCCGTTGTCCGGGCGGCCCGTCGACGAGTACTTGATCGCCGCCGCGCTGCTGGGCATCGGCGTGCTGTTCTGGGCGATCAACTACTTCGTGAAGGGCAAGACCGAGTTCCGGCCGGACAAGCTGAGCAACTGAGCCGATCGGCGGTCCGGGCGCCGTTCGCGGTGACCCGGACCGCGTTCGGTCGTACAGTGGCGGAGTGCATGATCCTCTTCCCGCCACCGGGCGACAGTTCGAGATCACCTTCGATTCCGCGCGCGCCGTGATCACCGAGTTCGGTGCGGCGCTGCGCGTCTTCGAGGTCGACGGCGTGCCGCACACCGAGACCTTCGACGCCGACCGGCTACCGCCATCGGCATCGGGTTCGGTGCTGGTGCCGTGGCCGAACCGCGTCGCCGACGGTCACTGGCACCTGCACGGCGAGTCGCAGCAGCTGGCCCTGACCGAGCCGGACAAGAACAACGCCATCCACGGCCTGCTGCGGCACGCGCCGTGGCAGGTCGTCGAGCACTCCGCGTCGGCGCTCGTGCTGCAGGCGACCGTCGCGGCGCAGCCGGGCTGGCCGGTGCCGCTGCTGACCTCGATCGGCTACGCGCTCGACGAGCAGGGTCTGACCGTGACGCACACCGTGGAGAACCTGGGCGGCAAGCCGGTGCCCTTCGGCGTCGGCGTGCACCCGTACCTGCGGGCCGGCGAGGCGGACACCGACGAGTGCACCCTGCGCCTCGCGGCCTCCACGGTTCTGCCGGTCGATCCCGAGCGCCTGCTCCCGGTTCGCCCGGCGCGCTCGCTGGAGGGCGACGAGGTCGACTTCCGCAGCGGCCGCAAGCTGGAGGGCGTCTGGCTGGACACGGCGTTCGGCGGCGCCACCCCGGCTCCCGACGACCCGGAGGAACTGGTTCGCCACTCGCTGACCAGGCCGGACGGGCACGGCGTCCAGCTCTGGGCCGACCCGGTCTTCAAATGGGTCCAGGTCTACACCTCGGCCGAGTACCCGGACCGCGGTGGCCGGGTGATCGCCATCGAGCCGATGACCTGCCCGCCGGACGCGCTGAACTCCGGCACCGACCTGCTCACCCTCCAGCCGGGCGAAGCCTGGACAGCCCACTGGGGCCTCAAACGCATCTGAATCCGAAGGTTCTCTGAATCCGAAGGTCCGGGACAGCGGTGATCAAGCGCAAGCGGCGAAGCCGCGAGCAGCATCCCCACCAGAGCAACCGGCACCGCAGCGGGTTCTGATCGGCTCCCTGGGTGAGGACGCCCCGACGCCGTGTATTGGCATACATCAGGAGGGGACCCGCAGCCCGGGGAGTCGATCAGGTTCCGCTACCCGCACCGCCCCGCAAGCCGTCTGCGCGGACATCCCGGCATACATCAGGAGGGGACCCGCAGTCCGGGGAGTCGATCAGGTTCCGCTACCCGCACCGCCCCGCAAGCTAATGGCTCAGACACCGAGCAATCAGCATGCGTTGGATCTGGTTGGTGCCTTCGAAGATCTGCAGCACCTTGGCCTCGCGCATGTACCGCTCGGCGGGGTAGTCGCGGGTGTACCCGGCGCCGCCCAGGACTTGCACGGCGTCGGTGGTGACCTTCATGGCGGCGTCCGTGGCGGCCAGCTTGGCCACCGAGGCCTGCTGCGCGAACGGCAGCCCCGCGTCGCGGCGGCGAGCGGCGTCCAGGTAGGTCGCCCGGGCGGTCTGCACCGCCGCGGCCATGTCGGCGAGCAGGAACTCCATGCCCTGGAACTGGATGATCGGCTTGCCGAACTGCTCGCGCTGCCCGGCGTAGTCCACGGCCAGGTCCAGCGCGGCCTGCGCCAGCCCCACCGCGCAGGCCGCGATGCCCAGACGGCCCGAGTCCAGCGCGCACAGCGCGATCTTGAGCCCGTCGCCCTCCTCGCCGATCCGCCACTGCGCGGGCACGCGCGCGTCCTCGAAGTACAGCGGCGTGGTCGGTGAGCCGGTCAGCCCCATCTTGTGCTCGGGCGGTCCGGCCGACAGCCCCGGCATCGTCCCGTCGACCAGCAGGCAGCTGATGCCCTGCGGTCCGTCGTCCGAGGTCCGGGCCAGCAGCGTGTAGAAGTCGGCCGCGCCGCCGTGGGTGATCCAGGACTTCGCGCCGTTGACCGCGTACTCATCGCCGTCGCGGACCGCTCGAGTGCTCAGCGCCGCCGCGTCGGACCCGGCGTGCGGTTCGGACAGCGCGTAGCCGCCGAGCAGGCTTCCGCCGATGAGTTCGGGCAGGCGCTGGTTGCGCTGCTGCTCGGTGCCGAAGCGGGCCAGCGGGAAGCAGGCCATGGTGTGCACGGACAGTCCGACGCCCACGGTCATCCACGCGCTCGCGATCTCCTCCAACGCCTGCAGGTAGACCTCGTAGGGCTGCTCGCCGCCGCCGCAGGCCTCCGGGTAGGGCAGGCCGAGCAGCCCGGAGTCGCCGAGCAGTCGGAAGACGTCGCGCGGGAACTCCGAGGCGGCCTCGGCCTCGGCGGCGCGCGGGGCGAGCTCGTCGCGGGCGATCTCGCGGACCAGGGCGAGCAGGTCAGCGGCCTCGGTGCTGGGAAGCAGGCGTTGAACGGTCATGGCGATCGCACTCCTGGGCCGTCGGTGGCGTACCGTTAGCAGTACTGTAGGACGTACTCGAGTACTGGCGCCAGGCCGGACCGGAGGAAGCCGGTAGGCGGGCGGCGGCGCTATGGCAGGCTTTGTTCGATGAGCGGCTCCCGAACCTCCCGCCCACCGCAGAACGCGCGCCGGGCCGAGTTGCTGGACAGGTTGCGCGACCTGTTCCTGGCCGAGGGGTTCGCGCACTTCACGCTCGACGAGCTCGCCGCGCGCCTGCGCTGCTCCAAGTCGACGCTCTACACGCTGGCGGGCAGCAAGGAGCAGCTCGCCGTGCGCGTCGTCGCGCACTACTTCAAGTCCGCCACCGGCGGTATCGAACGTCGCGTCGAGGCCACCGACGACGTGCGCGAGAAGGTTCGCGTCTACTTGGAGGAGGCCGCCGAGGCGCTGCGGCCCGCGTCCCGCGAATTCATCGACGACATGGCAGGCAACCTCGCTACCCGGGCGACCTACGAGGCCAACGCGCAGGCCGCGGCCGACCGCATTCGCGGGTTCATCGCCGAGGGCGTGCGCCAGGGCGTGTTCCGGGAGGTGCACGCGGGGTTCGTCGGCGAGATGGTCGGCCGGACCATCGTCGGCATCCAGCGCGGCGAGATCGGCGAGCGGACCGGCCTGTCGGACGCGGCCGCCTTCGCCGCGCTGTCCCAGTTCCTGCTCGGCGGCCTGGCCGCGGAGTGATCCCGCAGAGTGCACAGTGGAGGAAATGTGATCGTCATCGGCGGTGAGGCGCTCGTCGACCTCGTGCCGGACAAGTCCACTCCGGACGGTGAGCTCGGGCCGTTGCGACCGTTGCTCGGTGGCGGCCCGTACAACGTCGCCATCGCCATGGGGCGGCTGGGAATCCCGGCGGCTTTCTACGCCAAGCTCTCCACCGACCAGTTCGGCGACCGGATGCTGGCCCGCTTGGACGAATCCGGTGTGGACACCGGGCTGATCGAGCGCGGGCCGGAGCCGACGACGCTGGCGGTCGTCGGGCTGGGCGAGGACGGTTCGGCGCGCTACAGCTTCTACACCGAAGGCACCGCGGCCCGCTTCGTGTCGGACCGGCCGCTGCCGGAGGAGGCCACCGCGCTGTGCGTCGGAACCCTCGGCATGGTGCTCGAACCTGGCGCCTCGGTCTACGAGCGCGCGCTGTTCGCCGAGTCCGAGCGCGGCCGGTTCATCGCGCTGGACCCGAACGTGCGAGCGGATCTCATCGCCGATCCGGACGCCTACCGCAGGCGCTTCGAGTCCTGGCTGTCCGCGGTCGACCTGCTCAAGGTCTCCGATGACGACGCCGAATGGCTCGCTCCGGGCCGCGACGTGGTCGAGGTGGCGCGCGAATGGGCGGCGGGCGGACCCGCGGCGGTCGTGCTGACCCGGGGCAAGGACGGGATCACGGCGGTCACCGAGGCGGGCGAGTTCCACGTGCCGGGTCGTGCGGTCGACGTCGCCGACACCATCGGCGCGGGTGACACGGTCCAGGCGGCGCTGCTGGCCTGGTTGCACCGGCACAACGCCCTGTCGGCCGCTGAGATGCGCGCGTTCGGCCGGGCGCAGTGGGAGCAGCTCCTCGGCTTCGCGGCCGAGGCGGCGGCCGTGACGGTCTCGCGGGCCGGTGCTGAGCCGCCGTGGGCGAGCGAGCTCGCGTAGCCGCGAAGGACCCGGTGAGGCGCGTGCGATGGAGTCTGCAATAGACCGATCGGATGGGGTGGATGCTCACGATGGTGGTCTCGATCGGCTTCGGAGCGTGTGGGTGCGGGCGCCGGTGTTGCCGCCTGTGATGTGATCGTGGTCCCACCTGCAAAAAGACGAAACACGATTGCTGCGCTAGGGGCCTGTTGCGGTCTAGCGTGACTACTGACAGGACCCCAACGGGGTGGTGCTGCGACGGTTCGGACACCCCGACCGGCGCGCGGGCGACAAACGCAGCCCTGCCGCTTGGCTGGGCACCACGCATTCGTCACCACACGCACCCCTTGACGAGCGCGAGAGGTTCCCGAATGCCCGACGACGTGACCGCAAAACGTACTGTCGCGCTGCGCTATGACGCCGGCGAGCACGAAATGCAGGTGACACAGCCGACCGAGGGCTCGCCCGGTATCGACCTGGGCAAGTTGCTGGGCCAGACCGGCATGGTGACGTTGGATCCGGGCTTCGTGAATACGGCAGCCTGCAACTCCGACATCACCTACATCGACGGCGAGGCCGGCATCCTGCGGTACCGCGGCTACCCGATCGAGGAGCTCGCCGCCAAGTCCAACTTCGCCGAGGTCAGCTACCTGCTCATCTACGGTGAGCTGCCGACCCAGCAGCAGTACGACGAGTTCGCAGGCCGGGTCAGCAGGCACACCCTGCTGCACGAAGACCTCAAGCAGTTCTTCGACGGCTTCCCGCGCGACGCGCACCCGATGCCGGTGCTGTCGTCGGCGGTCTCTGCGTTGTCGACCTTCTACCAGGACAGCCTGAACCCGTTCGACAAGGACCAGGTCGAGCTGTCCACGCACCGCCTGCTGGCGAAGCTGCCCACCATCGCGGCCTACGCCTACAAGAAGTCGGTCGGCCAGCCGTTCCTGTACCCGGACAACTCGCTGGGCCTGGTGGAGAACTTCCTCCGGATGACCTTCGGCTTCCCGGCCGAGCCCTACGAGGTCGACCCGACCCTGGCGCGCGCGCTGGACCTGCTGTTCATCCTGCACGCCGACCACGAGCAGAACTGCTCCACCTCGACGGTCCGGATGGTCGGCTCGTCCGAGGCGAACATGTTCGCCAGCGTCTCCGCGGGCATCAACGCCCTGTTCGGCCCGCTGCACGGCGGTGCCAACAGCGCGGTGCTGGAGATGCTCGAGGGCATCAAGAACGACGGCGGCGACGTCGACGCGTTCGTCGAGCGGGTCAAGAACAAGGAACCGGGCGTGCGCCTGATGGGCTTCGGGCACCGCGTCTACAAGAACTACGACCCGCGCGCGGCGATCATCAAGAAGACCGCCGACGAGGTCCTGTCCAAGCTGGGCGCCAACGACCCGCTGCTCGACATCGCGCTGCGGCTGGAGGAGCGGGCGCTGTCCGACGACTACTTCGTCTCGCGCAAGCTCTACCCGAACGTGGACTTCTACACCGGTCTGATCTACAAGGCCATGGGCTTCCCGACCAAGTTCTTCACCGTGCTGTTCGCGCTGGGCCGGCTGCCCGGCTGGATCGCGCACTGGCGGGAGATGATCGAGGACCCGGCTCGCAAGATCAGCCGTCCGCGGCAGGTCTACACCGGCGCCGCCGAGCGCGCGTACCGGCCGATCACCGAGCGGTGAATCGAAGCCTGAATCAAGTCAGCTTCGGCTGACCCATGCAACGGGCCCCGGAGGATCCGGCCACCAGGCCGGCCCCGGGGCCTCACTGCGTCCGGACCAGCACGCGCCCACGCGGGCTCGCGCACTCCACGTACGAGTGAACCTCCAAAAACCGCTCGAAAACGCACCCCCGAATTCCAGGGAATTCGGTACCCCGATTTCCAGGGAATTTGGGGTCAGGGTGGGGTCAGGCCGGAGAGGGCCTTGGTTACCAGGGATTTCGTCGGGGGGAGAGCCGTTGCTCGTTGGGTGGGGTCGAGGCCGAGGCGGCAGCGGCGGTCCAGGACGTCGTCGACGTCGAGGGCGCCCTCGTGCCGGATCGCCCAGAGGACCTCGGCGGCCGTGAGGTCGGTGCCCTCGCACACGGGTTCGGCCAGCTCGGGGTCGTACTCGGACAGGGCCGCCAGCCGCGCGGCTTCGGTGCCGTACTTGGCGACCAGCCGGGCCGATGCCTCGATGTCGTGGAGGTAGCGCCGCGGGGCCGCCCCGACCAGGGCGACCTCGGTGGTGCGGGAGGGCCCTGCGGAGATCCCGCGAGCCCGCACCGCCGCGTCGACCGCCTGCGCTGCCATGCGCCGGTAGGTGGTGAGCTTGCCGCCGACGACCGTGACCACGCCCTCCCGCGAGGTGAGCACCGCGTGGTGCCGCGAGAGGTCCGATGTCGCCTTGCCCGGCTGCCGCAGCAGCGGGCGCAGCCCTGCGAAGCTGCCGAGGACGTGTTCGCGGCCGAGCGGCTCGGCCAGCACATCCCGGATCCCGGCGAGCAGGAAGTCCACATCGGACTCCGGAACCTCGGGCACCGACGGGATCGGTCCGGGTGCCGCCTCGTCCGTCAGCCCCAGCAGCCCGCGTCCGTCCGGCATCGGCAGCAGCAGCAGGAATCGCCCGGACGAGCCCGCCAGGGGCGCCACGACGGAGGTCCCGGCCAGGCCCGCGGCTTCCGCGTCGACGACCAGGTGCGAGCCGCGCGAGGGGGTCACCTCGACCTCCGGAACCAGCTCGCCCGCCCACACCCCGGTGGCGTTGACCACCGATCGGGCGCGGATCCGCAGCGACTCACCGCTGCGCTCGTCGACCACGTCCGCGCCGTCGGCGTGCAGCTCCCGCACGGTGGTGCGGGTGAGCACCCGCGCGCCGAACCCGGCCGCGGTGCGCGCCAGCGCGACGACCAGCCGCGCGTCGTCGACGAGCTGCCCGTCGAAGTGCAGCAGGCCGCCGCGCAGCCCGGAGCCGCGCAGTCCGGGGATCAGCGCGCGGGCCTCGGCCGCCGGGATGCGCCGGGGCGAAGGCAGCACGTCGGAGGGGGTCCGCGCGACGCGCCGCAACGCGTCCCCGGCGCGCAGCCCGGCGTGGACCGTCAGCTCCTGGCGGCGCGACACACCGGAGTGCAGCGGTGTCACCTGCGGCAGCGACCGCACCAGGTGCGGCGCCGTGCGGGTCATCAGCACGTTGCGCTCCACCGCGCTCTCGTGCGCCAGCGCGACGTCGCCGTGCGCGAGGTAGCGCAGGCCGCCGTGCACCAGCTTGCTGGACCACCGCGAGGTCCCCCAGGCGAGGTCGCGCGATTCCACCAGGGCCACGGACAGCCCGCGCGCCGCCGCGTCGAGCGCGATCCCGGCGCCGGTGACCCCGCCGCCGACGACGAGCAGATCGACCTCGTCATCGGCGGAGGCGGTCAGCTCGGCGTCCAGCCGGGCGGCGTTCAGCGAGGTCGCGCGCAGGGATCCTGCGGGCAGCGGAGTGGTGATCATGACTTGCTCCCGGGATGTAGGGCGCCGTCGAGGAGATGGGTGAGTTCGGTGGTCAGCGAGTCGGCGTCGACGTCCTTGGTGGCGGGTCCCGCCGAGATGACGAAGGACTGCACCAGCAGCAGCAGCGAACGTGCTTGCACGGCCGGATCCGCGGGGCGGATGGAGCCGTCGGCGTGCCCGGCGCCGAGGTAGTCGAGCAGCAGCGACTCTGCCGCCAGCTGGGTGCTGCCGAGGCGCTCGACCAGGTAGGGCAGCAGCAGTTCCCCGTCGGTCTCCAGCACGCGCCGCAGCAGCGGGGCCTCGTGCAGCAGGCGGACCCCGTGCACCACCCCCGCGACCAGGCGCTGCCGCGCGTTCCCGTCGGGCTTGGCGGTCTGCGCCAGCTGCAGGATCTCGCCGAACTCGACGGTGACGAGCTTGGTCACCATGCTGCCGACGTCGGGGAAGCGCCGGTAGAGCGTCATCCGGCTGACTCCGGCTCGGCGCGCGACGTCGGTCAGCGTGGTGCGTCGCAATCCGTTGGCCAGCACGCACTCGCGGGCGGCCCGCAGCAGGTCGGCATCGTCGACCCGGTTCGCCGGGCGCCGGGGCTCCGGATCGGGGCCTGCGGCCAAAGGGCTGTGACACTCCAAATCCATGTGTCACACTGTATCGGTGACCGGCCAGATCGAACACACCCTTCGCGGCAGCTGGACCTCATCCGGCGCGGCGGCCGCGCACCTGTCCCCGACCTCGATGCGCTGGCTGCGGCAACGCATCGGCCTGACCGATACGACCACGCCCGCGATGCCGTCCTCGCTGCTGGAGGTGCCCGGCAGTGCGCTGCCCCAGGATGCGCGCGCCGAGCTGGAAGCGCTGGTCGGCGCGGCCAACGTGCTGGTCGACGACGCGGCCCGCCTCGGCCGTGCGGGAGGCATGTCCTACAGCGACCTGATCCGGCGCCGCAGCGCCGCCGAGTTCGCGGTGCCGGACGCCGTGCTGCTGCCGGGCGAGGCGGAGCTGGTGCAGGGCGTGCTGGAGATCTGCTCCCAGCACGACATCGCGGTGGTCCCGTTCGGCGGCGGCACCTCGGTGGTCGGTGGTGTGGACGCCCTGCGTGGCGGCAAGCGCGCGGTGGTCGCCCTGGACCTGGCGCGCCTGGATCGGCTCGTCTCGTTGGACCCGACCTCCCGCATCGCGGTGCTGCAGGCCGGGATGCGCGCTCCGGAAGCCGAATCGCTGCTGGCCGCGCACGGTTTCACCCTCGGCCACTTCCCGCAGTCCTTCGAGCGCGCCACCATCGGCGGTTTCGCCGCGACCCGGTCGGCGGGCCAGGCGTCCTCCGGCTACGGCCGCTTCGAGGACATGGTCGAGGGGGTCCGCGTGGCCACGCCGCGAGGGGAGTGGCGCCTCGGCGTCGCCCCGGCCTCGGCCGCGGGCCCGGATCTGCGGCAGCTCGCGGTGGGCAGCGAGGGCGCGCTCGGAGTGATCACCGAGGTCGCGGTGCGGGTCCGCCCGGCGCCGGTGCGCAGCCGCTACGAGGCCCTCGTGGTCGACGGCTGGCAGGCGGGCTCGGACGCGGTCCGCGAGCTGGCCCAGTCGCACAACCTCGCCGACGTCACCCGGTTGTCCGATGTGGACGAAACCGAGGTGCAATTCGCCCTCTCCGGCGGATTGAAGTCGCGCGCCTTGAACGGCTACCTGCGCGCGCGGGGAATTCGCAAGCCCTGCCTGCTGATCCTGGGCTGGGACGCCCCCTCGCGCCGCGAGCTCGGGCGCCGCCGGACGGCGACGCTGCGCGCGCTCCGCGACATCCGCACGGTCTCGCTGGGCCGCGCGGTCGGCGAGTCCTGGAAGGCCGGCCGGTTCTCGGGTCCGCGGCAACGTGATGCCCTGCTGGACAAGGGCGTCTGCGTGGAAACGCTCGAGACCGCTACGCATTGGGGCGAACTCAGCGAACTGCGCTCGGCGGTGCGCACCGCGCTGGTGCGCAGCCTGCGGTCCGGCGCCAACCGGCCGATCGTCATGTGCCACGTCTCGCACGCCTACGAGACCGGCGCCTCGCTGTACTTCACGGTCCTGACCCCGCGAGCCGAGAACGCGCTCGAGCAGTGGCAGACCGCGAAGAAGGCCGCCGGGGACGCCATCGCGGGCCGCGGCACGATCAGTCACCACCACGCCGTCGGCGTCGATCACCAGCCCTGGCTGGAAGCGGAGATCGGCGGGATCGGCAACGAGGTGCTGGCCGCGGCCAAGAGGGCGGTAGACCCGAAGGGCATCCTCAACCCGGGCAAGCTGCTTTCTTAGGAGATCTTTCAGTTTGGGGTTTGCGTGGCGGGGTGGGTAGCGGAACCTCAGAAGCCGCCGGGCTGCGGGATCTGCGATTCGAGTAGCCACCTGCGCGGCGCTGCGGCTGTCCTCGCCCGACGACGTCTGAGAACCCGCCGCGGTGCTGGCTGAGTCCTACACCTGGAACAGCGGCTCCGCCGCATTCCGCAAGAAGCCCTTAGGGGATACCGCGTGCGTGGCGGTGCGGGTGGCGGAACCCTGATGCGCCGTGCGGCTGCGGGATCCGCTCCTTGAGCAGCCGTTCTACGCGGCGTCGTGGCTGCCTCGCCACGCGGCGCGGCAGAACCCGCGGCCGCGTGCCGCGTTCAGCTGTTAGGTGCGCTTCGGCCTCGCGGCGCTGACTGCGGTGAACTCGTAGCCGAGGTTGCGGTAGAGCCGGAGGGCCGGTTCGTTGTCCGCGTCAGCCATCAGCGCGACGTCGCCGCGCGCGGCGAGTTCTCGCGTCAGGAACGTGCAGACCTGCGTGGACAACCCGGCACCGCGGCACGCGGGATCGGTCGCCACACCGGAGATGAAGCCGATGCCGGGCGCGGGCCAGGAATCTCCCGCCACGGAGCGGATCTCGCCGTCCGCGCCGCGCACCCCCGCCCACCGGGACGCACCCGGATCGGACGGGAACAGGTACGACTTGGGGTTTGCCCGGCGCAGCAGCGCGTCGATCGCCGGCTCGTCGGCGCGGGTCAGCCATTCCACGCCGGACGCCGGGTGCTGCGGCGGTTCCGCCGCGAGGTGCAACCACCCGAAGGTCGCGCGCACCTCCAGCCCGGCCCGCTCGGCGACGTGCGCGGCTAGCGGCGCGGCTGCCAGCAGCCGGACGTCGTAGCCGGAAAGCCCGGGCAGCACCTCGTTGACCAGCTCGACGACGTCCGCGCCGGGACCGGAGCACACCAGCCGGTCCGCGCGGTTGAGCCCGGGCGCGAAGACCACCACCGCGTCGCGCAGCCGCCAGGCCGCTCCGCGCTCGTGCGGGTAACCGTCCTCGAGCGCTTGAGCCGACCACCGGACCATCAGGTCCGGGCAGGCGGCGGCGACCGCGCGAAAGTCCCCCAGTCGGTGCACGTCCCGATGCTACGACAGGCGTCGTCAGCCCTTCTTGCGGCGCAGCAGCCGGGGCTTGGCCAACGCGTCGTAGAGCTCGACGAACGCCTCGTCGAGCGCTCGCCGGGACTGCTCGGGAGTCGCGTCCGGAGCCGAGCGGTCCGGCGCGGGCTTGCCGTCGGAGCGCAGCCACCGCTCGTCCCAGAGCGCGCCCAGCGCGGCCTTCCACCGCGCGTCGACGTCCTCGAGGACCTCGTCCCGGCGCGCCGCCGACTCCTCCTGCCGCTGCTTGCCCGCCGCGACGGCCTCGCCGAGCCGTTCGGCGGACTCCCGCTCGTGCTCGCGCATCCGGGAACCCGCCGAGGTCGCCAGTTCGACCAGTTCCCGGTACCGCTCGACCGCGTCAGTCACAGGACTCCTCCCGGATCTCGGCCTGCTCGGAGCGCGGCGCGGGGACCTCGGGGCCGCGCTCGGACTCCAGGTCGAACGGCAGCAGCACCTCCGGGCGCGAGTGCGCGGACCGGTCGAAGAACAACCCGCGCCGCGCCCGGGGCGACCAGTTCACGGCCTGACCCGCCGTGAACGGCATCAGCTCCTGCCCGTGCACGTCGAAGGCGACCCACGCCCCGATGTCGTCCACCGGTCCCATGCCCAGGGTGTTCTTCACCCGCTGCACGCTGCGCCACCAGCCGAGCACGTGGATCCGGGACTCCGGGCCCTGCTTGAGGATCTTGCGCAGGTGATCCAGCGCGCTCACCCGGGTGACCGGGTCCTTGCGCTCCAGCGTCGCCTGCGCCGCGTCCACGCCGTAGAGCAGCAGGACGTGCGGCACCGCCGAGCCACCGGAGTCGATGGACTCGGCGATGCCGGTCAGCGTCGCCTCGATGTCGTCGAAGGCCACCACGTCGACGTCGTGCCCGGCGGAGCGCAGGTCCGCGGTGATGGTGTCGACGGAGCCGGTGACCTCGTCGAGCAGGCCCGCGGCGGTGAACCGGATGGTGCCGGGCAGGTACTGCTTGGCCAGGGACAGCGCGGCCGCGCCGAGCACGCTGGTGGTGTCCTGCTGCACCGTTCCGATCACCGCGAGGTTCCGCCCCGGCGAACGGCCCAGCGGCACGGTGGCGGCCGTGCCGGTCACGTCGATGATCTGGCCCAGCAACGCCTTCGGCGTCCGCGTTGGCGCGGTGAGCTCGCGGTAGTCGGCCAGCTTGGACAGCCTCGGCAGGTTCGAGCCGTCGAACAGCCGCGGCGGTACCGACCCGGCGGGCCGCCGCTCCCACAGGGAGTGCTGCAGGGGGTGGAAGGTGTCCTTGCCGGTGGCGTCCGGGATCCGCGCGATCTCGTTGCCGTGCTTGACCCCGGACTCGTGGTTGATCACGGCGTGCCAGCGCGGCAGCTCCAGCGCGGACTGGTTCTGCTCGGCCAGCACCCGTCGCGCCTTGGGCAGCGCGATGCGCAGGATGAACTGCTCGAAGATCGCGGGCTTGCCCCAGAAGGCCTCGATGCCGGAGACGTCCTGGCTGGCCAGCACCAGGTGGATGCCCTGCGAGCGGCCGCGGCGCGCCACGTCCTCCAGCAGCTGGGTCGCCTCCGCGGTGACCGGGTCGCGCTCGGCGAACAGGTACTGGAACTCGTCGATCACCGCCACGATCCGCGGCCAGCGGCCCTCCGGGTCCTCGGCGCGCAGCTCCTCGAGCTTGGTGACCTCGTGCTGCTTGGCGTGCTCGGCGCGGCGCCGCATCTCCTCGGAGAGGAAGCGCAGCAGCGCCAGCCCGAACTCCCGGTCGGTGTTCACGTTGACCCCGACCAGCTGCGCGTGCGGCAACCAGCTCGGGTCGCGCCTGCCGGGGGTGAACTGGGCGAAGGACACGCCCTCCTTGAAGTCGAGCAGGTAGAGCTCCAGCTCGTCCGGCGAGTACCGGGCGGTCATGGCGCCGAGCATCCCGTAGAGGAAGTTCGTCTTGCCGGAGCCGCTGGGCCCGCCGATGAGGGTGTGCGGGCTGGTGTCGCCCAGGTTGACCCACACCGGCTCGCCTTCCTCGAAGCCGACCGGGGCCTGCAGGCCCGAGATGGAGCGGTGCTGCCACAGCTGCTCGGGAACCAGGTCGTCGAAGGTGCGCACCCGCGCCCGCCGGGCCTCGAAGGCCTCCGCGATGGCCGAGCAGGCCTTGGCCGCCTCGGTGCGCGAGGGCGGCTCGTCGAGCTCGACCACGGCCTCCGGGCCGGTCATGCTGGTGCGGGCCGTGTTCCGGCCGGTCAGCGTGATGGACTCGATCGCGCTGCTGACCGTCAGCGACAGGTCGACGCAGATGAGCTGGATCCCGCAGGCCAGCCCGTTGCGGGCGATCCGCTGCAGCTGCTGTTGCTGCTCCTCGCGCAGGGCCTCGCCGTTGCCGAACAGCACGGCGATCCGCCACGGCTCGGAGCGGTGCCCGTTCTCGGCGGCCAGCGCGCGCAGCGAGGTGTGCCCGCCGAGCAGCGAGGAGGCGTGGATCCGCCGGATGTGGTCGGAGAGCGTCTCCAGCATCTCGTCCAGCCGGGTGGGGTCGTGCGCGGTCAGCAGACCGGCGCCGGCGAGCGGGTACAGCCCGGGCAGGGTGCCGGTGAGCTGCGCGACGTCCCAGACGTGCACGCGCACCTGTCCCGGCTGGAAGTGGCCGAGGATGCGCAGCAGCAGGTTCTGCACCACGGTCTCGGCGGTTTCCGGCACGCCGTCGGTGGTGATCCGCAGGTGGGACAGGTCCAGCGCCGGGACGGCAGCCGGAAACGGCTGGGGTCTCGGGGAATCCGGTACCTGCGCGTTCCCGATCCGCCACAGCTGCGGGGGATGGGCGGCGTCACCGGCGCCGACGCGGCCGAGCCAGTGCTCGAACGGCTCCGCCGCGCTGCCGGGACCTGCTTCCGCGACCAGCTCGTTGAGCTGAGCGGGGCCGGTTTCGGTCCAGTCGGCGTAGATGCGGTCTCGCTCGGCCAGCGCCTCGTCGAGGGCGGCCTCGAGGTGGTGGTCGGCCGGGTCGCCGAGCTCGCCGGGTTCGCGCGCGGCCGCCGCGGTGCCCAGCTGGGCGATGCGCAGCGCGAACTCCTGCTGAGCGCACTCGTCGAGGACCGACCGGTGCGCGTTCTCAGCGGCTCCGAGCGCGGTCGCGATGGTGTTGCGCAGGTTCTCGAAAGCCGCTTCGACGCGACTCCGCCGTGCACTGCGTTTGCTCACACGTCACTCCGCGGATTTCGGCCTACGAGATCACGTAACGTGATCAAAATACCACTCCGCGCCGCTTTGGCCGAGTTGGGATTGAACACATGCACGATTCCGAATACCGCCCGGTTGAGCAAGAAAAGCGGCCCGGTGCGGTGCCCTACAGCCGGGTTGCGAAGTCGCGGATCGTGTTCGCGGTGAGCTCGATCGTGTGCTGCACGCGCTCGATCTGATCGTCCGAGCGCGGCAGTCCGGGCGGCACGACGGTCTCCGGGTGCTCCGGGTCGAGGCGGGTCAGCGCCCGCCTGGCCTCCTCGAGCCGCAGCCTGCAGGTTCCCAGGTGCGCGCCGGCCTCTTCGAGCTGCTGCTCGACGGAGCTCAGGGTCGCGACGAGTTCGTCGATCGACGACATGGCTGAGGGGTCCTTTCAGAATGCGGCGCCAGCCGCATGCGGTGTGGGACTCGGCCCGCACCGCTGCGGGTTCTCAGACGTCGTCGGGCGAGGACAGCCGCAGCGCCGCGCAGGTGGCTACTCGAGTCGCGGATCCCGGCGTCCGGCGGCGTCTGAGGTTCGGCTCCCGGCATCGCCACGCAAACCGCAAACCGAAACATCTCCTTACAGGCGTCCCGCGTAGGCCTCGGTGGAGTTGATGGTGGTGTTGAGCGAACCCTGCACGCCGCTGAGGGTCTGGATCGCCTCGGCGAGCATGCCGTGCGCGTGCAGCATCTCCTCCTGAGCCGAACCCGCGGTCGCCTCGGCCAGCGCGGACTGCGCTTCCTCGAGCACCGTCGCGGTTTGCTGCAGGGCGGCGATGCCTTCCTGCATCTTCTGGTTGGCCAGCGAAACGCCTGCGCGAACTTCTTCCACGCCTGCCATCGGTCCCAGATCCTCCGTGGGGTGGTGCACGACTCTGTAGCGGTTCACAAGCTAGCGCCAGCATCCGGTGCCTTCGCACCCGGGGCCAGATTTGTTGATCTTTGTTGGACCCCTTTGTCCTATGTGGATTTCAGGTCGCCCGGGTGTGTGACTTCCGCTGCGGCGCTGCCGTTCCGGCCGGCGCTCGCGCCGGTCAGCGGGAGCGCGTCGAGAGCGTCGTCGAACCAGGCCTCCACCAGCAGCCGCTCGCCGCCGGGTACGAGCTGGCCGATCGATTCCGGCTCGTCGACCACGGCCCACGCCGTCGGTGGCTCGCAGCTGACGCGCTGCCGGGCGAACCCCGGACCGAGCTCGCGCAGGAAGGTCCGCACCGCGCGGGACAGGGCTGCCGTGCGCCGCCCGGTCTCGCCGGTGCGGCGCGCGATGCTCACCGACCAGCAGCCGGGTTCCTCCTCGGAGCAGTCCGCGGCGGTCACCGGCCTGCCGCCGGTCCGTTCCAGCAGGTCCGCGCAGGCGGTGTGCGCGCTGTGTTCGTCGTCGGCTGCGAGCACCACGGTGACCAGCAGCTCGAGTTCGTCATTGCCCATCGCGCCGGGCATTATTCCGCATCCGGGCCCGGCGCGGCTGCGGAAGATCAGGTGAGATCGTCCTCGTCGGCCTGGACCGACCGCTCCAGGCCGTAGTAGCGGTAGAGGTCGTGGCCCTCGGTGTCGGACAGGTGGCCGTTCTCGGCGTCGATCTGCGGCGCGTTGCGAACCCGCTCCCGGTCCACGCCGAGCTCCAGGCGGTTCTCCTCGGCCTTCGCGCCGTCCAGCGGCACGAAGGTCTCCTTCATGCCCAGCAGTCCGACCCGGACCGTGACCCACTCGGGCTGGTTGGTGTCGTCGTCGACGTAGACGTTGCCGACCCGGCCAACCCGGTTGCCGTCCTTGTCGAAGACGGGCGTGCCGATCAGGTCCTGCGCGCGCTCGACGTTCATGGCAAGCCCCCCGCTCGTTCGGCCGCCGAGCCTCGTGTGCCCGGAATGCCCGGACACCAGCTTCCCCTGAAACTGCTGCCTCGCAACCGCGCAACCGACACGCCTCACTCGATCGAGTATTGATCGAGAGTTTTTGCGCTCGCTATTAATGCCGGGTGCACGCCGCGCGCCCTCGAGCGGTAGTCGTCGCCACGGTGGACCCGCAGGTGGACCAGGGATCCTAGGAGTTCAGCGCCCGGCCGGTGAAGTTGAGGACGTCCGCGATGACCTCGGCCTTGTTGGTCTCGTTGAACAGCTCGTGGCGGGCGCCGGGGTAGATGTGCTCGTGGAAGTCGTGGCCGCGGATGCGGTCGATACCGGTGCGGGTGTCGGCCTCCGGGACCAGTTCGTCGTCCTCGCCGTGGATCCACAGCGTCGGGCGCTCCAGGGACGGGCCCTCGTTGATCGCCAGCAGGCAATCGTCGATGGCGCGCAGGGTGGCGCGGCGGAACGGACCGTGCCAGACCAGCGGATCGGCCAGGTAATCCGCGCCGACCTCCGGGTCGCGGGACAGGGTTGCCGGGTCGATCGGGGTGTCCGGGATCTCGTCGTGCTCGAGCAGGTCCAGCACGTGCCAGGTGCCCAGCACCGGGCCGGAGAGCACGATCGCGGCCAAGTGCCGCTGGTGGTGCTGGGCGTAGCGGGCGGCCAGCATGCCGCCCATCGAGTGGCCGATGAGCACGATCGGCAGGTCGGGGTGCTCGGCGGCGAGCTCCCGGCGAACCGCGTCCAGATCGGCGACGAGCACCTCGGCGTCCTCGAAGTGCACCCGGTCGCCCGGGGACCGGCCGTGCCCGATGTGATCCGGCGCGCAGACCAGCGCCCGCGCGCCGACCAGGCGCTCGGCGAGTCCCTGGTAGCGCCCGGAGTGCTCGCCGTAGCCGTGCGCGATCAGCGCGATCCACGCCGGGGAGGCCGCCGACCACTCGTGCACGGCGAGCTCACCCAGACTGCCGGAGACGGTGCGATCCGTTGACTCGATCATGCCGCCACCCCAGCACACCAGTGGCCGAGGGGCCAGCATCACGTGCCGGTTCGCACGGCCGCGGGCCCGCTCGTGTCGCGCCTGAGCCGGAGCGTCCGCGCCCGCGGCGGCGCTACTGGTGGTAGGCGCTGCCCTCGATGTCTCCCCTGCCGCAGACCGGGCCGCCGGTCCAGTCCACGGGAAGCCAGTCGGTCTCGTCGGGCGGGGTGATCTGGGCGGTCGCCGGCGTCGGCTGGCAGGGGCCGTCGGTGGGCTCGCCCTCGTGCGGGACCGCGGTCCAGTGCAGCGTGGCCGAGGCCGACTCACCGGGCGAGAGCTCGATCAGCGTCGGCCCCGGGTTCGGCGAGCGGGTCAGGTTCGTCGGCAGCGGGTTGCCGGCCTCGTCGACCAGCCGCAGACCGCCGTAGCCGTAGATGTCGCAGGTCTCGTTCGAGGAGTTGGTCAGGGTCAGCTCCGCGTAGCGCTGCCCGGCACCGGGTTCGACGCGCCCCATCGACCCGCTGAGCATCGAGGTGTGGCACCGCCCGGCTCGCGGCTCCGGCTGCGGGCCCGGTTGCGCGGCCCGCGGCTCGGATACCGGGGCGACCGCCGCCCTCGGCTGCCCGGCGCTCGCGGCGCCCTCGTGCTGGACTGCTTGCCCGCAACCCGCCAGCAGCGCGGCGGAGAACAGGATCGCGGAGGTCTGCAGAACGCGTGCTCGGATGGCCATGACGACCACCTCCCCCAAGTCAATGAGATCGCCGGTGTGGCGGCTCCTGTTCGGAAGACGCTTCGCAGTCGACCGGGTTGCCCGCGCCCACCACTGTGCAGCTCACGAGTGGCCTTCGCGACCGGGCGCGGTGCGCGACCGCGGGAGGTTTCAAGGGTTCGGAAGGACGGGACGCGCGAGTGTCTCCTCGGCCGATCGGCCTGCGATCTTGACCTGATCGGACCTACGTCGGATGTGCTCGGCTTCGATAGTTTGAGCGGCGGCAACGGCCAAAGTCAGGGGGTACGCCAATGGCCGAACGCATTCCCGGGATCGACGTCGCGCAATACCAGGGGGAACCGGACTGGGGAGCCGTGCGCGGCGCTGGACACGCTTTCGCCTACGTCAAGGCCACCGAGGGGATCGGCTGGGTCAGCCCGACGCTGGACCCTCAGCTGGGGGGTGCGCGCGGAGCCGGCATGGTCACCGGGCTCTACCACTTCGCGCGACCGGACACGAACTCGCCGCAGCAGGACGCCGCGGACTTCGCGGCGCAGCTGGCCAGGCTGGACTCCGCCGGGCCGGGCAACCTGCCGCCGTGCCTGGACATCGAGAAGGACGCGCCGAACCTGGGCGCTTGGGTGAAGGGCTTCATCGACGCCCTTCGCGGCCACACCGGTCGCAACGAGATCGTCGTCTACGCCTCCTCGTCCTGGTTCCAGGACAAGCTGGCCACCGACACCTGGATCGATCCGGGCGTGTTCCTGTGGGTGGCGCACTACGGGCGCACGCCGGGGGAGCCGGGCTACCTGACCGACCGGGTGGTGATGCACCAGCACTCCAGCGAGGGGCAGGTTCCGGGCATCGGGGGCAACGTCGACCTGAACGTGTCGATGGTGCCGCTGGAGCACCTCACCGGGGCGGGTGCGCCTCCGCCACCGCCGCCGCCCGCACCGCCGCCTCCGCAGGGGGACACCTACGTGGTGCAGCCGGGCGACACGCTCTCCGGGATCGGCGCCGAGCTGGGCGTCGACTGGCGGGAGATCGCCCGGGTCAACGGCATCGCGGATCCGGATCTGATCTACGTCGGTCAGGTGCTCACGGTTCCGGGTGCGGGGGCGCCCAACGAGACCTACGTGGTGCAGCCGGGCGACACCCTGTCCGGGATCGGCGCCGAGCTGGGCGTCGACTGGCGGGAGATCGCCCGGGTCAACGGCATCGCGGACCCGAACATGATCCACCCCGGTCAGCGGCTGACCATTCCGCGCTGAGACCGCGGCGAGGCGGCGGTGAGCTCCGGCCCCGCCGCCCGTCGCGTCGCGCGGTGCCGATCTCCTCGGGCACGCGTCGTGTCCGCGCGGTTTCGGCGCGCGCGTTCCGCTCGCGGAGTGATGTTGTCCCCATGTCGTTTAGATCACCGTTTCCGGCCGCGATTGTTGATCTTCATTTTCGCCGAATTCGCAGTTGGTGCCGCATGTTCGCGAGGCGGTCGGTGAATCGAACGGTCGACGCGCGGGGGTGTTAATCCGAGCGTGGTGACAAAGTTGATGTGTTGCTGACAAAGTCCTCAGCCGCCTTGTTCTAGAGTCGGGGCGTGTACCCGGCGGACAGAGCGGCAGCACACGCGGGCGGTGCGGTCATCGCACCTGCGCGTGGTGCGGACGCGGTGTTCTCCGGCGAACGGCGCGGGCTCGTTTCGCGTCGTTTTGGGTTCACCGGCTCGGCCACCGCTCATTCCCCCGTCGGGCGCGCGGCTCGGAATTCGAGCAATGCGACTTCCACCGGATGCCGGTCGGCAACTGCGGTGCGGGTTCCCCCTGAGGCCGGATCGGGTCTCTCCCCATGGCGCCCGTGCTGTTCGCGTCCCTGGTCCAGGTGTTCCGGGGTGTCGATCGCGACCAGTTTTCGGAATGTGGTGCGCAAATACCTCAGGGAAATTAGGGGTTCGGCCCCGGAGGTGCGCCGGACTCGCGAGACGCGAGATTGATCGGTGTGGACGAACAGCGAAGTCGGCGAGCAGTGGGCTCGGCACCTGCCTCGGTCGGTGGACGGTCGCGGCCGGTGCTGCGGTGCCCAGCGACGGGACATGTCATGAGGCGCGGATCTGAGCGTTCGGCGATCGACCGCGGCACGCGTGCGCTCCCGGGTGGCCCGCGATGACCGCGCTGGCTGTGCTGCTCGCGGCCCTGGGGGCCTGCGGTTACGCGTTGGGAGCACGGCTGCAGCACGGTGCCGTGCACGACGCGATGGCGGGCGGCGGGCTGGGCCTGCGCAGCCAGGGCCGCCTGGTCCGCAACCGCTTCTGGCTCATCGGTCTGTGCGCGCTCGGCACCGGCGCCCTGCTGCACGCGGGAGCTCTGGGCCTCGCCCCGCTGAGCGTGGTGCAACCGGTCGGCGTGCTCGCGCTGCCGCTGACCGTGCTGCTCAACCTGCGCGCGCGGGGCTACCGCGCGGGCGATCTGCAACCGAGCGTCCTGCTGGGGGTGCTCGCGGCCACCGGCGGTGTGGCGGTGTTCGTGCTGCTGGCCGTCGGCAGCGCGACCCCGACCCCGGTGAACGGTCAGCAACAGCTGGTGGCCACCGAACTGGTGGCGGCCGCGGTGCTGCTCATCGCTGGAGCGGCCGCCCTGACCAGGGCGAAGGTGCGGTGTGTACTGTTCGCCGCCGGGTGCGCCGTGGCGTACGGATACGTGTCGCTGATGACCCGCGCGGTCACCCAACAGCTCGGGACCACCGAGTTGCTGGTCAACCCCCTTCCGCTGCTGGGCATCGCGGTGGCGATGGTGCTGGGCGCCTGGCTGTTGCAGCACGCCTACGCCAGCGGCCCGCCCGACCTGGTGGTGGCCTGCCTGACCGTGATCGACCCGTTGGTGGCGGTCGGGCTGGGAATCGGGCTGCTCGGCGAGGCCGACCAGGTCAACGGCTGGATCGCCGCCGGGGAGGCGTTGTGCGCCGTGGTCGCCTGCGCCGGCGTGTTCGCGCTCGCCCGCTACCACCCGGACAAGACCGATGAGTCCCTACCCGCCGACGTGACCGCCGACAGCGCCGATCCCGCCGGATCGCGCTCGACAACTAGTCCTGACGGGAGTTCCTCTTGACTTCGCAACCGTCGCGCACGCGCCCGCTGCGGATCGTGGTCGGTGCCACCACCTACCCGCCCGACGTCAACGGCGCGGCGAACTTCGGGCACCGCCTGGCCACCGGTCTGTCCGCTCGGGGCCACGAGGTGCACGTCATCTGCCACTCCACCGATCGGGAGGAGCGCTCCGAGGTCGAGGACGGCGTGCGGGTGCACCGGGTGGCCTCCTACGAGACGATGTTCCACCCGTCGATCCGCACGATCCGGCCGTGGCAGGCGGGCCGTGCCGACGAACTGCTGGCCGAGATCCAGCCGGACATCGTGCACGTGCAGTCGCACTTCTTCATCTGCCGGGGCCTGATCGACTCGGCTCGCAAGCGCGGCATCGGGCTGGTGGCCACCAACCACTTCATGCCGGAGAACGTCTTCGGCTACCTCAAGATCCCGTCGATGCTGCAGAACGCGACGGGCCGGCTGCTGTGGCACTTCCTGGTCAAGCACTACTCCAAGGCGCAGCTGGTCACCGCGCCCACGCCGCGCGCGGTCCAGCTGCTGCGGGACAACGGCTTCGACCGCACCGCGATGCCGGTGTCCTGCGGCATCGATGTCGACCGCTATCGCCGCCCGGCCCGGGAGTACCGCAGGCAGCACCCGGACCCGGAGGTCCGCACGGCGCTGTTCGTCGGCAGGCTCGACGAGGAGAAGCACATCGACGACCTGCTGCGCGCCATGTCGCTGCTCAAGACCGAGGCCAAGACGCAGCTGGAGATCGTGGGCAACGGCAGCCACCGCGAGGCTCTCGAGCAGCTGGCCGCCGACCTGGGCATCGCCGAGCGGGTGCACTTCCGAGGGTTCCTCAGCGATGACGAACTGCTGCAGGCCTACGCGCGTGCGGACGTGTTCTGCATGCCCAGCATTGCCGAGCTGCAGAGCCTGGCGACCATGGAGGCCATGTCGGCGGCCACCCCGGTGGTGCTGGCCGACGCCATGGCTCTGCCGCACCTGGTGCGCGAGGGCGAGAACGGCTTCCTCTACCGGCCGCGCGACGTGCGCGCGCTGGCCGAGGCCATCGACGAGGTGCTCGACGACCGCGCCACGATCGACCGGATGGGCAAAGCCGGTGAGCAGCTGGTTTCCCGCCACGACATCGCCCAGGTGCTGGGTCGTTTCGAGGCGATCTACGATCACGTGATGAATCCGGACAACGAGCTGGAAATCGACGAGACCAGGACAGAACTGGCGAGCTGATCATGATCATCCCGGGGTTGCATCCGCTGGAGCGGGTCGAGCGCATCAGTGGCTCCGACTTGCACTACTGGGTCTACCGCGGTGATCCGGGGCACGCCGATGCCGAGCAGGAGACCGTGCTGATGGTGCACGGTCTGCGCGGCACTCACGAAGGGCTGGAACTCATCGCCGCCGAGCTCGCCGAGCAAGTGGTGACGATCCCCGACCTGCCCGGTTTCGGCGATTCCGGGCCGATGACCGAGCACAACCACGACATCGCCGGGTACGCCGAGGCGATGGCTGAGCTCGCTCGCAGGCTCGGCGGCGAGGAGAGGCCGGTTTCGCTGGTGGGGCACTCCTTCGGTTCGATCGTGGCGGCGCGGCTGGCCGCGGCCGCCCCGGAGCTGGTGCGCAGGCTGGTGCTGATCAACCCGATCGCCACCCCCGCGCTGCACGGTCCGCGGGTGGTGCTGTCCTCGTTGACCGCCGCGTACTACTCGTTGGGCGAGCACCTGCCCGAACGGGCCGCGCACTCATTGCTGAGCAACCGCTGGGTGGTCCTGGCCGCAAGCAGGGCGATGACCCGCACCAGGGACCCGCACCTGCGCGGCTTCATCGACCGCAACCACCTCCGCAACTTCAGCCGGTTCCACAGCCCCGCCGTGCTCGGCGAGACCTTCCGCGCCTCGGTGACGCACACCGTCGCCGACTACGCCGGGATGCTGTCGATGCCGGTGCTGCTGATCGCGGGGGAGACCGACGACATCGCGCCCGTGGGCGGGCAGCGCACGCTGGCCGAGCGGTTGCCCGATGCCGAGCTCGTGGTGATCCCTGAGGTCGGGCACCTGGTGCACTACGAGACGCCCGGTCCGGCGTCAGTCGAGATCCGGCGCTTCCTGGGGCAGCCATGAGCGAAATCGCCCACGACGCCGGCAAGTCCGCCGACGACATGCGCTTGGTCGTCGACGCGCGCTGGACGCGCACCGATCAGCACGACGGCATCAGCCGCTACGGGTCGAGCCTGATCGAGGCGTTGCACCAGCTGCATCCGGTGACGATGTTGATCCACGACGAGCGGCAGCTGGAGCTGTTGCCCGCAGGCGTGCCGCACGTGCGCGTCAACAGTCCGTTCTCGCCGAGGGAGCTGTGGCTGTCGCGCACGCTCAACCGGCTCGGTGCCGACGTGGTGTTCAGCCCGATGCAGATCATCGGCGGTCTCCGCCGCGATTATCGGCTGGTGGTCACGCTGCACGACCTCATCTACTACCGGCACCCGACCCCGCCGGGATTCCTGCCGCTGCCCGTGCGCTTGGCCTGGCGGCTGTACCACCGGGCGTTCTGGCCGCAGCGCGCGATGCTCGACCGCGCCGACGCGGTGGTCACCGTCTCGGAGACCACTCGTCGGCTCATCGAGCGCTACCGGCTGACCCGCCGCCCGGTGGCGGTCGTGCCGAACGCACCAGCCCAGGACGCATCGCCGGAACCGGCCGATGCCGGGGACGCCGGTGGTGCGCGCGAGCTGGTGTACATGGGTTCGTTCATGCCGTACAAGAACGTCGAAACACTGCTCAGGGGCATGGCTTTCCTTCCGGGACATCGGCTGCACCTGGTCAGCCGGATCGAGCCGGCGCGCGAGGCCGAGCTGCGCGAGCAGGTGCCGGACGGGGCCGACGTGGTGTTCTGGCGGGGCATCGGCGAAGCGGACTACCAGCGGTTGCTCGTCCGGGCGAAGGCGTTGGTCACCGCTTCCCGCGACGAGGGGTTCGGCTTGCCGGTCATCGAGGCGATGAAGGCCGGGGCGCCGGTGGTCTGCAGCGATCTGGAGATCTTCGGCGAGGTCACCGGCGGCCACGCGAAGTTCTTCGCGCCCGACGACGCCGAACGGTTCGCCGATGCGGTGCGAGCGCTCGACGAACCGGGCGTGCGATCCGAGCTGATCGCCGGCGCCAGGGAGCAGGCCGCGAAGTTCACCTGGCAGAACTCCGCCGAACGGCTGCTGGACGTGCTGCGCGCGACGAGCGGGTTCAGTGCGACCAGATCTTGATCGCCCGGACCACGTAGGACGCCCGTGGCGTCTGCGACCCGTCCGGATGGGTGTCGAACTCGGCCTCCGTCGCGCAGGTCGGATCCTGGTAGGTAGTAACCGGTTTCCCAGTCCGGTTCATGAACGAATCGACCTCCCAGCCTGTTTCGATCGGAACGCACCGCTCCTGCTCGGTGCTGCGACTCGGTAGCGCTCGCACCGCACCGCCGAAGTCCTTCTTCGGGAACACGCAGAAAGCTCCGTCGGGACAAGGATTCTCGCCGGCGCTGGCGTTCGCGACGACACCGGAGAGCAGCCCGGTCGACAGCAGCGCGGCGGCCAGCGCCAGCAGCCCGAGGCGTCCGCACCGGGACGGCGTGCAGGTGAACATCTGAAAATCCCTTCGATTGGCCGGATTCGTCCGCGATGCGTGGATCGCGGCTCGGTGAAGAGATTCCTACTGGTCACCGGCGCACGCCAGCGAATCGATCTGATACAGCACGACCGAGTGGATCTTCGTGCCTGGCGGCCGCCCCGGAAGTGCGCCGCGAGCGACGTGCGGTTGCGGCCTGATGCACCCCGATCGAGCGGAATCAGGAGATGATCCCCGGCGAGCGGGCGAGGGCATCGACCGCTCGGGCACTGCCAGGAGGATCACGGCGCGGACCGCTGCAGCAGGCAGCCGCTCACGAATCCGCTCACCTGAGAGCGTCGATTGGTCAGGTCGAACCAGTGCGAATCGGTGGTTCCGTCGGCGCAACGAATGCTCTCGCCGACTACCTGCAGGTGCACTGTTGCGGTGTCACCGGGACTTCCGATACCGCGCACCGTGGCGTCCGTGCTGGGTGCCGAGCGGATTCGCGCCCCGTAGGCGAGGAAGTCCGCGCCGGCCCGATCAGGAGCCTGTGCCGCCGCTTCCGCCAGCGCGTCCTTGACTTCGACGGCGAACGAGGCGATGTGCGTGCCCAGTCCCGCGACGGGGACCAGCGACGCCACGGCCATGCCTAACAGCGCATTGCGAACACTGCGCATTGCTACTTACCCCCGATTTCGCCCGCGTGATCCCTCCGAGCGCCTGTGGTGCCTGGCGAAGAGACCTAGATGCGGGACGGTTTCCAGTTTATGGACCGTCGGGGCGCAGATGTCAGTATCCGATTGGGTAGATCAACTTCGTGCGGGCTGAGCACAAAACCCGGTGACGTACCGCTATCCACCGGGCTCTTGGCTGGCACCTGTGGGTGAACGCGGCGGTGAGATCGACGCGCTGCGCAACGACGAAGGCGCCGGTGCGATCACGGATCGCACCGGCGCCTTCGATCGACGAACCGAACTCAGGAGATGTTTCAGCGTGGGGCTTGCGTGGCAGCGCGGGCGGCGGAACCCGCGGCGGCGCGGGTCGAGTCCCGCACCGCGCGCGGCTCCGCCGCATACCGCGCGGACCCCTCAGCGACCCCGCGAGCCCATGCCCGTCAGCGAGCGGACCTCCATCTCGGCGGCCCGCTCGCGGTCCGGCTCGGCCCTGCCGAAGAAGGTCCCGATCACGCCGAAGAGGAACGAGATCGGGATGGACGCGATGCCGGGGTTGCTCAGCGGGAAGAACGCGAAGTCGACGCTCGGGAAGATCGACCCCTCGGATCCGGAGACGACCGGCGAGAAGATCACCAGCAGCAGGGCCGAGGCCAAGCCGCTGTACATGCCCCACAGCGTGCCGGTGGTGTTGAACCGCTTCCAGAACAGCGTGTAGAGCAGCGTGGACAGGTTCGCCGAGGCCGCGAAGGCGAACGCCAGCGAGACCAGGAACGCCACGTTCTGACCCATCACCAGGATGCCGCCCAGGATGGAGGTGACGCCGATGCCCATCGCCGTGATCCGGGCGACCCGAACCACCTGGTCACCGTCGGCGTTGCCGTCGCGGATCACGCTGGCGTAGACGTCGTGCGCGAACGACGCCGAGGCGGTCAGCGTCAGCCCGGCGACCACCGCCAGGATCGTCGCGAAGGCGACGGCGGCGACGATGCCCAGGAAGACCGTGCCGCCGATCTCGTAGGCCAGCAGCGGCGCCGCGGAGTTCTCCGCGCCGGGCGCGGCCATGATCGCCTCGTGGCCCACCATCGCGCTGGCCCCGTAGCCGATGACCAGGGTGCACAGGTAGAAGATCGCCATCACCCAGGTCGCCCAGACCACCGAGCGGCGCGCCTCCCGGGCCGTGGGCACGGTGTAGAAGCGCATCAGCACGTGCGGCAGGCCGCCGACGCCCAGCACCAGCGCCATCGACAGCGAGATGAAGTCCAGCTTGCTGACCGCGTCGGTGCCGTACTTCACACCGGGGGCGAAGATGTCGCGACCGTGCTCGTTGCCGGCGGCCGCGGCGTCGAGCAGTCCGGAGAAGCTGTAGCTGAACTTGCCCATCAGGAAGATCGTGATCAGCAGGACGGACAGCAGCAGCAGGACGGCCTTGACGATCTGCACCCAGGTGGTGCCCTTCATGCCGCCGACCAGCACGTAGATCATCATGACCACGCCGACGCCCGCGATCACCGCGGCCTGGCCGAGTTGGCCGTGCACGTCGAGCAGCAGCGCGACCAGACCACCCGCACCCGCGACCTGGGCGATCATGTACATGATCGTGATCGCCAGGGTGGAGATCGAGGCGGCCGCCCGGACCGGCCGCTGCTTCATCCGGAAGGCGAGCACGTCGCCCATCGTGAAGCGACCGGTGTTGCGCGTCCGCTCGGCCAGCAGCAGCAGGTTGATCAGCCAGGCGACCAGGAAGCCGATCGAGTAGAGGAAGCCGTCGTAGCCGTAGATGGCGATAGCACCCGCGATGCCCAGGAAGGATGCTGCCGACAAGTAGTCACCGGAGAGCGCCACGCCGTTCTGCACGCCGCTGAACGAGCTGCCCGCGACGAAGAAGTCGCTGGTGCTGCCGCGGCTGCCGACGCGGTAGACGATCAGCAGCGTGATGAGCACGAAGGCGGCGAACACACCGGTGTTGACCAGCACGGTGTCTTCGGGGATGACGGTCGATTGGGCTGAGATCATCAGTCGTCTTCTCCGGCTTGCTCACGGATTCGGTCGACGCGCGGGTCGACGGTGCGTCGGGCGAACCGGACGTAGAGGGACGTCAACGCCAGGGTGGTCGCGAACTGACCCAGTCCCATCAGCAGTCCGATGTTGACCTCGCCCCAGACCTGCTTCGCCATGAATTCCGGGAAGTACGCCGCCGCGATGACGTAGCCGACGTACCAGATCAGGAAAAACGCCGTTGCGGGAAATACGAACCATTTAAGACGACTGCGCAGTGCGCGGAATTCAGGACTGTGCTGGATAGTCGTGAAATCGGGTCGCTCAGCAGTGGTGCGAACTGCGCTCTTCTCGATTCCGCCGAACTCCGCACGTTGATTTCCGGGCGCGCGGGGGGACCCGCGCAGCGCCGATTGCGGTGCGTTGCTCATGGATCCTTCCTGGACTTCGCGGTGGGCCCGCCGGGTCGCCGAGCTGGCGGAGGCGGGGAATTCTTACCACTTCTCTAGCACCCGCCACAGTGTGGCCAGTGCCACCTCCCCAGCTGTTTTCGGGGTGGGTGGGGTGTGCGCCGCAATCGCAGGTCGCCGGGCTGACGACGCTGTGTTACCACCCAGTAGACACGGCGCGGTCTCCCCGGTGTGATCGGATCCGACACCGTGACCTGGCCGTTTCCGCAGGTCGTAGACGGATTTGAGACCTCCGTTTGGGCTGATCGAGTGAAATTGTGTCGCGTTCTCTCGAGACTGGACGGACACGGCGAGTGATCTGGCCTGTTTGGCCTAGTCGAATGCGAAAAAGCCCCCGGTGCTTTCCGGACGCCAGGGGCTTATAGTGCTGGGGCACTGAGAGGTAGACGTTGAACGGGAAAGGTTACGGTTCGGTACCAGTGTCCGGAATGTATGATCCGGGTGCGCCATTGGTGACGCTGAGTGCCGATGCGCTGACGACTCGAAGTTTGTGTTTCACAAAGAGTCACCGGTTACCGACAGCCCGTTATCGGCCACCTTTCACCCCTGACAGCCAAGACGACGATTGCGGGACCGCACGCATGCGCCGTTCTTCAACGCATTGTTCGCCCGAGAGGGTCCAGACACTGGGTGACCTGCACGGGAGCAGGACGGGAGTCAGCTCGTGAGCGGGGACAAGGCAGGCGCCTCGAAGCTGCAGTGGCGCAACTGGTCGCTGCTGACCAAGTTGACCGCCGTCGTGCTGGTCCCGGTCATCTTCGCGATTACGCTCGGTGTCGGCCAGATTCGCTGGCAGGTCGAGCAGGCCGACGAGTACGGCCGGGTCGCGACGGTTCTGGACACCGAGCACAAGATCCAGCCGCTCACCGAAGGGTTGCAGCTCGAGCGCAACATGGCCGTCGAGCTGCTGACCGGTGATGGCGACGCCGCAGCCCTCAAGGAGCAGACGGCCAAGACGGACCAGGCCGCGGAGGATCTTCGCAGGGCCATCAACGCGAACCGGGACGCCTTCACCAACGTCGTGACCGACCGCTACGACGAGGTCCGCAAGGCGATGGACACGGTGTCCAAGCTGCGCCAGGGCGCCGCTGCGGGTGCGGTCGACGCGACCACGCTCGTCGGCGGTTACAGCCAGGTCGTCCAGCAGGCGCTGTCGCTGGACCGCGCGCTGGTCAGCTCCGTGGCCGACCCCCGGATCTCCAGCACCGCGAGCGCGCTGCAGGACCTGCTGGCGCTGAGCGAGGAGGTCCGCCTCCAGCAGGCCCTGGTGCTGACCGGCCTCAGCTCGGGCGAGCTGAACCAGCAGGTGCTGCAGCAGCTGACCGGCTCGCGCGCCCGGCTGCTGTCCAAGATCAACGACGCTCGTTCGAGCGTGGCCCAGAACTGGCAGCAGTACTTGGACCAGCAGCTCAAGGTCCCCTCGATCGTCCAGCGCAACATGATGCTGGCCAAGCTGATCGAGGAGAGCACGGACGACGTGCACAGCGGCAGCTACTCGGTCGACCGCGCGTCGTGGAACGAGGCCAGCGAAGGCTCGGTCGCGACCATCGACCGCGGTCGCGAGGTCGTCGCCAACGACGTCCGCAGCATCGCCTCGGACCTCGCCGACGACGCCAGCGATTCGGCGGGCTGGGACTCGGTGCTGCTGCTGGCAGCGCTGATCGCCGCCGCGGCGATGATCATCGCGATCTCGCGCCAGCTGCTCGCCTCGCTTCGCGCGCTCCGGATCGGCGCGCTCGACGCGGCCGAGTACGACCTGCCGGAAGCGGTCTCCGCGGTGCGGCAGGGCAAGGGCGCCGAGGCCGAGGTGCCGCCGCTGCCGGTGGACACCAGCGAAGAGGTGGGCCAGGTGGCCCGCGCGTTCGACCAGGTGAACACGCAGGCGCTGCACCTGGCCGTGGAGCAGGCAGACCTGCGGCGCGGCTACTCCGAGGCGTTCGTCAGCGTCTCCCGGCGAAGCCAAGCCCTGCTGGAGCGCCAGCTGCGCCTGTTCGAGGAGCTCGAGCAGGACGAGGAGGACCCGGACCAGCTGTCCCGCCTGTTCCAGCTCGACCACCTCGCGACGCGAATGCGCCGGAACAACGAGAACCTGATGGTGCTGTCGGGCTCGGACCTGGCGCGGCGCTTCGTGCAGCCCACCGAGCTGACCGACGTGCTGCGCGCCGCGGTCTCCGAGATCGAGCAGTACCCGCGCGTGATGGTGCAGCCGCCGCCCGCGGCGAAGCTGCGCGGCAACACCGCCTCCGACCTGGTGCGCCTGGTCGCCGAGCTGCTGGACAACGCGGCGAACTTCTCCGCGCCGGACACCTCGGTGACCGTATCGGCCTACCAGTCCGGTGACGGCACGATGGTCCTCGACGTGCTCGACCACGGCATCGGCATGGGCAACGAGGAGCTGTTCGAGGCCAACCAGCGACTCGCCCAGGTCACCGATGACGACATGGCGACCTCGCGTCGCATGGGTCTGTTCGTGGCGGGCCGCCTGGCCGCGCGGCACGGCATCAGCGTCGAGCTGCACGGCGGCCCGGACGTGGAGGGCGTGCGCGCCACGGTCCTCATCCCGTCCGAGCACATCGTGTCCGCGCCCGCCCAGCAGCAGCCGCTGAACGCGGCGGCCCAGCCGACGCAGCGCAACGGGCACTCGCATCACCACAACGAGGCGATGCAGACCTCCGGCGGGCTGCCGCGCCGGGGCGAGCGCCCCGCACCGATGGCGCAGGACTCCGCCTGGCAGGCGCACGAGCCGCAGTACTCCGCGCAGCAGGACTTCCAGCTGTCGCAGGACTTCCAGCTGCCACCGGACTTCCGGCCGCAGCAGGACCAGCAGCAGGACTACCAGCCGCCGGAACCCGCGAGCCTGTTCGAGCCGGCCACGCCGAGCGAGAACCCGCCGGAACCGCCGCCGGGCCTGTTCGACGGCGGGGAGGCCACGGACTTCTTCGCCCCGGCGAGCGGCGAGCCCGCCAACGGTGCCGGCGAGGACTCCGGGGGCTTCTTCAGCCCGGCGGGATTCGCCGATGCCGAGACGGCTCAGCACCCCAACGGCCTGCTCGGCGATCTCGGCGAGACCGGGAACGGCTGGCCGCAGGTTGCCGAGGAGCCGCCGCCGGCTCCGGAGCCGCCGCGCAACGATCTGGCCACCCAGTGGTTCATGCCCGCCAGCGAGAACGCTGCCGCGCAGACCGGTGAGTTCAGCTGGCCGGACAACGAGGACCCGCTCGGGCTGTCCGGTAGCGATGGCGACGAGTCCTCGGAACCGCCGCTGACCTCCTCCGGCTTGCCGCAGCGCAAGCCGCGCCGCGGGGCCGAGCAGCAGGATCCGCTCGGGGACGCCGGTGCCCCGTCCGAATCGCAGGCGAGCTCGGTGCCCCCGCCGAGCAACGCGGACGCGCTGTCCGCCGGGAACGCCTCGCGCAGCCCGGAGGACATCAGCAACCAGCTCGCGCACAACGGGATCCGGTTCGACGACGCCAGCATCGCCGACGAGTCGGCCGCCGGTTGGCCGTCGGCCGCCGCCGCGGAACGGGCCGCCGAGCCCGAACCCTGGATTCCGCAGACCCCGGAGGCGCAGGCTTGGGACTTCGCCGCGGAGAAGGCCCGTGAGGTCACCGAATCCGCGTCGGACCCGTCCACCGAGTTCACCACTGCCGGGCTACCTCGCCGAACCCCCAAGGCGAACCTGGTGCCGGGAAGTGTGTCCAGCAATGAGCAGCAGTCGCAGCAACAGCAGGGGCGTTTCCAGCGGGACGCCGATGCGCTGCGGAGCCGGCTCTCCGATTTCCAGGGCGGAATCAGCCGTGGTCGTCACCGGATGGACGGGGAGTGATCATGGATGCAGTCGCGAACACGTGATCACCTCGGCAACGAACAGGAGGTTGCATGAGCGCACAGACTATTTCTCGCAGGTTCGGCTGGCTGATCACGGACTTCACCGAGCGCGTGGCCGGAGTGGCGCACGCGATCGTGGTCTCGGCCGACGGGATGGTGCTGACCGCTTCGGCCACGCTGCCCCGCGACCGCGCTGATCAGCTCGCTGCGGTTTCCTCGGGACTGCTGAGCCTGACCCAGGGTTCGGCGAAGTGCTTCGAGGCCGGTGAAGTAATTCAGACCATAGTGGAAATGGACCGTGGCACCCTGTTGCAGATGGGTATCAGCGACGGGTCCTGCTTGACGGTGCTCGCGGCGCCGCAGTGCGACATGGGTCTGATCGCTTACGAGATGACCATGCTGGTGGAGCGGGTCGGTCAGATGCTGACGCCGGAGATCCGCAACCAGTTGCAGCAGGGCAATAACTCCGTCTCGGGCCAATTGGTGTGAGGGAACGATGAGCAGACGCTCGGAATACCCACGGCGGGACCGAAGACGGGGCAACTCGGGCGACGACAGCTTCGCTGACGTCGTCAACGGGTTCACGTTCGGCAAGCGCGGCAAGCGTCGCGAGCCGGATACCGAACCGGTCGAGCAGCCGCAGCACCGACCGGAATCGGAGCCGGATCCGCACGAGCGGATCCGCCAGCGTGCGCAGTCGGAGGACCCGGCCGACGTGGTGGAGCAGGCTCCCGCCGCGTCGAGCGTCCGGTCGTACACCTGGACCGGTGGCCGGACGAGGTCCAACTACGACCTGGCGATCGAGACGCTGGTCTCGGTCGGCGAGAACTACCGGCCTGGCGCACCGGTCCGACTGGAGCACCAGTCGATCGCCGAACTGTGCCAACAACCCCGTTCGGTCGCCGAGGTGGGGGCGCTGCTCTCGGTTCCGATCGGGGTCGCTCGCGTGCTGCTGGCGGACATGGCCGAACTGGGATTGATCACCGTTCACCAGACGGTGAGCGAAAGCGGCAGCGCACCACACATGATGTTGATGGAAAGGGTTTTGAGTGGACTCCGTCGGCTATAGCGCGCCCCAGGCCGGCTCGACGCCGCAGGCCGCCAACCGGGGTGGCACCAGCTCGACGTCGGCGAAGATCGTCGTCGCGGGCGGTTTCGGTGTGGGTAAGACTACGTTCGTCGGGTCGGTCTCGGAGATTGTTCCGCTGACCACCGAAGCGGTCATGACGGAGGCTTCCCGGGGGGTCGACGATCTCGACAACACCCCGGACAAGACCACCACGACCGTCGCCATGGACTTCGGCCGCATCTCGCTGGCCGATGACCTGATCCTCTACCTGTTCGGCACGCCCGGGCAGCAGCGGTTCTGGTTCATGTGGGACGACCTCGTCCGAGGCGCGATCGGTGCGGTGGTGCTCGTCGACACCCGCAGGCTGGCCGACTCGTTCTCCGCGATCGACTTCTTCGAGGACCGCGGGTTGCCCTACCTGGTGGGTGTCAACCTGTTCGACGGGCAGATGCTGCACTCGATCGAGCAGGTCCGGGAGGCCATGGCGATCGGACCCGAGGTGCCGATCGGACCGGTCGACGCCCGGGATCGCGAGTCGACGAAGCGCACGCTGATCGGCCTCGTCGAGCACGCCATGCGGCACTGGACGCAGCGCCAGGGCATGTGATCCGACGCGAAGGGGGACGCCTCCCGAGGGAAGCGTCCCTTTCGCCTTCAACTCGCCGGACCCGGCGAGTACCGGTCGGGAACACCTGCGGGCCCCGAGAGCTCGAGAGCTCAGTTCTTGCGGCCCACTCCGCCCAGCAGCGTGTACTCGCCGTTCGACGGGGTGGTCAGGCGGGGACCGTCGGGCCACCACTCGAAGAGGTGCACCAGGCCGGGTTCGATCATCTCCAGGCCGTCGAACATCGCGGCGATGTCCTCGCGGGTGCGGTAGTAGCAGCTGCCCATCATCGAGTTGAACTTCTGCTCGGATTCCTCGGCCAGCTGCGCGCTCTCGCTGCCGTCGGCCGGGTTGAACAGGTGCGAGAGCGCCAGGTACGAGCCGGGCGCGACCGCGTCGAGGTACGCGTGCACGATCGCCTGCGGCTTCTCCTCGCCGGTGACGTGGTGCAGCGTGTTGCTGTGAATCAGCCCGATCGGCCGGTCCAGGTCGAGGTGGCGCCGGGCCTCGGCGATCACGGCATCGGGATCGCGCAGGTCGGCGACCGCGAAGTGGGTGTGGTCGTTCTCCTCAAGCAGCGCGCGGCCATGCGCTGCCACCGACGGGTCGTTGTCGACGTAGACGACGTTGGCGCTGGGGATGATGCGCTGCGCCGCCTGATGGGTGTTCTCCGCGGTCGGCAAGCCGGAACCGAGGTCGAGGAACTGGTCGATTCCCGCGTTGCCCGCCATGAACCGCACGACGCGGATCAGCCAGGCGCGGCACTGCTTGCCGACGGTGATCGCCTCCGGAACCATCTGCTGGATGGTGCGCAGGACCTCGCGATCGACTTCGAAGTTGTCCTTGCCGCCGACGAAGGCGTCGTAAACCCGCGCGATGCTGGGCTTGCTGGTGTCGATCTGCGGGGGCTGGGCGTTCGCCATGTCGAGTTCGTCCGCTCGGATTCCGGGATAAACGATCAGCGTCAAGAGTATTCCCGGCGGTGCGGCCGGTAAACATCCGTCGGCAGGCCGTGCGGTGATCCGGTCGACGTAGTGGTGATGGCAGGATTGCGATCGTGAGCGGAGCGGTTCTGATCCTCGGTGGCCGGAGCGAGATCGGCGTGGCGGTGGCCGAACGCCTTGCGCGGCACGGCAACGGCAAGGTGATCTTGGCGGCGCGGCGCTCCGGCGACCTCGACGCGGAGGAAGCCGCGGTGCGGCAGGCGGGCGCGACCGAGGTGGTGCGCGCCGAGTTCGACGCGGCCGAGCTGGACACCCACGGTGCGCTGCTGCGCGACCTGGTCACCCGGCACGGGCCGATCGCCGCGGCGGTGATCTCGTTCGGCATCCTCGGCGACCAGGAGCGCGCCGAGGCCGATGCCGCCCACGCGGTGGACGTGGTGCACATCGACTACACCGCCCACGTCAGCGTGCTGACTCACCTGGCCAATCTGCTCCGCGAGCAGGGCAGCGGCCGGATCGTGGTCTTCTCCTCGGTCGCGGGCGTGCGGGTGCGCCGCGCCAACTACGTCTACGGCTCCGCCAAGGCGGGCCTCGACGGCTTCGCCAACGGCATGGCCGACGCGCTGGTCGGCTCCGGGGTGGGTCTGTCGATCATCCGCCCGGGGTTCGTCATCGGCCGGATGACCCAGGGCATGTCCCCGGCGCCGTGGTCGAGCACCCCGGATCAGGTCGCCGACGCCACCGCCGCCGCGGTCCGCAAGGGGCGCCGCACGGTGTGGGTGCCCGGCATCCTGCGCTGGGTCTTCGCCGCGATGCGCTTCGTCCCCCAACCCATCTGGCGACGAATGCCCCGCTGACCAAGAACCCCACTCCATTAGCCCTCACCAAAGGCTCCCGACCCCAGAGGGCCCCGCGGTCCGCACCAACACCCCACCCCCGACACGGCCTCGACACACCCGCACCCGAGCCCACACCAGGCGAAACCTCCAAAACCCTCGAAAACGCACCCCCGAATTCCAGGGAATTCCGCACCCAGATTTCCAGGGAAATCGGGGTGCAGGTGTGGGGGCGGGCCGGAGAGGGCCTTGGTCACCAGGGATTTCGGTGCCGAGGCCCCCGCTCTGCTACATCTTGGGTGGCCGTCGCCTGGGTTCCGGCGGCTTGAAGTGGCCGCCGTCGGGTCCGGTCGGGCGTTCGGTCCCGGCACCGAGGTGCTTGCAGAACCACGACCCGGCCAGCTCGGAGACCTTCTCCAGCGCCCCGTGCTCTTCGAACAGGTGCCCCGCGTGCTGGACGATCTCTATCTTCACATCGGTCAGCGGCAGCGCAGTCAGCAGCGAAGCCGCCTGCCGGTTGAGGTTGAGCACCTCCCGGTCGTTGCCGCCCACGATCAGCAGCGTCGGCGACTGCACCTGGTCCAGGCCGTCCCCGCCGAGGTCGGGCCGACCGCCCCGGGACACCACGGCCGAGACCCGCTGCGGCCTGCGACCGGCGGCCTTCAGCGCGGCCGCGGCACCGGTGCTGGCCCCGAACAGGCCGACCGGCATCCCGCGGGTGGCATCCCACTCGGCGAGCTGGTCGATCGCGGGAACGAGGCGGTTGGCCAGCAGTTCGATGTCGAAGCGCAGTTCCTGCGTGCGCGCGTCGAACCGGGCTTCATCGGGTGTGAGCATGTCCAGCAGCAGGGTGCCGAACCCGGAGTTCTGCAGTGCTTCGGCGACGGCCCGGTTGCGCGGGCTGCGCCGGGAGCTGCCGGAGCCGTGCGCGAACAAGACCACCGCCCGGGCAGGCGGCGGCATGACGAGATCTCCTTCGAGATCCCCAGCCGGAGTCTTCACGGTCATCGGCTCGGTGGTGAGTTGAGCCATCTGTGCCTCCTAGAGGATCCGCGCGCACCGACTACCCCGTCGGCGGAATCGCGACACCAGGTCGCGTTTTTCCCACTGTCGCTCGGAGGCCCCGTGATCGCCGGGCGGAACGCCGCCCCATCGGTCCTGCTCAGCACGAACGATCGCGCGAACGGACCGGGGCGGCGCGTCAGGGGCGCACGGCGTTGCCCAGGGCCATGATCAGGCGGTTGTCCCAGGCGAACATGGCGGCCACGGCGACCAGGTCGTGCACGTCGTCGGCGTCCAGACCGGCCTGGTGCAGCCGGCGGACCTCGGGCGCGGTGAGCGCGGCGGGCGTGTGGGCGAGCTTGCCCGCGGCGTCCACGACGGCGCGCAGCTGCGGATCGGCGATCGCGGCGGGACCGGCCTCGGCGAGGACCACGGCGGTCAGCCTGTCACCGGAGAGCTCGACCTGGCGGCGCCCGTGCACCCCGCAGCAGTAGCCGCAGCCGTTGATCAGCGAGGTCGCCAGCGCGGCCAGCTCCCGGTCGGCGCGGTCGAGGGAACCGCGCCCGGTCATGATCGCCCCGCGCAGCGCGGTCTGAGCCGCGAGCACGCTCGAGTCGAGCTTGAGCGTCGCGGCGAACTGGTCCTCCTCGTCCGAAAGACCGAGACGAGAGACCCACTTGAGCTGCGGGAACGCCTGCTCGGGCGAGGACAGGTCACCGCCGTCGGCACTGCATCCGGCTTCGATGACCACACCGGTCCCGGCCGCCGGTCCGTCCCCGCAGCCGGCCACCAGGCGCAGCCCGGCGAGCAGCCGCGCCCGGAAACTGGCGTAGCCCGCGACCTGGGTGGCGGCCACGACCTGCGCGGGGGCGAAGTGCTCGCGCAGCTCGGCGATCTCGTCGGCGGACACGTCGGCCGGGTCCAGCGCGACCTGCTCGCAGTAAGCCAGCAGCGCCTGCGTCGGCTCCGCCAGCTCGCCCCACCGCTCGACGTCCCGGACCACCTCAGCGTCGTCGAGCTCGGCGGCCAGTTGGTCGGCGTAGGCGTCGTTGTCGTTGACCAGCGCGACTCGCAGCGCGATGCGGAGTCGGTCCGAGGTCGGCAGCAGCGTCTGCTCCTCGGGGCGCAGCGCCGCGGCATCGGCCCGCTCGGCGGTCTCGCGCACGTCCGGCCGAAGCACGGACAGCGTCTCGGCTGCGTAGTCGCTGATGGTCGTCATATCGGGCTCCCAATCAAGCTAGAACGGCTCGGGGAACCTTAGCGTCGCGTGATCAGTCAGCTGTGCGGGAGGTTGAGCTGCCAGGAGACCCCGAACCGGTCGTTGACCCAGCCGAACTTCTTGCTGAACCCGTAGTCGTCCAGGGGCATCAGCTGCGCACCGTCCTCGGACAGCACCTGGTAAGCGCGGTCCAGCTCGGTTTCGTCGTCGAAGTCGACGAAGGTCGAGGTCGACGGCGTGAAGTCGAAGTCGTGCATGGGCGGGGAGTTGAAGCACATGAACCGGCTCCCCTGCAGGGTGAAGACCGCGAGCTGCGCGGTTCCCTCCGCACCGGGTCCGTCGGAACCCCAGCGGCTGACGGATTCGACCTCACCGCCGAACACGTCGATGTAGAGGTTCATGGCCTCCTCGGCCTTGCCGTCCTGGAACATCAGGTAGGTGCTGAGCGTGGTCATCCGGGACTCCATCGCTGGTCGTAGGTGCGTCCGCCGCGCGAGTATTGCGGGTGATCGTCGGTCCGGCACGCCGGACGCTATTCGAAGGAGCCGACAAAATGACCCCGCTGGTGATCGACACCGATACCGCCCAGGACGACTGCGTCGCGCTGCTGGCCGGCCTGCTCGACCCGGAAGCCGATCTGCGCGCGATCACCATGGTCGCGGGCAACGTCGGCTTCGATCGTCAGATCCGCAACGCGCACCTGACGCTCAACGTCGCGGGCAGGCTGGGCGAGGTCCCGATCCATCCCGGCTGCCGACGTCCGCTGGTGCGCCCGTGGGAGAGCGCGGAGAACGTCCACGGCGACGGCGTCGGCGGCATGACCATGGACTTCAACCGCTGCGAACCGGATCCGGAGCACGCGGTGGACGCCCTGATCCGCCTCGCGGCCGAGAACCCGGGCGAGCTCACGATCGTCTGCATCGGCCCGCTGACCAACATCGCCACCGCGGCGGTCAAGGACCCGGCGTTCGCGGACAACGTCAGAGCGCTGTACGTGATGGGCGGCTCCAACAACGCACGCGGCAACATCACCGCGGCAGCGGAGTTCAACTTCTACGTCGACCCGGAGGCGGCCAAGACGGTCTTCGCGGCGGGTTTCGACATCACGGTCATCCCGTGGGCCCCGCTGACGCTGGAGCGCGCGGTCTTCGGGCAGTCACAACTGGACGAGATCGAAGCCCTCGGCACCCCGCTGTCGGAGTTCTTCACCCGCGCCTGCGCGGCCACCCTGGAGTTCGACCGAAGCGTGGGCATCGACGGCACCACCCACCCGGACTCGCTGACGGCGGCGCTGCTGCTGCACCCGGACCTGATCACGCGCGTCGGCAGCTACCACGTCGACGTGGAAACCCAGGGCGAACTCACCCGCGGCTACGCGGCCATGTCCTGGGGAGTCCACGGCCTGGCACCCAACGCCACGGTGGTCGAGGACGTGGACGCGGAGGGGTTCTTCGAGTACGTGAAGGGGTTGTTGGAGGCCAAGACGGATCTGGTGCGGGAGGTCAGGTAGCTGTCGAGAGGTTCTGGCTCGCTAGGTCGGGTGATTGTGTGGTCGAACAGTCGCCGCGTCGGTGAGTTGGCCACCGCTTGTCAGGAAAATCTCCTATTGTCGAACCCATGTTCGCACAGCTGCCGGGTGGCGTCCTCGACGAGCGCAACTGCGTCGTCGAGCAGTTCGTGCTCCCAAATGCGAACCACGCGCCACCCCGCGCTGTGCAGCGCTTCGTTCACTGTGCGGTCGCGCTCCATGTTGCGCCGCAGCTTGGGGGCCCAGTACCACTCGTTCGTCGTCGGCTGACGCCCGTGCTCGGGGCAGACGTGCCAGAAGCAGCCATCGACGAAGACGGCGACCTTGCGCCTGGTGAAGACGATGTCTGGTTTGACGCGTACGCCCGCGTCGAGCCGGAGGAGGAAGTCCTTGCGGTACCGGTACCCGAGTTTGTGGAGAGCCTTCCGGAGTTTGACCTCGGGCTTAGTGTCAGCCCGGCGGTTGGCCTGCATGTTCCGAGAGCGTCCGGCGTTCAGCGGAGCCGGATAGACGCCAGCAGCGTGCGCTCGCTCGCGGGCGTCGTTGAGATCTTTTTCAGGCACGGTCACACCAACTGTCAGGCGGTGGTGGCTAGCTCACGCGTACAAGGCAAGATAACGCGTGGCGGGAGTGGGCCTGCTGCACCGTGCCGAGCTGCAAGGAGGAGGACAGATGTCGAGCTACGGCGTCGTTGAGATTTGCGCTGGCGCGGGCGGACAAGCTCTCGGGCTCGAGAAAGCAGGGTTCGAGCACAAACTAGCGATCGAGCTCGACAGAAGCGCGTGTGAAACGATGCGCCTGAACCGCCCGAACTGGGACGTCAGGGAAGGCGACGTCGCAGATCGCGAGTTGTGGAATCCAAGAGCCTTTGAAGGCGTATCGCTCCTTGCTGGCGGCGTACCTTGTCCCCCGTTCACGATCGCGGGAAAGCAGCTCGGGGCCGAGGATGAACGTGACCTTTTCGCCTGGTCAATTGAACTCGTCAATGAAGTCCAGCCTCGCGCACTGATGCTCGAAAACGTCCGAGGACTGAGCATGCCGAGGTTCGCTGGCTACAGGCAACACGTACTGGATCGACTTGCTGAGCTTGGGTATGTGGCGGAATGGCGACTGCTGCAGGCCTCCGACTACGGCGTTGCTCAGCTGCGGCCTCGGTTCGTGCTGGTAGCGCTCAAACCGGAGGACGCCGCCTATTTCCACTGGCCGGAGCCTGAAGGTGACCCCGGGACCGTTGGCGAACTCTTGAAGGACCTCATGGCCCATCGAGGCTGGGAGGGTGCCGACGAATGGGCGAAGAAGGCTGACAAGATTGCTCCGACCATCGTCGGCGGTTCGAAAAAGCATGGAGGTGCTGATCTCGGACCTACACGGGCCAAGCGTGCGTGGGCTGAGATGGGCGTCGATGCGCTGGGGATTAAAGATCATCCGCCAGAACCCGGCGAGCGGTTCGAAGTTGGGCCGAAGCTCACCGTCGAAATGGTGAAGCGGATTCAGGGCTGGGTCGATGAGAAGGGGTTCGACTGGACGTTTTCCGGCAAGAAAACGTCGACCTATCGCCAGGTCGGTAATGCCTTCCCCCCGCCGGTGGCTGCGGCGGTCGGTTCGGCGATCATCCGTGCTTTCAAGCAAGAAGGCGATCGAACGGAACGAGAGTCTGTCGAGCACGACCCGATCTACAAGGCCCTGCGGAGCAGCGGTGATTTCATGACTCAAGCTCAATTGTCTAGGGAGATCGGTGCAGATCTCGACGCGCCCGAGCTTGAGCGTCGAATCAGCCTCCTCAGTCGCGATTTCGACGTGGAGATCCGCAACGGAAGCTCCACGACGTCCTACAGGCTGGGGAAGTTCCGGGCGTTCACGGGGCAAGAAGATCACGCCCGGAATGAGCTCTTCCTAAAGAACCGAGCCAAGATCAGCTAAGCTTGCGAGGCTTTCGCCTCGTTGGTGATGTGGTCAATATCTGGAGCTGGTTCTACCGGATCGTCCTGAAGGGCCACTACGTATTGCTTGCCGTCAGCCGCTGTGAACGTGCTGCGGCCGGAATGATGTGACTTCTTCTGGACGATCCTCGTCCCAACCACCTCGCCGTTACGTGGCTGCGGTAGGTCGAGCGCGGCCACCACCCGCTGGTGGCCAGCGTAGTGACCGAGGATCACGATCCCTTCTTTCTGCAAGTCGCGTCGGCTGCCGCCGCCCCTCCTTACTCGTCGCATGGGGTCTAGCTGTTTGGCTACCGTAGCTATGACTGCTCGCCGAACAATTCGCCCCTGTGCCCTCCGGAAGAGCTCGTTCACCTTTTGCTGTCCTGTTTTTGGAGCGAAGATCGCATCGACGTCAGTCTGTGGCAGGTGCAGCAAGATGTTTTCAGGAAGCTTGGAGTCTCGGTAGAGCCAGTGGATGTTCGCGCGTCCTTCAGCGCTTAGCGTCGCCTTTCCATCGCGGTTGCGGCCGAAGTTCAGGTATTCAGCGCGTGCGCGGACTAGCCCCAGGCTCCAGGTGCTCTCCTGATCGCTTGCTGCTACCACCATGCACAGTTCGCCATGTGCCTCTGGTGGTATCATCCACGATTCGCTGTAGGAGTATTTGCAGTCCACCTCTACTCCTGCGATGGAGTAGTCAAGTTTTTCGCCGCCGGGAAAGTCGAACTCTCGCTGCAGGTTGATCTCGACCAGGGTTCCGAAGTGCGTCTTTTCGGTCTTGTAGAGCTGCTCCCATCGGTACCGCCCGGTATTGACCCCATCGAGAAGCATGTCGAAGGTGCGGCGGATCGCCCCGGCTGCTCGTTCCTTGAAAGACGCAGTCTGGGCAAGTTCCGCCTGGACAGCTGCGAGCTTGGAGTCGGTGTCCTGGAACATGGGTGTCGTCATGCGTGGCAGGTTACGGGAGCGCACTGACGCCTGGATGTGGTTTATTGAAGCTGATTGTCCTCCATGGGGAAGCTATTTGCCGAAAGTAGTTGCGAGCAGGCGGAGAACCAGCTAAGACGGTCGTATGGGTGCTTCCGGTGACTATCCTCCGCAGGCGTACGCGCCGTCTGGAGAGCTTTGGTGGCGGCTTGAGGTTGCTCCCGGCAAGTCGCGGAGGAGGTTTGGTGCGGAGCAGCGGATCGCGGCATGGCTGGCCTTCAATCGAAGAGAAGGTCAAATTTTTACCATGCGAGACCTGCGCGCAGCACTGGGCGAGGATGCTGAGCATTTGAATAGGCGTCTGCGGAAGCTGCGTGGTGATCACTGGCAGATCCTGTCGCAGAAGGACGATGGATCGCTCGCTCACGATGAATATCGAGTTGGAGAAGTAGGTTGGCATCCTGGATCAGGGAAACCGCGGCCGAGGCGCGCGGATGTTTCTGATCGCCTCCGTACTCAGGTCATCCGCCGTGACCAGTCGACGTGTCGCGTATGCGGTGTTGTTGCTACAGACCCGTACCCTGACGTCCCTGACCGGAGGGCTGTTATCACTGTTGGGCACCGGATACCGGGCAAACGCCTGGATCGCTCGGCGACCGCCGATGATTTGCAGGCAGAGTGCGAACGCTGCAACGGTTCGGTGCGTGATGAGGTGGCGGATCCTGAAACTCTCGCCGAGGTGCGTCCGGAAGTCCGCATGATGAAGAAGGCGGAGAAAGAAGAGCTCCTCGCTTGGCTGGAGAACGGTCGGACAACATCAAGTGTGCAGCGACTGTACTTGCGTGCTCGGCGGCTGGCCGAATCCGAGCGTGAAGTATTGATTGGGGATTTGCGTCTGATGACACAGTGACGATTACGTGCCTGTGCACGTTATATGAGTCGCTCGGGATTTCGTGAGGAAGTTACGTCGCTTGCGTCTGATACTCATCCGCAGAAGCTGTTCAGGAACCGGGCAAGCTCGTACGCCGCGGGCTCTTCTGCGATCTGATTGGCAGCTGCCCGGAGCCGAGCATAAGGTAGCTGAAGCGGCGGCGCGGACTGCCAGAAGGTGAGACCGCTCATCACGCAGTCGATGTTTCCGCCGCATCGGGCGTTTCTGCAGGGATAGGCGCCACATGTCGGCACCGCTTCCTCATTACGGTTGGGGTTGACCCTGCTCGAGTGGGCTTACCGAACCTCCCGCGCGAAGCTGGCGGAGCCGCTTTCGCGGCGGTGGGCGCACGTCCAGGGCGTGGCTGCGCGGGCGAGGGAAGTCGCCGAGGCTGTGGGTGAGGACGCCGAGTTGCTGGAAGCGGCGGCGGTGCTGCATGACGTCGGGTACGCGCCGGACCTCGCGGTGAGCGGGTTTCATCCGCTGGATGGTGCCCGGTACCTGGAGCAGGTCGGCGCGCCGGAGCGGCTCGTGCACCTGGTGGCTCATCACTCGTACGCGGCGCTGGAAGCCGACCTCCGAGGCCTAGCGGGCGAGCTCGCCGGCTACGACGACGAGTGCACGGTCACGCGGGATGCGCTCTGGTGCTGCGATCTGACGACCACTCCCGACGGCGAGCCGACGGAAGCGCGGGCGCGGATCGCTGAGATCGAAAAGCGTTATGGCCCAGGCCATCTCGTGACTACCTTCATCGCGGAGGCGTCGGGGGAGTTGCTGGCCGCGGTGGAACGCACCCGCGAGCGGGTCGGCTGACATTCGCAGGGGAGCGTCCACGTCCGGTTGGTTTCCGGCGGGGCGTGTGGAGCCTGACCGGCCTGCTGGTTCTGGTTTCGACGGGCATCGCCCTTCCGTGCGGCGCCGGAGGTATCCGCCCGGCGGATACCCGCCTTGACCGGCGGTACCCGGGCACCAGCCGTGGACGTTTGTCGAGCGGGAGGTGCCGATGGTGTTGCCGACGTCGCTGGTGGGCAGTTACGCGCAGCCGGAGTGGTTGATCGATCGGGCGCGGTTGGCCGATCGGTTCCCGCCTCGGGTGCGGGCCGAGGAGCTGTGGCGGGTCGATCCGGAGCATCTCGCGGCCGCGCAGGACGACGCGACGTTGCTGGCGATCCGGGTGCAGGAGCGGGCTGGGCTGGACATCATCACCGACGGCGAGGTCCGGCGGGAGTCGTACTCCAACCACTTCGCCACCGCGCTCGACGGGGTGGACGTGGACAACCCCGGAACCGCGCTGGATCGCAGCGGGCATCCCAATCCGGTGCCGCGCATCGCCGGGCCGATCCGCAGGCCGCGTCCGATCCAGGTCGAAGACGTGCGGTTCCTGCGGGCCAGCACCGACCGGACGATCAAGATGACCGTGCCCGGCCCGTTCACCATGTCGCAGCAGGCGCAGAACGACCACTACCCGGACGCCGAGTCCGCCGCGATGGATTACGCGTTGGTGGTCAACGCCGAGATCGCCGATCTGTTCGCTGCCGGCGCGGACATCGTGCAGGATCGACGAGCCCTACATGCAGGCCCGCCCGGACGCCGCCCGCGCTTACGGGCTGGCCGCGCTGAACACCGCGCTCGGCGGGATCACCGGGACGACCGCGGTGCACATCTGCTTCGGCTACGCGGCGATCATCCACGAACGCCCCAGCGGCTACTCGTTCCTTCCCGAGCTCGCCGACTGCCGCGTGCAGCAGGTTTCCATCGAGACCGCGCAGTCCGGGCTCGATCTCGGTGTGCTCGAAGACCTCGCGGGCAAGCACATCGTGCTCGGCGTCATCGATCTGTCCGCACCGGAGGTCGAGGCGCCCGAGCTGGTGGCCGAGCGCGCGCGGCGAGCCTTCGGCCACGTCTCGCCGGAGCGCATCACCTTGGCCACCGACTGCGGCATGAAGTACCTGCCGCGCGCCTCCGCCGAGGGCAAGCTGCACGCGATGGCCAAGGGGGCCGAGTTGCTGCGCCGCGAGCTGTGAAGGGTCAGGACATCAGCTTGCGGAGGAACTTGTTGCCGAAGCCGTAGCGGATCACGCCGTCGAGGTTGCGAACCGTGTCCTCGCCGTACGGGTACCAGATGCTCTCCTTCTTCGACGAGAACCGCGAGAGCAGGATCGGTTGCGGGTGGGTGAAACCGCGCAGCGAGCGCGTGCCGTTGACCTGGCCGACGCCGCTGTTCTTGCGCCCGCCGAACGGGGCCTCCGGCACGCCGTAGATGACCGCGGCGTCGTTGTGCATCACCGAACCCGTGGTCAGCCGGCCCGCGATGCGCTCGGCCTTGGCCTTGTCCCGGGTGAAGACGCTGCCGCCGAGGCCGTACTTGCAGTCGTTGGCCATGCGCACCGCCTCGTCCTCGTCGCGCACCCGCATCACCGTGGCGACCGGGCCGAAGGTCTCCTCGGTCATCAGGTCCATCTCGTGGGTGGCGTCGACGACGACCGTGGGCTGGAAGTAGAGGCCTTCGCCCTCGTCGCGGGAGCCGCCGACCAGGACCTCGGCGCCCTTGCTGCGCGCGTCCTCCACGTGCCGGGAGACCACGTCGACCTGCCGGTCGAAGAACAGCGGGCCCACGTCGGCGTTGTAGCGCAGTTCGGCGGCCTTCTCCTTGAGCCGGGCGATGAACTCGTCGGCGATGGAATCGACCACGTAGATCCGCTCGACGCTCAAGCAGACCTGGCCGGTGTTGAACATCGACAGGTAGGCGGCGCCCGCAGCGGCGCGCTCCACGTCGGCGTCGGAGCAGACGATCATCGCGTCCTTGCCGCCGAGTTCCAGGGTGTAGGGGGTGAGCTTGGCCGCGCAGGTGCCCGCGATCTTGCGGCCGGTCTCCACGCTGCCGGTGAAGGCGACCTTGTCCACCGCGCCGTCCACCAGCGCCGCGCCGGTCGACCCGTCGCCGTGCACCACCTGCACGACGTCGGTCGGCACACCGGCCTCGTGCAGGATCTTGACCGCCAGCTCGCCGGAGCGCGGCGTCACCTCGGACGGTTTGAGCACCACCGAGTTGCCCGCCAGCAGCGCCTGCACCGTCGGGTTCAGCGAGAGCACGAACGGCCCGTTCCACGGGGTGATCACACCGACCACGCCGAGCGGCTGATACCGGATGCGCAGCTTCTTCATCGGCAGCAGATATCCGTGCAGCCGGGGTTTCTCGGTGCGCAGGTCCTTCGGTGCGCGCTTGCACCAGAAGTTCAGGAAGTCGCAGGCCGGAAGCACCTCGATGGCCAGCGCTTCCACCCGCGGTTTGCCGGTTTCCGCGCGGACCTGCTCGACGATCTCCTCGCGGCGGTCGACCAGCACGTCGATCGCGCGGCGCAGGATCGCGGCGCGTTCGGCCACCGGTCGCGCGGCCCAGGACTCCTGCGCGGAGCGGGCTCGGGAGATGGCCGCGTCCACGTCGTCCTTGGTGCCGATGTCCAGGTCTTCGAGGTGTCGGCCGTCTTCGGGGCTGGTCAAGCGGAGGCGGCTGGAGTCGAGCGGCTGCACGATGGCCATATCCGGTTCCTTGGGTCGCCGAACGCGTTGTGCGGCAGTGAACTTCAGCGGTTGCCGCGACCTGTCATACAGAAATACTCTAGGTGTATGACGCGGCGGTGGCAATGGTCCGGCGCAAGACCACAGTGGATACTTGGGCCATGAAGCGACCGGCCTGGAACGGGGAGCCACCGCGCGACGGCGAGGAGGCCAAGGAGCGGATCATCGCGGCGGCCATGCGCTGCATCGATCGGCGTGGGGCCAAGACCAGCCTGTCGGAAGTGGCCACCGAGCTCGGCGTCATCCGGCAGACCGTGTACCGCTACTACCCGAGCACCGAGGAGCTGTTCAGCGCGGTCGGGTTCGCGGCGATCAACAGCTTCCTGGATCGCCTCGTCGAACACCTCGCGGGCATCTCGGACGCCGCTGAGCTGGTGGTCGAGTCGATGGCCTACACCATCGAGCAGGTCCCGAAGGATCCCTACCTCGGGCTGTTCCTCAACCTCGGGGAGGCCGACTCGTTCTCCCGAGGGGCCACCTCGGCCACCGTCTTCGACGCGTGCAGGTACGCCTTCGCGCGCACCGACGTCGACTGGGAGGCACTCGGCTACACCGGTGACGAGCTCACCGAACTCCTGGAGTTCCAGCTTCGGGTGCTGCTGTCGTTCGCCAACGACCCGCTGCCCGGTCGGGACGGTGCGCAGCTCCGCGCGTTCTTGTGGCGCTGGGTGACTCCTGCGGTGTGACGGTACCGCCAAGCCGTTGAAGTTGATATTGTCACCAGCCACTCGCCGTGAGCGGCGAGGCGGCCCGGAATGGCGGAGATTGCCGGGTTTCGCGGCTCTACAACCACATGTCCGGGCAACCTCGGGGGAAGATGATGGGGCAGCACGAGCCGAGGGCATCTGAGAGTCTCGAACCCTGGGCGATGCGTGACGGGGCGACGAAGATGCTCACCGCCGAGGACATGCGCGACTACGCGATCTACGCGTTGGACGCCGAAGGCAGGGTTTCCAGCTGGAACGACGGCGCCGCGGAGCTGAGCGGTTACTCCAGCGACGAAGTCGTGGGCAAGAGCTTCGCCATGTTCTACATCCCCGAGCAGATCGAGACCGGCTATCCGCATTGGGCGCTCGAGCAGGCCACCGAGGACGGTTTCTTCGTCGACCGGGGCTGGCGAGTGCGCAAGGACGGCAGCCGCTTCTGGGCGCACGTGGTGATCACCGCGCAACGCAGCCGCAGCGGTGACCTCGACGGGTTCATCAAGATCGTGCGCAACGAGAGCGCCGCCGAAGCCCGCAGGGAACGCAGCCAGCGCCGCTTCGCCGATCTCTTCGAGCTGACCCCCTCGGCGATCGCGCTGCTCGACGACGAGGGCAACTTCCTGGACGCCAACGGCGCGCTGTGCAGCATGCTCGGCTACCGGCTGCCCGAGCTGCGCGAGCGCACCGGTGAGGACGTGCTGCACCCCGCAGATCCCGGCGGAGCGCTGCTGGCCAGCACTCCGCTGTCGCCGATTCCGCACCGGGTGCTGCTGCGCTCCGACGGCGAACCGGTGCGCTGCCAGCTCTACAGCTCGGCCTCGGTCGGCGATGACGGTCGCCGGTCCTGGCTGGTGATCTTCCACGACGTGACCGCGCAGATCCGGCACGCCGAGCTGCTGCAGCACCAGGCCACCCACGACGACCTCACCGGTCTGCTCAACCGCCGCGGTTTCGAGGAGCGCCTGGACGAACTGCTCCCGCCCGAGAAACCCGGCCAGGTCGGCGTGCTGTTCTGCGACCTGAACAAGTTCAAACGGGTCAACGACGCGCTCGGGCACGAGGCGGGCGACCAGCTGCTGCGGGCCGTGGCGCGCAGGCTGCGCGAGCTTCCCGGCAACTGCGAACCGGCCCGGTTCTACGGCGACGAGTTCGCCGTCATCTGCACCGACCTCGACGGCCACGAGGAGCTCACGGCGCTCACGCGCAGGGTCGCGGACCTGTTCCGGATGAACGTGCCGCTGCGCGAACGCACCGTGCGGGTGTCCGCGTCGGTCGGCGCCACGTCCGCGGACGCCGACACCAAGATCTCCGATCTGCTGCGCTCGGCGGAAGCCGCGATGCACGACGACCGGATCAAGGGCTGCGGGCAGGTCGGCGTGCCGCAGGCCCCGGAGCGCTCCGACCGCGACCAACTGGCCCTCGAGGAGCATCTGCGCGAAGACATCGCCAACGACCGGGTGAATCTGCACTACCAGCCGGTGGTCACCAACGACGGCACGGTTTCCATCGCCGAAGCCCTGTTGCGCTGGCGGCATCCCGAACTGGGAGCGGTGCCGCCGAACATCGTGCTGGACGTGGCGGCCGAGGGCGGCATGCTCGCCGATCTGGACGCCTGCGTGCTGCGCACCGCGCTGCGGGAGGCCGCCGACTGGCCGACCTCCGGCGGAAAACCGGTGAAGGTGTCGGTGAACCTGTCCGGATTGCGCCCCGAAATGCCCGATTTCACCGACATCGTGCGCACCGCGATCGACGACACGGGCATCGCGGCCGACCGCGTCGTGCTGGAAATGGTGGAGACGGTGCTCGCGCAGCTGGGGCCCGAGCCGCGGCAGGCGATGACCTCGCTGGTCGACGAGGGCGTGCAGTTCGCCGTCGACGACTTCGGCACCGGGTACTCGTCGCTGGCGCGCATCAAGGAGATGCCCACCCAGATCATCAAGCTGGACCGCATGTTCGTCTCGGGTGTCGGTTCCGACTCCGATGACCTGGGCATCACCCGCGCCGTCACCGAGCTCGCCCGCACCCTCGGCCGCTACTGCATCGCCGAGGGCATCGAGACCAACCCGCAGCACCACCTGCTGCGCGCCGTCGGAGTCGACGCCTACCAGGGCTACCTGTTCACGCACCCGCTGCCCGCCGACGAGTTCCGCGCCTACGTCGAGCGGGCGAGCGAACTCGGAAACGGACGTTCGGCGGGAAAGCGGGTCCGCTGAGCGGGACGTGGGAAATCCCGCGGAACCGGTGAACCTCCCGCGGCGCCGCGCGTCTTTCAGGATGGAAAGGCGCGAGCCTTCACAGCGGAGGCACGGACGAGCCATGCCGATCGCAGGCGGCTCCCCGGCGCCCACTGGTGAGAGCTCCGTCTTCCCCCGAACCCGGGGGAACTGGGGAACTGGGGGTATGGGCGGTTGGCCGGCCGAGGCCAACCGCCCATTTTTCCGGCGGCTTGGCCGGGTGACAGTTTTGCCTATAACTGTCCGGATGTTTCGGGCTCAACCCCCGCACAGTTATAGGCAAAACTGTCACACCGGACGCGCGGGCGCTGGACGCGACCACCGCGGACCGTGGCGCTGACTCTCAGCGAACGCCCCATGAGCCTGGGTTAGGGTGCCGCCACCGTGCGTGATCGGAGGGTTCCGGGTGGGTTGGTTCGAGGCCGTCGTGCTGGGGCTGGTGCAGGGACTTACCGAGTTCCTGCCGATCTCCTCCAGCGCGCACGTTCGCATCGTGGCGGCGTTCGCCGGGTGGGACGACCCGGGAGCGGCGTTCACCGCCGTGATCCAGATCGGCACCGAGCTCGCGATCGTCGCCTACTTCGCGAAGAAGATCGGCTCGATCCTGCGGAACTGGTTCCGGTCGCTCTACGACGCCGAATACCGCAGCCATCCCGATGCCAGGATGGGGTGGCTGATCATCGTGGGCACGCTTCCGGTGGTCGTGCTCGGCCTCCTCTTCGAGGAAGCGATCGATTCCGCTTTCCGCGACCTGCGGCTCACCGCCATCGTGCTGATCGGCTTCGGCCTGCTGCTGGGATGGGCCGACCGCAGCGGCAGGAAGGAACGCACCCTCAACGACCTGAACGTTCCGCACGGCCTCGCCTACGGTCTGGCGCAGTCGCTCGCCCTCATCCCGGGCGTTTCCCGCTCGGGCGGCACGACCACGGCCGGTCTCGCGATGGGCTATCGGCGCGCGGACGCCGCCGAGTACTCGTTCCTGCTGGCAGCCCCGGCGGTGTTCGGATCGGGGCTGTACAAGCTGACCGACATCGGCGACGGGAACGCCCCGGCCTGGGCCCCGACTCTCGTGGCCACCGTGGTGTCGTTCGCGATCGGATACGCCGTCGTCGCCTGGCTCATGGCCTACATCAAGCGCGGCACCTTCGTGCCGTTCGTCGTCTACCGCGTCGTCCTCGGCCTGCTGATCCTCGCGCTGGTGTTCACCGGCGTCCTCGACCCGGCTGCAGGACCGAGCACGTAACCGAACCCGCTGGGTGAGCGGGGAGGCCGGAAGGCGACCGGGAGCGCTCGTGAGGGCAGGTGCAGGTGTCGTTCACGTGAGCGATTTCGTAGGTGATGGGACCGCTTTTCTCGGGGTGAGCGTCAGGGCGCTGCCGGATGGCGGGGCGGTGTTGCGCGGCGATACTGCTGGCATGGCTCGGTTGAAGGATGTGTCGTGGCCGCTGGCCCTGGCGCTGGGCGCGTTCGCCTTGGTGCGACCGTTGCTTTCGATGGCCGGGGTCATGGACGACCTGGGCAGGCCGGTGGCTCCGCTCGTGGCAACCGCGGTGATCTCAGCGGTGTGGATCGTGGCCGTGGGGGTTTCGCGAGGTCGGCATCCGGTGCTCACGCTCGTGGCAGCGGGGCTGGTCTACGGCGTGCTCGCCGTGGTGATGAGCGCGGTCGGCTCCTTGCTGCTGACGGGGCAGCTGCAAGGGCCCTTGACCACGCCGTGGGGTGTCGGCGTGGTCGCCACTCTGGTGGTCAACGCTGTCTGGGGCGCGGTGACCGGAGTCCTCGCCGCGTGGTTGCAGCGGGCTCTCAATCGACGCCCGATGCCGCACTGAAGCGTCTCGTTTCGCGGTGCGCCAGGACCTGGACGATGCGGTGCTCGGGCTCGCGATCGCGTGGCTCGACGGTGATCAGGCGAACCCTTCCGGGCGCTGTCTCTCAGCGCTTCCAAAGCGGTCTCAAAGCGCGATGAGCGGCACCCCGTCGACCGAGCTCCGGCCACCATGAACGGGCCGCAAGGTCACGACCATGGGTCCACAACCGGTAGGGCCATCAGCGCAGGTAGACGTGGTCGCAGGTTCGAACCCCTCCCCGGGGCGCACTTGTTGATCAATTACACATGCCGATGGGTGGATCTACCCATCGGCATGGGTGAGCGGTTGGGAGTGCTGACCGATGTGGGGTGCGGCACGCCATACCTAGCGTCAACGGCATGACCACACAGCACATCGAGACCCTGATCATCGGCGCCGGCCAGGCCGGCCTGTCCACCGCCTACCACCTGAAGCAGCGCGACCGCGATTGCCTGATCGTCGACGGGCTCGACCGGATCGGCGACAACTGGCGGCGGAACTACGACAGCCTCACTCTGTTCACCCCGGCGCGGGCCAACAGCCTGGACGGCATGCCGTTCCCGGGCGACCCGTGGGCGTTCCCGAGCAAGGACGAGTTCGCCGCGTACCTGGAGCTGTACGCCGTCGAGCACGACCTCCCGGTGCGGATGCGGACCCGGGTCGACCGGCTGACCGCGCGCGAGGGCGGCGGGTTCACCGCCACTCTGGGGAGCGAGAAGATCACCTGCGAAAACGTCGTCGTGGCCACCGGAACCTTCGGCCGTGCGCCGCAGGTCCCGGCTTTCGCCGGCGAGGTCGATCCCCGGATCCGGCAGATCCACTCCGGTGAGTACCGCCGGCCCACCCAGCTGCCCGACGGGCCGGCGTTGGTCGTCGGGGCTTCCCACAGCGGGCTGGACATCGCCTACGAACTGGCAGAGACGCGTTCCACCACCCTGGTCGGACCCGTCCGCGGGAACGTTCCGCTCGAGTGGGGCTCGTGGCGATTCCGCATGATGTTCCCGGCCATCGAGTTCGCCTTCCGCCACGTACTCACCCGGCGTACGCCGATGGGACGCAAGACGATGCGGCAGGTCCGCCACCACGGTGTCCCGCAGCTGCGCGTCAAGCGCCACCACCTCGCCGCACGGGGCGCGGAGTGGATCACCGAGCATGTCGTGGGCGTTGCCGAGGGACTGCCGTGCCTCGATGACGGGCGCACATTCGACGTCGCGAGCATCGTCTGGGCCACCGGATTCCGGCAGGCCTACGACTGGATCGACCTCCCTCTGCCGATCGAGGACGGCTGGCCGGTGGAATACCGCGGCATCGTCGACTCGGTACCGGGCTTCTACTTCTGCGGCCTGGCCTTCCAGTACTGCTTCGCCTCGGGCGAGGTCAACGGAGTGGGCCGCGACGCGGCGTACCTCGCCGACCGGATCGTGGCCCGGACGGGCGCCAGTGCCTCAGTTGCCGCCTGACGACGCCTGCTAGGTACGAAGGAGCTGACGACAACTGCCACACCCACCAGCCGACCAACAACGAACGAGAACCCTTGGGTCAAAGGCAGAGCGCTGGTCGTCGCCGCCGGCCCGGTGCCAGAGCCCGACCGGCTCGGTCGGGCTCTGGCCGGTGCGATCGGGAGCGTCCTGTTGGCCGTGCTCCTCCGCATGGAGTTCGCCGCGGTCGCGGCGCATGAGACAGGAGCCGACCTCGCGGCGCCCCTGACCGCTTCTGGAGTCGTGGTTCGTGCCGATTCTCGCCGGTGCGGTGCGGTGCGGTGCGGTGCGGTGCGGTGCCGTTCCTGTTCGCGGTCGCCGTCGCTCGCACGACGCGTTTCGCCCGCAGCCTCACGGACATCATCGCCGGCGCCCCGGTGGTCTTCGGACTCCCGGGTGGTCCCGGTCGGGTCGTGCAGTCCACGTGCGGTCGGCGGCGACATGCTGGCACTGCTGCCATTGGCCGTGGCTATCGGCGCCGCGCGGCTGCGCACCTCACGCACGCAGGACTAACCTCGAGTCGAGGTGGTCTGCGATGGGCTTGGTCGACGATCTGCACCAGGCACGGGAAGCCTACGAGCGCCGCGAGTGGGTGGCTGCGTACCGCGCGCTGTCGGACCTGGACGACACCCACTTGCGGGCGGATGACTTCGCCGCCCTGGCGGTCACCGCGTTCCTGCTGGGCCGCCCCAACGACTGCGTCCAGGCGTGGCAGCGCGCCTACCAGGCCGAGCTCGAGGACGGCAACATCCTGGGAGCCGTCCGAGCGGCGTACTGGCTGGCGCTGGCCTTGTGGCAGGGCGGGGAGGCCGCCATCGGCAGCGGCTGGCTGGCCCGGGGCGAGCGACTGCTCGAGAGCGTCGAGGGGGATGTGGTGGAGCGCGGTTACCTGCTCGAACGGGCCACGTTCGGGAAGATCGCCGAGGGCGAGTTCGCACAAGCAATTGCCACCGCGCCGAGGGTGACCGAGTACGGCCGGCGCTTCGGCGACCCCGACCTGACCGCCATTGGCCTGCACACCGAGGGCCGGCTGACCATCTTCTCGGGAGAGGTCGCCGCCGGGCTGCGCCTCCTCGACGAGTCGATGGTGTCGATTCTGGCCGGGGAGGTCTCTCCCATCCTCTCCGGGATCATCTACTGCTCGTCGGTCGAAGCCTGCCAGCAGATCTCCGACTTCGGCCGGATGAGCGAGTGGACCCACGCGCTGACCGTCTGGTGCGAGAGCCAGCCCGGCCTGGTGGCGTTCACCGGCCAGTGCGCGGTCCACCGCGGCCAGTTGATGCGGCTGCACGGCGCCTACCAGGACGCGATCAGCGAGCTCGAGAACGCGGCTGGACGGTACGCCGCGGCCGGGGGCAGCCCCGCGGTCGGACAGGCCCATTACGAGTGCGGCGAAGCGCTGCGCATCAGCGGCGAGCACGACGCGGCCGAGGCCGCCTACGCGGAAGCTGCCGGCTACGGGCACCCGGCCCAGCCCGGCCGGGCGCTGCTGTGGCTAGCTCGTGGCCGGCCCGATGCGGCGTCGGCCGCGATCCACCGCCTGCTGGTCGAGGTGCGGGATCCGGTGCACCGCTCACAAGTGCTGCCGGCAGCCGTCGACGTGCTGGCCGACGTGGGTGAGGTCGAAGACGCCGCGTCCTTGGCCGACGAGCTCCGCGGGTTCGGATCGGCCTTCGGTTGCACCGCGCTCCGAGCGGCCGGCGAGTACGCGACCGCATCGGTCGCCGTCGCCGCCGGTGACGCCGAGGACGCGCTCGCGGCCGCTCGGAGCGCTGCTGACGGCTGGTCCCGGTTGTCCGCACCGTACGAGGTGGCCCGGTGCCGCGTGCTGATCGGACGAGCGCTGCGCCTCCTCGGTGACGCGGACTCGGCGGCCGCCGATCTCGACGAGGCTCGGCGGGCGTTCGCGAGCCTCGGTGCCGCACCGGCCGAGCACGATGTCGCCAAGCTCCTGGGGGATGCGCGGGCGCCCGGCGGCTTGAGTCCGCGCGAGGTCGAGGTGTTGCGGCTCGTCGCCGCGGGCAACAGCAATCCCGAGATCGCGGCGGCGCTGGTGCTGTCGGAGAAGACGGTCGCCCGGCATCTGTCGAACATCTTCGCCAAGCTCGACGTCGGGTCCCGGACCGCGGCCGCGGCGTTCGCGTTCGAGCACCACCTGAGCTGAGGATGATCTAGGCCGTGCTTGGGAAGTTGGTTCTGGTGCGGGCGCGCAGCCGGACATCGATTGTGGCGACGTGCGCGGTGGCTCCGTAGCGCGGGCAGAGCTTGTCGTAGCGGTTGGCAACCGCGCGGTGGTGTTTGAGCAGGTCGATGCCGCGTTCCACGGCGTGGTGCTGCCGGTAGAGGTCGGGGTCGAACGCGGGCGTCCACCGGCCTTGGCCCTTCGCCGCACGATGAGCCTGCTGGTCGGTCTTGATCGGGATCGTGGTTCGGTTCTGGCGGCGACGTGGGTAGTCATGGTGGCCCCGCCCGGAGCAGGCCTTGTCCGCCACCACTGGTCTGGACGGGTCCGCGCATGCCCGGGCCCGCACCGGGCGATGCGGATGCCCTCCAGCACCGGCACGAACTGCGGACTGTCCCCGAGTTGGCCTGTGGTGAGCACGACCGGCAGTGGCTCGCGGCCCGGCTCGCAGGCCAGATGAATCTTCGTGGCCAGCCCGTCCGGGAGCGCTCCAGCGCATGATCGGCCCGTTCGCCGGATGGCTCAACCTGCCGAACCGGGCAACGCCTGGCACCGGCAGCATGCTGATGAGCCCAGTTGATCGTCGAGTCCACGGACACCTGCCACGTGATCAACCCGGCCGCATCCGCGAATGCCCGCAACAGCGCCACGATCCGCGGCCGAGCCCGGTGACGCTGCCGCCGCCGGGACAGGCCATATACCGACTGCCAGTGCCCGTAGTGCTCAGGCACATCCCGCCACGGGGCACCCACTGGGGACCGACCTCTTGGAAATGGCTGAAGTTCTGCACACGTGGAGGACAACGAGGACATGGAAAGAGGCTTCGCCCCTGAATCGCCCGTAGGTGCCGGCTGTTTGCGGCCGAGGATGGCGGACAGTGACTGACAGAACAGCCCGCCGTCCACCGTCGTTCCAGGTCATAGCTGGTTATCCATGGCCAAGAGAAGCGCCCCCGGCAGGATTCGAACCTGCGACACCGGCTTTAAGAAAGATCGGCTCGCATGGTTCGCACCCGTTGCTGAATGCGCCTGGATCTGTGCTCTTAGCTTTCGCAAACATCCGTAGCCTTGGTTGTTTGCCGTCGTCTGCGATCGAACTTCGTGGGTAAATCATGGGCGGAGTAGGCAGACCATCAGCCTGAAGGTCCTCAGGGTGGCGGTCTGCGCGCTCGCCCTAGAGGCCGACGGGTCGCCGAGCGGCCGGTTGTGGCGATCTCAGGGCTAAAGGTGGCGGATGGAGCCCTTAGGTGCGGACGCTTCTGCCCTCGGTCAGCCGTGCTCGGTCTCGCAGAGCGTCGAACAAGTGTTGGGTCGCACCGCGCGTTCCCACGCGGGGAAGTGCTTGCACACAGTTGACCATGGTGGGAAATCCCCTGGTAGGGAACGCCACTTGATGCCGATCTCCGAAACACCCGTCCGGCCAAGATCAGTTCAGGAACAGCTTCTCAGGGCCGGACTTGGGCCGTTGCTGCGGAACCTACTCGTTGGCAGCGGCCTTCGGTGAGCAGCGCGCGGAACTGCTCCGGGGGAATTGCAGGGGCGAACAGCCAGCCCTGGAAGGCTTGTAGACCCACGGCGTCGAGCTGGGCCAGTTGTTCGGAGGTCTCCACTCCTTCGGCGATGCAGTCCCGGTGCATGGCGCGTGCCATGTCCGCGACGGCACCGGCGATGCTGCGGTCAGCCGGATCTGTGTGGACGTCGGCTGTGAACTGCCGATCGAGCTTGATGATTTGCGCGGGCAGGTCTTTGAGGCGGGCCAGCGAGGAATAGCCAGTGCCGAAGTCATCCACCGCGAACCGCGCGCCTCGGGCGTTGATCGCGCTGAAGGCGTGGCGGGTTTGGTTGTCGCGATCCACGAACGACGCTTCGGAGAGTTCGAGAACGACGCGGTCCCAATCGATCCCACTGGCCTCGACGATGTCGGCCACCTGCTCGACAAAGGACGGGTCCCCGGGTCTCAGGCCGAGGAGGTTCACCGTAATGCCCACGGCTGGGTGCTGGGGCGTATGCCAGCTGGCGGCCTCGGTCAAGGCAGTTCGCAGCACCCAGCGGTCCAACGCTGGCAGCAGCCCACCCTGCTCGGCCACAGGCAGGACGATGTTCGGCATGAGCAGGCCGCGTTCTGGGTGCGGCCACCGCAGCAACGCCTCCGCCATGATCACATCGCCGTTGCGGTCGACGATCGGCTGGTAGTGCAGGGCGAGCTCGTTGCGTTCGAGTGCGGTGCGCAGCTCCTCCTCCAGATACAGACGCTCGGTGACCGACGTGGTCATGGCCGGTTCAGCGATCGCGACCTGTCCTGGGCCGCGGCGCTTGGCCTCGAACAGGGCGGCGTCGGCAAACCGCAGTAGATCCTCACTGCTGGCCTCCTCCGTCACGACGGCCGCCCCCACCGCGGCGGACACGCCTAGGCGTTGCCCGCGAACCGGTACCACTGTGCTCAGCAGATCGCGCACCACATCCGCACACGCGCGCAGGTCCCCATGCCGCTCCACCTCCGGGTAGATCACCAGGAACTCGTCACCAGACAACCGCGCCGGCAACACTCCCGCAGGCAGGCTGCGGCGAAGTCGGCGCGCCAGGGCGACCAGCAGTTCATCGCCTGCGGCGTGGCCGAGGGAGTCGTTAATCCGCTTGAAGTTGTCGACGTCGCAGAGCAGTACCGCCAGTCCTGGGTTCCGACACACCTCGTCGAGGAACTCGGTGATGCCTTGGCGGTTGACCAAGCCAGTGAGATTGTCGTGGGTCGCCTGGTAGTGCAATTCCTCGGCGCGGCGCTGTTGCTCGGTGATGTCCTGGAACACCGCCAGCCACGCACGGTCCCCGCGATCGTGCTGCGACACCGCGCAGTGGATCTTGCAGTGCACGAATAGCCCGTCGGCGCCCTGCAGCATCCGCTCCCGGGCGTGTTCTTCCGGCCGGGCGTCGGCGCCTGGGATGATCGTGCCCGGATCGTCTCCGGACAGCAGCTCCCGGCCCGCCGTGCCCACGAGGTCCGCCCGGGTGGTGCCCAGCAACTCGCACAGCGAACTGTTGGCGTCCACGAGGTGATCGGTCTCGTCAAGCACCCCGATCCCCACCGGGACGAGGTCGAACAAGTCTGCGAACCTTTGGCTGGCCCACCCAAGTTTGCTCGCCAGCTCCCCGTACAGCCGCGTGTTGGCCATCGCCGCCGCGGCGTACTCGGTGAACCGCCGGTTCACCTCCACGTCTGTGCTGGGGTCGACGCGACCGTGGGTGCTGGAGTATCGCAGCGCTCGAATGAGATCGTCCCGGAACTCGGTCACGTCCTCGACCCGGTGCAAGATCCCGACCAGTTCTCCATCCTCAGCGAAGATCGGACTGTTGACCGGACTCCAGTACTTCTCGACGAACGAGCCCGAGTCCGGAACGTCGTACTTCTGCACGCCCATGCTTTGCGCAGCTCGGGTGGCCAGAACGGCCTGCAGAGAAGCATTGAGGTTGGCCGTACCGTTCGCGTCAGGGTCATCCGGGTTGTCCGGAAACGCGTCGAAGATATGGCGCCCGACCAGGTCAGCGAGCCCACGACCGGTGGCCCGCAGGTACGCGGGGTTGGCATCGCGGATGATCAGGTTGGTGTCGAGCACCATCGCCGGCGAGGAGGAAGCCTGGAACACCCCCCGGTAGTCGACCTCCCCGGCCGCAGGCGACCTCGGACCGTATCGTGCCAGGTCAACGGATTCCCTGCGAGCCGGCATCATCGCCTCCGGGTCCTCGATCTCCCACGCCTCAACGCGACTGCCACGAAAGGATGCGTTCCATCATTCAACCAGCGGAGGCACCTGTCCAGTATCAAGCCCTCGCCGCCGCACCTGCGCAAATCGGCACGACACCGCTTTCGAGCACGACGCACACCGGCGGCGCCCAGCAGTTCTGAACACCACATCGAGCGGGCCACCGACCGGCGGCATCCCCAACCACTTCGCCGCCTGGGAGGACGCTGGCGTGGGCCAAGACCTGTTCGACGTTCTGCGAGACCGAGCACGGCTGACCGAGGGCCGCCGGGCCGCCCCGAGTGCCGAGATCATCGATGCTGCTCGGTCCGAGCCGCCGAGACCGTCGGATCCGGTAGTCGTGGGAAAAGCGCGCGCACGCGCGGTGACAGGTTGGTTCCGCTTTCGAGTACGGACCGGGCTAGTAGGAGTGCTTCCCGGGGGGCGGCCCATCGCTCCGGCGCGCATGCTCGCGTTCTGCATGGTCAGGAGTTCGATAGTCCTGTCGCCTGTTAGTCGCGTGTAGTGCAGCGATTCTTGGTTCATTCTTCGAACCAGGTCGTGCTGTTCAGCGTCGTACGCCAGCCAGCCGACCACCTCTGCCAATTCGCCCGCTGCAGCGTAGAGATCTGTTTCGATCCGTTCGTCGTAAGCGCCGACGCCGAGGAGGTTGTCCCTCGACTGGAAGACGCACTCAGCCGGATGGAGCTGGGCGAGTAGGTGGCCGCGGTAGCCGCCCTGAGGACTCAAAGTAATGAGCAAACAATGAGTTGATCTTGATCGTAGCCAAGGGTCAAGTCTGTGACCTGGAAAAGCGCCCCCGGCAGGATTCGAACCTGCGACACCGGCTTTAGCCGAACTCACTTCTCGTTGCTTGTGAGTTTCTGCCGATATTCCTATTGTGCAGCAATGAGTGCGGATGCAAGCGCTGGTTGGCGGGGGATGTTTATGGTCATATGCGGATGATTTGTGGGGGTAAAATGGGGGTGCTGCGGTGCTTACGGCTGCTACTGAGCCCTGGGTGTCGGGTAGGCGGGCCACGGCGCAAGGCAAGCGCGGTTGCCCTTCGTCTCGGGCCACCGTAAGCTGACTCCCTTGGTGTCCCACACATGCACCGAGGTCATGGGGAGGTCGTCATGAACGTCGTCGTCGTCGAGGCGAAGCCGGAGATGCTACGAGCGCGTCGTGAGGATGTCCTTGCCGAGGTTGGTGTCTCGGCCGACGAACTTCGGGAACGCATCGAGTCTTGGGACGCAACACCGCTGGAATGGCGGGCCTGGCGGGAGATCGATGGAATCGACTTCCTGCTTAGCGAGGAGGAATGACCTTCGACCTCGAATCGGCGGCATGGAAGTTCGCGAATCAAATTAATGACCTTTTGGTTCGCGTGCTTCCGTTAGATTCGCTTGCGGAAATGCCGATAAGTGCGGTGCATGCTAAACGGCACATCCTAGTTCATCCTGGCGAGGAACAGCAGCCGAAGCTGATACCTTTGTTTTATAGGCGTGAGCATCGCGCCTATTTGTTTCTTTCTTACAAGCTGACTCACGACAGTGAGCGGAAGTTTTCAGCTGTACAGGAATCGAAGTTCGAATTGACTCCCGCTTCCGGGGGTGCCCCATTGCTCCGGCTGGATTTTTTGAAGGATGCCCGCCAGGTTCCGTGCGCGCATTGGAATGTTCATGCGGAACGAGAAGAGCTCGCACCTCTGCTCAAACAAAGGCCAAGCAGGAAAAAGGGAAAGCCCTTGGATATTTCACGTGTGCACCTTCCAGTAGGGGGCACGCGCCATAGGCCATGCTTGGAAGATTTCCTTCAAATGCTGTTCGAGGATTTCAATTTCGATGGAAACATCGGAAAAGAGCTTGCGCTTGCCGAGGGGCGCGAAATGTGGCGTAGGACGCAAATACGCGCACTTGTTCGAGACTCACCCGAAGATGCTATGGAAATTCTCGCCGGTCTTGGATATGAAATATCGCCTCCATCTTCGGAAGTGCGTGAATCAAAGAACAGCAATCTTCAACGATATTAGATTTGCGTGACTTAGGGTGCTGTCGGGTGACGTGTCCCTGGAGCAACTACAAACTTGCCCTGAGAAGGCAAATTCGTTGGCTTTCTCCGTCGTACCCTGGCGTAGTGTTCGCTGGGGCCGAGCTGAGTCAAGACCAACGCGTGCTTGCCGTGTCGGTTGCTCGCCGATACGGCTGATGCGAAGCAAGCAGGAGCGGTCGAGGCGACGTTGCTAGTGCACGCTCGAACGCGGAGCGGAGTTGCTGCCGTGGCCGGGGTGCCTCGTGAGCTGGCCCAGATGGGGTGCGGGTGCACAGCCGTTGTCGTGTGTTCTGCCAATCCCCGCCGTCTTCATTCCCCGCGTGGCGCCTACTCCGACTGAAGGTTGATCGGGTCGGCCAGGCGTGCAGCGACCGACCCGTGTCGCGCAGAGGCTGGTGGTGCCCCTGAAGGAAGAATGGCGAGACGTACATCACGCGGGGAGTCTCAAGGTTGGGCGATGCCCTGCGGAAACGTCAGATTTTGCGCGCATTTGCAGATGCTATTCCCGCAGGGCGACGCCAATAGTACAGATGATACGTATTTCACGTGATTGATTTCCTCCGGTATATCTCGATTTATGGATAAATCAGATATCTTCCATGTGCTGCTCGGTGGATTCGTCGAGGCCGCACTTGCTGAAAGCTGGACAACAGCGGTGATCCTTGTGGTGGCTGGTTTGCTTTTGCAGCTTGTATCCACAGGGTCGCGCCGCATACAGGTTCGAGGGCGTCGGGGAAATTGACCACGACCAGGTGACCACGTCGAAAGGGGCGGGTCGGTGCAATCTGGAGTGGTGAGTCGACCACCTTAGCAACGCGCCCAGCACTGGCTTGGAGCGTGCCCAGGTGGGTGGCAGTCCGCGGTTACGTTGCCCTTCTCCGGCGTGCTCCTGCGGGGTCGCCTGCCTTCCGTTCGCGCCCGGCCGTCGGCGCCGGGACCGGCGTCAGCCGCACGCCCGGCGTCCGAGCTAGGCCGGGCTCGCATACAGGAGGCAGGCGGCCCCGCAGGGGCCGCCCTTGATGAAGAAGAGAAAGTCTAAACACGCACTCTGGATCTGCTGGTCAGAGCGTTGGATGGGCGTGCTCGAGGTGCCAGGCCATGCAGTCGACAGCGATAGCTCCGAGTTCAGCCTTCACCATGCCGCAGCGCTCCCCCGCGATCGGGCAGATAAGCCATGCCTGCGCGTTGATCACTGCGACTTCGAGGATGATCCGCTTCCCCCGAACCTCGACCTCCGCCATGCGGCAATCGTACGCAAACGCGACATACGCGGGTATAGGTAGGTAGGCGCGACATTCGGCTGGCTTAACGTCTAACCGCGGGCGAACGTAGGCGAATGGCCCCTGCGTACGTATCGACCGGCGAAGCTGCGAAGGCGATCGGTGTTGACCGGCGGACGCTGCAGCGCTGGGCGGCAGAGGGCGTCGTGGAACCCGCGTTGGTCACGCCCGGCGGTCATCAACGGTGGGACGTGGAAGAACTGAAGGACCAGCTGCGGAAGAATCGCCGACCGGACTCCTGAGCTCTTCCGCGGCTACCCCTGCAGAAGACGTTCGATCTCGTCAGAGGGAACGACACAGCGGAAACCGGTGTCGTCATCGCACATTGACTCGGCGGCATCGTTGAACGAAGACGGGGTTGCCCGGTTGAACGGGCTCGTCCAGGCGCCGCCCTTCAGCTCGTGCCTGCCAGGGCGCGTCTCGGTCGAGCACCATTCCCAGACGTTGCCGCAGAGGTCGTAGACGCCGTACGGGCTGACGCCGCTCTGGTAGCAGTCGCCGGGCGTGGTCGAGCCGACGCCGTTCTCGCGGACGTTGCACTTGGCCGGGGTCGGCTGGTCACCCCACGGGTAGACGTTGCCCCTGGTGCCGCGGGCCGCCTTCTCCCACTGCGCTGAGGTCGGCAGCGACTTACCCGCCCACTCGGCATACGCGGCCGCGTCTTTCCAGGTTACGAAGACCACCGGGTGATGCGCGAGGTTGTCCGGGTACTTCCCGTCCTCCCAGTGCTGAGGCGGCTCGTGGCCGGTCGCGGCCAGAAAGAGGGAGTACTCGGCGTTGCTGACCGGCGTGACGTCGATGTGGAAGCTGGGTAGCCACACGGGCTCGTTGCTCGGCCCGGAAAGGAAGACGCTGGCGTCAACCTTGACCATCGCACTGCCGTCCGCGGGGTGCTGGACCTGGCTGCTGCCGATGGGCTCGATGGTGGTTTCACGCTCGCCGTCTGCGACCAGGGACTCGCCGACGAGGTGGCTGAACCGCGCCTGCGTTTCGGGGTCGCTCCGCGCGAGGCAGGTGTCGAGCGCGGCCTGGTTGACGGGGCGTGGCGTGATGTCCTCACCCGCTTTCTCCCAGTTCGAGATCTGGCGCTCGCTGATGCCGAGATGCGCCGCGAACTCCTTCAGGCTCATCCGCTTGGCCATCCGCAGGCCCTTGATCTCGGCACCTGTCCACGTCTGAACCGTCGCCACGTGACCCCCTTAACGATCTTCAGCCCGAGCCTAACTGCAGCGGCGAGAGCGTTACAGCTGTTCGGGCGGAATCTCGGCGTAGAGCCCCCGCAGCTCGTCGAGCATCGGGTGCTCGGTCGGCCACTCGGTCGAGTCAACGGATGCCAGGGGCCGTATGCCGGTTGCCGCGTTGGTCGCGAAAGCGGCGTCCATGCCCTGCAGGTCCGACAGGGTCAGCGACTCGGTGGTGACCGGCTCGTCGAGGGCCTGGCGGAGCAGGCGCATCGTGACGCCGGGCAGGCACTCGGAACGGGGCCAGATGACCTGGCCTCCGCGGACGAAGCCGATGTTCGAAGTGGCGATTTCCGAGATCGTGCCGTCCGGGTTCAGGAAGAGAACGTCGTCGAAGCCTTCGCGCTGGGCGGACCGGCGCTGCATCATGGCGCCGAACAGGCCGATGTGCTTCACCGCGGGATCGTCCCGCCGGTAGGACACCGCTTGCAGTCGCCACGGTGCGGGCTGGCTGGAAGCCGCGGAGCGCGTGGTCACGAGGATGGACGGTTCCGCATCGGACCCGATCGACCCGAGGTCCAGCGCTGGGTCGTAGATCGTCACGCGCACGACGGTGGGCTGATCGCTCCCGTCGAGCGCCTTCACCACATCTGCGCGAACGCGGTCCGTGTCGAGTTCGACGTCGAACAGGTGCCGGCAGTCGTTCGCCAGCCGTTCCAGGTGGAGCGACAAGCCGCGCACGCCGTTGTCTTCGACCAGCATCGAGGTGAAGTGGCCGAAGTTCGTGAGCGCTAGCGCCTTGATCTGATCGATGTTCGCAGGCGTGCCGTTCAGCTGCATGTCTGGCAGCCTCCCACTTTCCATTCCGGCGCTGAACCCGAACTGCACCGAACTGCAGTGAAACTTCAGTGCCCGCACTTCAGCGGAACTTCGGTGCTAAGTGCACCAACTTCAGTTCTCTTCGGTGCTTGCGTGCCGCAGTCTGGAGACATGACGGCAGGAAGTACGGCGGACCGCTACGAACGCTCTTCGAGGTCTTCGACCCGCTTGGAGAGTTCGGCGACCTGCGATCTGAGCTCGGCAAGAGCTGCGGGGACGTCGAAGTCCTCTTCGCGGGGCGGGGTCTCGTTGCTGACGAAAACCCCAACTGCCGGAGTCGCGGTCAGCCAGCCCTCGTCCTGGAGCACCCGAAGGGCCTTCTGGGCGGTGGCGAGCGCGACGTCGTACTTCTCCGCCAGTGCTCGATTCCCGGGCAAGCGGTCACCAGGCGCCAGCGTTCCGGCGCGGATATCGCGCTTGATCGACTCGACCACGCGTTGGTAGGCGGCTAGCCCAGGTTTCGACTGCTCCATACGGCGAGTCTATCGGTCCGACTCAATCTGACATAGATCGTCCGGGCGGAGCCCTTGCAAACCGACATAGACTGACATAGTCTGGTTTATGTCGGACGGCGACACAGAAGCACACAACGGAGGTAGAGATGCTGCGCAACATTCCGGTCGTGATGAGCCACTACAAGATGCAGGTCACCGAGGAGCCGGTCGTGAAGACCCGCGAGAACGAGACGGGGGAGATCGTGCCGGTGACGGACTGGCAGGGAGCCCAGCAGTTCGTGGTGAGCCTCTTCGTCAAGGCTCGTCCGCAGGAGGGTCAGCGTCCCGGCAAGGGTGAGGAGATCCGGGTGACGCTGGAGACCGCGCCCGACGATGACGTCACCGACGGTGCGGTGGTCGAGCTGCACAACCCTCGGGTCTCCCACTGGGAGAACGACATCAACGGCCGGAAGATGTCGGGTCTGTCCTGGAAGGCGACCGGCATCAAGCGCGCGGCCTGACCCGCAGCGCATTTCGACACTGAGCCTTTCAATTCACGTTTCTTTCAAGCCTTTTCAGGCTGCTTGCTGTTTGAGAATTCCAGAGTGGGCCGAGCTATGCCTAAAACCGGCGGTAAATCCGCCGGGGAGGGCCTTATTGGCCCCCGGCCATCTGTGGGTGTTCCGGGGGTCTTTATGGCCGTCATTTCCGCGAGCGGAGGGAGTTCGCATGGAAGGCATGGAGCGTGACGCGGTGCCGGGTGAGTTGTGCACCTGCGGGCGTGACGCCGTGGTCGTTGTCGCCTTGCACGGCGGTGACATGGGCTGGTGCGGGTTGTCCAGTGAACTCCCGCCGGTGCTGCCGTGCCGGTTCTGCGGGAGCTGGGATCCGCACCGCAACGCGTGGGGCGAGTTGATCCGGTGTCCGTCCTACCGGGTCTTTCCGATCGTGGAAGGGAGTTTCTGAATGTCTCTGGCGTACTGCCCGGCTTGTCACTGCGACCGGTGGCTCTACGGGCACTCGAAGGATCAGAACTGCAAGTACTACCAGGAGCACGGGGGCGCGTGATGGACGGTTTCGGCTTTCACGGGGCGGGCTGCCTCGGCGGGCGTTGACAAGTTTCCTCGGGGCGTTCCCGAGGTTGTTGGGAAAGCAGGTGATGGCAGGTGGAGATGTCCAAGCAGCTGTTCCGACGCAACTCGCGCGGGGTCAAGCGGCTGTCGGAGATCGGTTCGCTGATGGATCAGCTGAACCGGGACGTGAGCAAGGTCGAGTTCCTCGACGGCGAGTTCGTCGAGGACCGGCACTTCGCGGAGGCCCAGGAACTGGCCCAGTTCGTGGCCACCGCGGCGGACGCGGTGCGGGAAGGCATCGCTGAACACGGTGGATCGAGTGTTGCGAAGGAGTACAAGAAGTGAGCAATTCGGATGGTGTGACCGGCACGGTGCGTGAGATCGACGCCACGATGCTGGAGCTGACCAAGACGGTGACCAACTTCGGCGTCCCGAAGGGCCTCGGCGGCCCGTTGAACGGGCTCAAGCGCGCGGTGGGCGATCTGGTGGCGCACTTGGAGATGTCGCAGCGCAGAAGCTGACCCACCCACGAACCAAGCACGGCAGAGCGCCGGATTCCCCCCAGCACGGGAGTCCGGCGCTCTTCTTTCGTCGAAAGGTAGGCAGGGCGATGCGGGACACGCGAGTTGGTACCGAACGGACTCCGGTGCGCACGGCAGCACGGTTTGCCGCACGGCACCCGCGGTCGATGACCACTACGGCAACGATGACCCCGACGACGGTGATGCTGGGCTATCAGACGGTGCTCCTCGCGGCTGGCATCGCGGTACTCGCCGGAGCTTCCTGGCGACTGCTGGACGCGCCAACCTTCGACCGGTTCGCGGGGCGCTTGCTTCGGGCCTGGTGGCGACGCTGGGCGATTTACCAGAGGCAATGGCTCCGGGTAGTGAGCGCCTGCGGGCTGTCCACCACCGATCACCACGGTGAGGCGCTGGTCCCCAAGCTGGTCGCGGTGCGTTCGAGCTGGGTGTGGGACTCGCTGCACATCCGCATGGCCAAAGGCCAAACCGCGGAGGACTACGGGCAGGCGCTCGACCGGCTGGCGAACTCGTTCAAGGCACGGGCCGCGTCGATTCGGGTGCTCAAGCCCGGCAAGATCGCCCTGGACTTCCAGCGCCGCGAACCGTTCGACGAGATGCCGATCCCGCTGCCCGCGATGCCGGAGTCGATCGCCGGGGTGGACCTGCGCAAGCTCGAGATCGGACGGGACGAATTCGGTCGGCCGTTCTCCCTCGACCTCGCGAAGCGAGATCTGCACGTGCTGCTGGCGGGGGAGTCCGGCGCGGGCAAGGGGTCATGGCTGTGGTCGCTGTTGCGGGCACTGGCCCCGATGATTCGGGCCGGGCACGTCCGGCTGTGGGTCATCGATCCCAAGGGCGGCATGGAGTTCGGCTCCGGGCGGGAGATGTTCCACGACTTCGCCGACGGCGACCGCGACGGCCTGCGGCTGATGCGCAAGTACGTCGCCACGCTGGATGAGCGCAAGTTCGAGCTCGGACGCCAAGGCATCCGCACGGCCACTCCGTCGCGGGAAACCCCGTTGGATGTGCTGATCTGCGATGAGCTGGCGGCGATGACCGCCTACACCGACCGCGACATCCGGGTCGAGTTCCACCAGCTGCTGTCCAAGGCACTCACCCAGTACCGCGCCGTGGGTGGCCGGATCATCGGCGCGACGCAGGAGCCGACCAAGGACGTCGTCCCAATGCGCGGGCTGTTCCCGACCAAGATCTCCCTGCGTGTCGATGCCGCCTCGTACGTGGACATGTGCCTCGGCGAAGGGATGCGCGACCTCGGCGCGTTCGCGGACAAGATTCCGGCTTACCTGCCCGGCGTGGCCTACGCCAAGACCGACGGCCGCAAGGAACCCCGGCGGGTACGGGCGGCCTTCACCACCGACGACGACATCGCCGAGCTGGTGGCCTTCTGCACCGAGCTGGGCAACGTCACCCCGATCCGCCCGGAGATCGAGCTACCGGACGGCACCAGCAGCAACCCCTACGAGGTCGATTTCGAGGACTTCGAAGACGACGGCCAGAACGTCGACGAGGTCGAAGAAGTCGAGTACTTCGAAGGCGACGACGAGGAAGAAGACATCGCCTAACCGGGCCGTATGGCCTTGATGACCAGCGGAAATGAAACGGCCCGCCCGGAAGCTCTTGCCGGAGCCGGGCGGGCCTTACCTCGAATGGAGGCAAAAACCATGCTGGCACAACTCGCCCTGAGCGTCACCAGCGTGAGCACCATCGCGACGGCGGGATGCGCCTGGCGGCTCTCCCGCCGGTTACGCACCGACCCCCTGACGGGCCTCGGCAACCGCACCGCCCTGGAACTGGCGTTCCGCAGGCGCGCCAAGCACGGCCTGGTGGCAGTCGCCGTCGGTGACATGAACGGGTTCAAGGCACTCAACGACACCCACGGCCACCGCTTCGGCGACCGCGTCCTCATCGAAACCGCTCACGCACTGCGACGGGAGACCCGCCGCGGCGAGATGCCGGTACGGCTGCACGGCGACGAGTTCGCCGTCCTGCTCACCAACGTGGCCAGCGCCCGCACCGCCGAACACCGGGTCCGTGAGCTCCAAGCCGCTATTGCCTCGGTCACCTGCGTGGACGGTCAGCCCGTGGAGGTCGCGATGGCGCTCGGGGTGATGACCGCACCGGCCGAAACCGCGGATCTGGGCGCGTTGCTCGGGTCGGCCGATGACCGCATGTACGGCGACAAGCACACGGACCACTGCTCCAAAGTTCTGATTCCGCAAGCACAGTAAGGAGATCCACGCATGCACATCGTCCACGTTGAACTCTCCGGCAAGGGTGTCCTGGTCAGCATCGCCGTTCTGGCGACGGTGATCGCTGCTTTGGCGCTGGTGTGGCTGGTGATCAGCCCGGCCGTGTCGATCGGGATCGGCATCGGGTTAATCCTGCTGGTGCGCGGCCTGATCACGCTGTTCAAGCCCGCCGAGTAAGGGAGGCTGGCGTGTCCGAACCCAACGAGCCCGACCAGCCCGGCTCCGAAAAGCCGGAGGCAGACAAGGGGCACACACGGCGGGTGCGCAAGCTCGGAGACCGCATCTCCGAGGCCCGCCACCTGCGTGGGCTGATCCGCGACCCGGACCTGCAAGCCGTGGAGATGGAACGCAACGGGCGGCGCACCCTGATCGGCCTGTGGTTCTTCCTGAGCCTGGGGCTGGTGTTCACCACCGCTGGTGTGCAGCGCTTCCTCGCCGGGAAAGCCACGATGGCGGAGCCGCTGTGGTGGGCCGCCTGGACCGTCGAGCCGATGTTCGCGGGCCTGCTGATCGTGCTGCTCAACTTCGAAGCCGTGATCCTCTCCCACGGCATCCAGCCCGATCACGAGTGGTGGTCACGGCTCAAGCACGTGCTGCTGGCCTCCACGATGGCCATGAACGTCATCCCCCAGATCATGCCGCTGGCCACCGGCCGGTGGGAGGCGTTCAACCTGGGCTCGGCGGCCGTGCACGCGATCATCCCGGTCATCGTCTACGGCATCGCCGAAGTCATCCCTGTCATCCAAGCCCGGCAACGCGAGGTCATCCTCGCCGCCTACGAAGCCTCCGACGCAGCCACACCGCCCGAACCCGAATCGCAACGGGAACCCGACGTCGAGCGGACAGTGACCATGCCTGCGGTCACCCCGGAACCACCTCCGGCCCGGCCGAAACCAGAGCCGAAGGGGACGGCGGCGAAGCTCCCGGCGGAGATGGTCCAAGCGGTGTCGGACGCCTGGGAGAGGGCGAAGAACGAGGGGCGCGAGATCACCACGGCTGACATCCGCCGGGCCACACGCGTCCCGGAACCGATGGCAGCGCAGATCCTCGCTGATCTGCAGGTCAACAACGGCCACGCCTTCGCCTGACAACTGCATACCGAAGTTCAACCCTGCTCGGCGGACACCCACCGGGCACGGGACGACCTCGGCCGGGTGTCCGCCGCGCCCGTGTTCCTGGAGGTCGCCTTGGCGCTACCCGAGCTCCCGACCATTGACCGGCTGCAACGGCGGATTCAGTCCCCGGATTATCAGAAGTGGCGCGAAAAAGTTGAGGCCACCGGCGGATGTGCCCACCCCGTCCGGCTCTCCGGCCACTGGATGCTCACCGACAAGACCACCGGGGCCGTGCTCACCAAGCCCGACGGCACCCCGGCGATGAAGTCCGGCCAGCTGTTCGCCCCGTGCGGCAACCGTCGCGAGAGCGTCTGCCCCGCCTGCTCGGACCGCTATGCCGCGGACGCCTTCCACCTCGTGCGCGCCGGGATGTCCGGCGGTTCCAAAGACGTGCCCACCACGGTCGCCGACAAGCCGCGGCTGTTCGTGACCCTGACCGCTCCGTCGTTCGGCCCGGTGCACAACCGCCGCACCTCTGCCGCTGGGAAGCCGATCCCGTGCCGCTGCGGGCAGACCCACCACGAGTACGACGCACTGCTGGGACAGCCGCTCAATCCCTCGCGCTACGACTACACCGGCCACGTGCTCTGGCAAGCCCACGCGAGCAAGCTGTGGAACCGCTTCACCATCTACCTGCGCCGCCACCTCGCCCGCGCGGCCGGCCTCACCGTCAAAGAGTTCAAAGACCACGCGCGCCTGTCCTACGCGAAGGTCGCCGAGTTCCAAAAGCGCGGCATCATCCACTTCCACGCCATGATCCGCCTCGACGGCCCCGAAGGCGCCCACGACGCCCCGCCCGCGTGGGCCACTGCGGAGCTGCTGACCGACGCCGTGCAGGCCGCACACGAGGCAACCGGGGTCGAGGCACCGGAGATCGACGGGACCGATCGGCTGCTGGCCTGGGGTGAGCAACTGGATATCCGGCCGATCCGGACCGCGGACGCTCCTCAGGTGGAGGACGGCCAGGGCGTGATCACCGACGACCGGCTCGCCTCCTACGTCGCCAAGTACGCGACCAAGGGAACCGGCAAATCTGAAGCCGCCGACCGCCCGGTGCGCTCCCGCGACCACATCGATTACCTCGACGTCAGCGAGCACCACAAGCGCATCATGCGCACCGCCTGGGACCTCGGCGACCTCGACGAACTCGACGGGCTCAACCTGCGGCGCTGGTGCCACATGCTCGCCTTCCGCGGCCACTTCCTGAGCAAGTCCCAGCGCTACTCGACCACCTTCAAGCGCATCCGGGGAGACCGGCAGACCTACCGGCTCGAGGAAAACCTCGCCGAAATTGGCGCCACCGCCGACACGGTGGCTGTGATCAACGACTGGCAGATGACCAGCGTCGGTCACCAATCACCCGAAGAGCAGGAACTCGCCCTGGCCATCGCCGAACGCCAACGAGCCGCCCGCCAACACCGCTACGAGACGGAAAGGAAGGACTAACCATGATCCGCAACCTCTGGGGACCCCAAGACGTCGCCGACTTTCTCGGCGTTCCGATCGGCACCATTTACCAATGGCGAAGCCGCGGAGATGGCCCTCCTGGTCGGCGCGTCGGCAAGCACGTCCGCTACAAGCCCGACGACGTGGAACGCTGGTTCGATGGCCTGTCTGAGGGGGTGGTCTGATTGGGGCGCCCTCCGCTGCCGCTGGGTACACACGGTGAGATACGTGCTTACCAGGTCGGGCCGAAGAAATGGCGTGCTCGCACCCTGTACCGCGACTACGACGGCAAGGTCCGACCCGTTGAGCGATACGGGTCGAGCAAGGGCGCAGCCACTAACAAGTTGCGCGGGGCATTGCGAGACCGTTCCCGCGCCGTTGTTGGCGACGAGGTCACCGCGTCAACTCGTGTCGGGGTGGTTGCCGAGATGTGGCTCCGTGAGCTGGATGAGTCGAGCAAGGCCCTGCGAACCAAACGGACATACCACGAGAGCTGGACGCGCGATGTCAGTCCTGTCGTTGCTCAGCTGCGGGGGAATGAGGTCACGGTCTCGCTGGCGACTCGGGCCCTGCGCTCGATCAACGAATCGGCCGGGCCAGGAAGCGCCAAGCACGCCAAGGTCGTGCTGAGCGGGATCATGGGCTTGTACGTCCGACATGACGCACTGGAATCCAACCCGATCCGCGAGGTTGTCCTACCGCAGACAAGCCGGAAGGCCGCGGAGGCGCGGATGCATTTGGCTCCCGAGGAACTTCCGGGATTGCGGAAATGCCTCCGCAAGAACAACAAGGCCGTTCGTCGCGATTTGCCAGATGTCGTGGACGCACTGTCTGGCCTCGGCTGCCGTATTGGCGAGTTGCTGGCGTTGGACTGGTCGAAGATCGATTTCGCCGCGGGCACCATCGCGATCGAGGGTACGGTCATCCGAATTACCGGTACGGGGTTGTTCGTGCAGGCTCATACCAAGTCGGATGCCGGGATGCGCACGGTTGAGCCGCCGACGTGGCTGATGGACATGCTCAAGCGGCGATACCAGGAGTCGGACTCGGAATGGGTCTTTCCGACGACTTCGGGGACGTTGCGCGATGCCGACAACGCCAGAGCTGATCTGCGGGCGGCGCTCAAGGGGACCGAGTGGGAGGGGCTGCACCCGCACGCCTTTCGGCACCTGGTGGCCACGATGCTTGACGCTGCCGGGCTCAGCGCCCGAGAGATCGCGGACTACCTCGGACACGAGCGGGTCAGCATGACCCAAGACGTCTACATGACCCGCAAGTCGCGGGGAAGCTCGGCAGCCGAGGCGCTGGCGAACGTACAGGTCCTCGGCTGAATGTGATGCGGGGGTTGATCGTTACATTGATCAGTCCCCGCTTTTCCTGTTGGAGGGCAGATGTTGCGGCCGTGGCCGAGGTGCTACAGCCTTTAGTGGGGCTGTATTGCTCAACCGATTGGACTATTGATTCGGAGGGTGTGGGTTGGTTTGCGAGTCGACTTCCTGAATTTTGCGCAGCAGAGCCAGTGAGTTTTCGAGGTCATCGTTGAAAACGTAAGGCCACTTCGCAGCCAGCTTGCGTCGGATTTTGACTGCTTCGGTGGCTGCCTTCAGGGCTTCCTCTCGCCGACCCAATGCCGCCAACAGGCTCGCGTGGTTGTTCAGTGACATCGCGAGGTCGGGGTTGAAAACGTCGGGGTGTTGTGTGGCCAGCTTGCGTCGGATTTTGACTGCTTCGGTGATTGCCTCCAGGGCATCTTCCCGTCGGCCGGATAGCGCTAACGGTCGCAATTGGTTGTTCAGTGTCGTTGCGAGGTCGGGGAGGAATGCGTCGGGGCGTTGTTTGGTAAGGTCGCGGAAAATGTTAACAGCTTCGGTGATTGCCTCTAGGGCTTCCTCGTTGCGTCGGAGGTATTCTAATTGAATGGATTGGTTACTCAGCGCGCCCCCCAAGCTGCTGTGGAATGCGTCGGGGCGTTCTTTGGCAAGGTCGCGTCGGATTGTGACTGCTTCGGTGATTGCCTCTAGGGATTCCTTCCGTCGGCCTAGACTTGCAAACTGGAGGGATTGGGTGTTTAGCGTCGTTGCGAGGTCGGGGAGGAATGCGTCGGGGTGTTGTGTAGCCAGTTCGCGGTTGATGTCGGCTGCTTCGGTGCTTGCTTGTAGGGCCTCTTCGCGCCGCCCCAGATTCGCCATTTGGTTTGCTTGATTGTTTAGTGCCATCGCGAGGTCGGCGTGGAAGGAGTCGGGGTGTTGTGTGGCAAGGTTGCGGTAGATTTTGGCTGATTCGGTGCTTGCCTCCAGGGCTTCCTCACGTCGACCTAGAACTGCCAAGTCGGCGGATTGGTTGCTCAGTGCCATCGCGAGGTCGGGGAGGAAGGTCTCTGGGCGCTGCTTGGCCAGATCGCGTCGGATTGTGACTGCTTCTGTGATTGCTTCCAGCGCTTCCTCCCACCGACCGTTTCCAGCCAGCGCCACTGAGAAAGTGGTCTTCCATGATGAGACCTCATGGCTCGTGGTCTCGCCGGGAAGGCTGTTACAGATTCGCTGCGCAACGACGGCATTGGCTGTTGATAGCGCCACCGTGAGATTAGGGATTTTAGCGTGGAGCGTACGGAGCTCGTCGATGCTCAGCTCAGCATCGGCCGCACTAGAGGCCAGAATGTCACCGAGAATAGTTCCCGTGCGAACGGCCACACTAATCGCTGGACTGGCCAGTCCTGGAAGATTGTTGCGGAGTACTTGGGCGAGGATATCGCGAGCCCGTTGGTGGTGGCTGGTGGCACGGGTGAGCACGGTCAGAGCCTGCGTAGCCTGCGTATCTGGCAGATTGGCGAAACATGTTTGGCGCAATTCGGGGGCTGCGTGCATTTGCGTGACGGCGTGACGTTCAGCGACCAGGTCCGGACGCAACCGGTCGACCGTGTGATCTGCGCCGGGATATAGCTGGTGTAGCCAGCTTTCCAAAGCCCTGATGGTTGATTCGTCGGAATCGGTCAACTCGGGCACGCGTCGGAGCGCGTCTCGAACCGCTGCTTCGTCCGAAGACGAGTCGAAGATCAACGTTATGACAGCGATGACCTGCTCCAAGATGAGTGGTCGGATCGCAATGCCGACCTGACGAGCGCTGCTTTTCCAGAGTGCGCGCTCGTGGCCGAGAAGACGGTCCAACACGCCGTTATCGGCGTAGAGGGTGGCCGAACCAGTGCCCTCCGCGTCGTCGAGGACGGCAACTAGCGCTGCCGTGTGCAACACCAGCACCGGTAGGGGCTCGGCTTCCGCAAGGCCGATCTCGAAGTCAGGGGTTGGCCGGCCGAGCGCTTTCGCGTAGTACGGCATGGCTTCCTGGATGGTGCGGCGGTTGTCGTGATCCGCGTCTAGTTCGGGTTCCAAACGCATGATCGAGGTGCGCGTGACCAGCGACCGGGTGGCGTCTGAGTCGGTCGTCCGTAGATCGTCCCACCACTCACCCGCGTGTCGGGCGATCAGCAACACCCGTAGTTTCCCGGTTTTCCCGGCAGCTTCTTGAGCCGCGAGCTCAGCCAGCATCGCGTGCAGATCCGTACGGGTCTCGGCGTAGTCGATCACCAGTAGCTGGCGTTTGTTCGTCGCGGCTGCCGCATTCACCGCCTCGACAACGGACTTCTCGGGTTTGATCGAGGTGCACGTCCATTTTCGGCTGCTCTGCGTATCGGTGAGTTCCTTGGCTAGCCGCGTCTTACCCACACCGCCTGCGCCGACCATCAACAACGACGGACTGCCAGACTCGTCGCCGCACCAGGCCTTCAACTGTTGCAACTCGTCCTTACGGCCAACGAACCCCACGACAGCACGTTCCGGCCGCAGCAAGGCCGCCTTGCTCCGTAGATCCGCCGCCGGGTGCGCCTGTGCTTCCGACAGCGTCTGGCGGTGAGCTCTCTTGTCTTCGACGAACTTGCGGCGGGCGTTGATCGCCTCGCCGACAAAGGTGCCGGTGGCACCAGCCGCCACAGCGGCCACGATGGGTCCCCACGGTTTCCAGCCCTCGGAAAATGCCCCTGTAGCGGCCCATCCCGCCACGCCTGTCAGCAGGGCATACCAAACGAACCGGAACAGGGCACCCAACCTCATGGCGGTCATGATCGCGTATCACGCTCACGGTCGGAACGCGTTTGGCACATCGCCTGAGAGCACTTCGACGGCGGAGCGCGCGACAAACTCCAGCTCAGCGGCCGACGCAAAAAGTGGGGGTAAGGTGGGGGTTGATCTTGAACTAGGTCAGTCCCCACTTTGCTGACCTGGGAAGATGCGCCCCCGGCAGGATTCGAACCTGCGACACCGGCTTTAGGAGAGCCGTGCTCTATCCCCTGAGCTACGAGGGCCTGCGGCAAGGGTACCCGGGCGGTGATCGACCTCGGGCGGCAGGTGGTGGTCGTCAGTTCGGGGCGCCGCTGTTCGGGATGCTCGCGACGCGATTTCGGCCTGCTCGTTTTGCCTGGTAGAGGGCTATGTCGGCGTTGGCGAAGAGTTGCTGGAGGTCGGATTGGCCGCGGGTGATGCCGATGCTGACCGTCGGGGGAGTGGTCACGCCGCCGAGCACCAGGCGCCAGTCGTGGGAGTCGACGGCGGCGCGGATGCGTTCGGCCACGGTTGGGCCCGCACCGCGGGAGTCCTCGGACTCGTCGACGAGCAGGATGACGAACTCGTCGCCCGCCCAGCGGCAGATCAGGTCGCCGGAGCGGCACTCCCGGAGCAGCAGGTTGGCGACTTCCTGGAGCACCACATCGCCGACGGGGTGCCCCGCGATGTCGTTGACGTCCTTGAACCAGTCGACGTCGAGCAGCACCAGCCACGGGGCGCGGCCGTTGGTGGCGCACCGGTCGAGCATGGGTGGTGCCAGGCGTTCCAGGCCCAGCCGGTTGATCAGGCCGGTCAGCGGGTCGCGCAGCGCGGCTTCCTGCGCTTCCAGGGCCATCCGCCGGGCCTGGATCGCGACGCGCCGCTGCTCGAGGGCCTGTCCGAGGCTCTCCGAGAGGAGCTTCACCGAAGTCTGCCCGGCTTGCACGGACACGCGCAGGGCGGCCGCCTCGGCTGCCGGGTCGCCGAGTTCGGCGCAGATCGTGGCCAGGTACCAGGAGAACCGCATCGTCAGACTCGTGGCGTTCACCATCTGGGCGCCGTCGAGGGCGTTGTGCGCGTGGGCGCGGGCTTCCTCGAGCCGGTGCTGCTCGCGGCGCAGCCCGGACAGCACCCTGTTGGCCAGCGCGGCGGTGAAGTAGTCCTGAGCGCGGCTGGCCTGGGACAGGGCCTCCCGAGCGGCGGCTTCGGCGTCCTCCTGCTCGCCGAGGCCCGCCAGGGCGCTGGCCTTGCCGGCCTTGGAACTGCGCTGGATGCGACCCGCCCGGGCGACCGATTCCGCTTCGGCGCAGAGATCGCGGGCGGCGATGAAGTCCGCGCGGTCGCCGCTGTCGTCCGCGTGGAATCCCCGGGCGATTCCCGCGCTGCCCAAGCAGTACGCCAGCGCGTCCGAGTCCTCGGAATTGCGGGCGACTTCGATGGACAGCGCGAACAGGGTTCGGGCGGAACCGCGGCGGCCGACGGCTTCGAGCAGGTAGCCGAGCATGCTGACGGTGTACGCCGCGGAGGCGCCGGACGGGCTTTGCACGTCCATCTCGGTCCAGCCCTCGGAGACCAGTTCCAGGGCCAGCGACAGCCTGCCGAGTCGCCAGGCCAGCGAGGCGCGGTGCACCAGCACCGCTGATCGGCACCACTGGGAGTCGACCAGGTCCGATCCGACCGCGACCAACTCGTCGAAGGCGGCTTCGGCTTCCTGCAACCGGCCCGAGTCCAGCAGCAATCGCACCCGGCGGTCCTGCGCCGGGATGTGGCCAGCCAGCAGTTGGTCGTCGAGCTGCACCGCGACCTCGCCGTGAGCGCGTCTTCGCCGCCACCGGTGACGGCGCCTTCGCCACAAAGGTTACCGCGAGCGGCTGCGCCCGTACGCTTCGTAGTGCAGCACGTCGTCGAGCGGCATCCGCTTTCGCCAGCCGTGCTTCTCCAGGTCGGGAGTGTCGGCGAGCTCCTTGACCGGGCCCAGGCACAGCCACGCGACCGGCCGGACGTCACCGGGGATGCTGAGCAGGCGGTTGAGGAACTCCTCGCGGTAGAAGCTGACCCAGCCGACGCCGAGACCTTCGGCGGTCGCGGCCAGCCACAGGTTCTGGATCGCCAGGCATACGGAGTAGAGCCCGGCGTCGGCGATCGCGTGCCTGCCCAGGACCTCGGGGGCGCCGCGGTTGGGGTCGTAGGTGACCGCGATGCCGAGCGAGGACTCCACGATGCCCTCGACCTTGATCTTGCTGAAGGTCTCGGCCCGCTCCCCGTCGAGCTGCGCGGCGAACACGCTGCGTTCGGCCAGCACGTGCTCGCGGAACGCGCGGCGGGTGTTCGGATCCTGCACCAGCACGAAGTCCCAGGGCTGCGACAGGCCGACGCTGGGCGCGGTGTGCGCGGCGGTCAGCACCCGGCGCAGCACCTTCTCGGGCACCTCCTCACCGGAGAACTCCCGGCGCACGTCGCGGCGGCGGTTGATGACCTCGTAGAGATCGGCAGCGGGGGCGGAGTCGGTCAGGCTGGGGCGGTTTCCGGCGGTCTTCATCGGGCTCAATGCTGCCCGGATGCCCAGAGTCACCGGGTTAAGGGTCGGGGTAACGGGATGGCGGGCCGCGCGGGAGGGGTCGGGTTCGCGCGGCCCGCCGGTCTCAGCGGGAGGAGTAGGGCAGCAGCGCCATCTCGCGGGCGTTCTTGATCGCCTTGGCGACTTCGCGCTGCTCCTGGGCGGTGAGCCCGGTGACCCGGCGGGAGCGGATCTTGCCCCGATCCGAGATGAACTTGCGCAGCAGCGCGGTGTCCTTCCAGTCGACCTCCACGACGCCTTCGCGGCGCAGCAGGTTCGGCTTGGGGCGGCGGACGGGCTTGTTTCGCATCGTGATCACCAACTCGACTTCGTCACGCCCGGCAGTTCCCCGGCGTGCGCCAATTCGCGCAGCCGGACCCGGGACAGGCCGAACTTGCGGACGTACCCGCGCGGGCGGCCGTCGACGCTGTCGCGGTTGCGCAGCCGCACCGCGCTGGCGTCCCGCGGCTGCCGCTGCAGCTCGTGCTGCGCGGCGAGCCGCTCCTCGGGCTCGCTGTGCGGGGACGCGATGATCTTCTTCAGCTCGGCGCGCCGAGCGGCGTAGCGCTGTACGATCTCGCGCCGCTGCTCGTTACGAGCGATCTTGGACTTCTTGGCCACGGTTTCCTCTCCGATCAGCGTTCTTCGCGGAACTCGACGTGCTGGCGAGCCACCGGGTCGTACTTCTTCAGGCGCAGCCGATCCGGGGTGTTCCGGCGGTTCTTGGTGGTCACGTAGGTGAAGCCGGTGCCGGCGGTGGAGCGGAGCTTGATCACCGGTCGGGTGTCGGTGGACTTGGCCATCAGATCCGCTCCCCTCGGGCGCGCATCTCGGCCACGACCGGCTCGATGCCGCGCTTGCTGATCGTCTTCATTCCCCTGGCGGACACCCGGAGGCGGATCCAGCGGTTCTCGCCGGCCAGCCAGTAGCGCTTGTTCTGCACGTTGGGCAGCCAGCGGCGCCGGGTGCGCCGGTTCGAGTGCGAGACCTGGTTGCCGTAGCCGGGCTCGGCACCGGTCACCTGGCAGCGAAAGGACATGACCTACCTCTCGATAATGGAACTCATTTTCATTAATGTCGCCAGGCAGGGTAGCGTGCGGCAGGAGATAATGAAAACCGTTGTCGATAGAGGTGAGCATGGACACCGACTCGCGGACCCCGCTGATCATGGTGGCCGGGATCGACCAGCAGCAGGTCGCAGACGCCTCGGAGGCGCTGTGGCGGCAGGATCCGCAGGGCACCGCGCTGGTGCACCACGACCTGCGCGCGGTCGCCGGGGGCGTGGTCAGCCGCAACACCCGGCACGGGTCGCAGTCCGACGCGCACGTGCTGGAGCTGGCCCACGGCTGCGTGTCGTGCACCCTGCGCGAGGACATGCTGCCGCTGCTGCGTCGGCTCGCGGAACGCCCGGACGTGCGGCGCGTAGTGGTGCGCCTGGACATCGCCCTGGAGCCGGAGACGATCTGCTGGGCGCTGCGCCACGTCGAGCTGGACGGCCGTCCGCTCGTCGATGACATCGACATCGAAGCGGTGCTGACCACCGTCGACCAGCGGACCTGGTTGCGCGACGCCACCGGCGACGAGGAGCTGGTCGAGCGCGGCATGGGAGGCAGCGCCGACGACGAGCGCACCGTCGCCCAGGTCGCCGTCGGTCAGGTCGAGTTCGCCGACGCGATCGTGCTGGCCGGGGCCGCCGAAGACCGCTGGACCCGGTCTCGCACCGAGGCGGTTCTCGCCCGGCTCGCCCCATCCGCGCCGTGGGGAACTCGCGACGACATCGCGCGGCTGCTCGCCGAGATCCCCGACTACGCCCGGCGCGGCGAGGTCGACGGGCCGCACGGCCGCCTGCTGCGCGGTCAGCCGCCGCTGGAGACCGACGCGGGCGTGACCACGCTGCTGTTCGAGGAGCGCCGCCCGTTCCACCCGCAACGCCTGCACGAGGCCATCGACGTGCTCCTGGAGGGCGTCGTCCGCACTCGCGGCCGCATCTGGGTGGCCACCCGGCCGGACGACGCCCTGTGGATCGAGTCGGCGGGCGGTGGGCTCGGCGTCGGGCACGCCGGGCCGTGGCTGGCCGCGCAGGGCGACTGGTCCGGGATCGCCGACGAACGGCGGCTGCGGGCCGCGTTGAACTGGGACGACCACTACGGCGACCGAGCCCAGGAGCTCGTCGTGATCGCCCACGAGGCCGATCCGAGCGAGATCGCCCAGGCCCTGCTGCGCGCGCTGCTCACCGACGACGAACTCGCCGCGGGCCGGCAGAGCTGGGCCGGTTACGACGATCCGTTCGCCGAGTTCCACCGCGATCCGTGCGAGTCCTCCGGGGCTCGCGAGCTCGATGAATCCGAAATGGGAGGAAACCAGTGAAACCAGATGTCCACCCCGAGTACGGGCCGGTGGTCTTCCGCGATCGCGCCACAGGTCGGAGCTTCCTGACCCGCTCGACGGCCACCTCCGCGGACGCCGTCGAGTGGGAGGACGGCAACACCTACCCGCTGATCGTCGTCGACGTGACGGCGTACTCGCACCCGTTCTGGACGGGTAACCAGCGCGTCCTGGACACCCAGGGCCGAGTCGAGAAGTTCCACCGCCGCTACGGCGGCCGCACCCGCTGAGCGAAACGGAGGCAGCGATGGCGGTTCCCAAGCGGAAGAAGTCGCGGGCCAACACCCGCACCCGTCGGTCGCAGTGGAAGGCCGCGGCACCCGATCTGGTGCCGATCGTGGTCGACGGCGAGCGCAAGCTCGTGCCGCGCGCGCTGATCCGGCACTTCCACCGGTCCTGACGCGATCCGGCGCGCGCCGTCACGGCGAGTGATCGGCGCGCGCCGGTCGTGGTGAGCGAGGTCACCGCGACGCGCGGAGGGGGCGGGGGTTCTCAGCTCGTTCTCAGGGCTACGCGCAACACTGTGCCCATGCGCATCCTCGTCGTCGACGACGATCGTGCCGTACGTGAGTCGCTGCGGAGGTCTCTGCAGTTCAACGGCTACCAGGTCGAGCTCGCAGCGGACGGTCAACAGGCCCTGGACCACCTGGTCGAGAACCGGCCCGACGCCATCGTCCTCGACGTGATGATGCCCCGGCTGGACGGTCTCGAGGTCGCCCGGCGGTTGCGCAGCACCGGTGACGACTTGCCCATCCTGGTGCTCACCGCGCGGGAGGCGGTCTCCGACCGCGTGGCCGGGCTCGACGCCGGCGCCGACGACTACCTGCCGAAGCCCTTCGCGCTCGAGGAGCTGCTCGCGAGGTTGCGCGCACTGCTGCGCCGCACCGGCCCGCCCGAGACCGGCCCGGACTCGCACCCGGCGGCGTTGCGCTTCGCCGATCTGGAGCTCGACCCCGGTACTCGCGAGGTCCGCCGCGGCGAACGCCCGATCAGCCTCACGCGCACCGAGTTCGCGCTGCTGGAACTGCTCATGAGCCACCCCAAGCAGGTGCTGACCCGCAGCCGCTTGCTCGAGGACGTCTGGGGCTACGACTTCCCGACCTCCGGCAACGCCCTGGAGGTCTACGTCGGATACCTGCGCAGGAAGACCGAGGCCGAGGGCGAATCGCGGTTGATCCACACCGTCCGGGGCGTCGGTTACGTGCTCCGCGAAACACCCCCGTGATGGACGACTCGATGAGTGCTTCCGCCCCACCACCGCCCGAACTCGAACAGCCGGTGCGCCGCAGCCGCTTCCAGCGCGTTTCGCTGCGCAACCGGGTCACCTGGCTCGCCGCCGTCTGCGTGGCGGGCGCGGTGGCCCTGGTGTCGGTCGCGGCCTTCGTGACCGTGCAGGACAGCCTGTACCAGCAGCTCGACGACAGCCTCACCGAACGCGCGGTGGACGCGGCGAACGGCCCGCTGGTGCGCACCAACAACCTGCAGCAGGTGCCGGTGGCGTTCTTCGTGGCCAGCAACTTCAAGATCAACGTGCTCTCCGCCGACGGCACCGCGGTCGGGCCAGACCGCCGTCCGCCGATGAGCTACGCCGAGCTGGCGGTGGCCAAGGGCGAGTCGCAGCGCTCGCTGCGCACCGATCACGCGACCAACAGCCGGGTGATCGCGGTGCCGAGCGGCGACCGCGCCGCGCTGGTCATGTCCACCTCGCTCAAGCCCACCCAGAGCACGCTCGCGCGGCTGAGCTTCGTGCTGGTGGTCATGGGCGGCGCGGGAATCCTGCTGGCCGCCGCCGCGGGCACCGCCGTCGCGCACGCGGGCGTGCGGCCGGTGCAGCGGCTCAACGCCGCCACCGAGCGCGTCGCGCTCACCGGTGATCTGCGTCCGATCCCGGTCACCGGTGACGACGAGCTGGCCCGGCTGACCATGAGCTTCAACGGGATGCTCTCGGCGCTGGCCGAGTCGCAGGAGCGCCAGCGCAGGCTCGTCGCCGACGCGGGGCACGAACTGCGCACCCCGCTGACCTCGCTGCGCACCAACCTGGAACTGCTGCTGGCCTCGGCCAAGCCGGGCGCTCCGGAATTGTCCGAGCAGGACCGCGACGAGATGTTCGCCGATGTGCAGGCCCAGGTGGAGGAGCTCTCCGCGCTGGTCGGCGACCTGGTCGAGCTCGCGCGGGAGGACGCGCCGCAGGCCGTGCACGAGCCGCTGGAGCTGGTCGAGGTCATCGAGCGGGCGTTGAGCCGGGCCCGGCTGCGCGCGCCGCGCGTGGAGTTCACCGTGCGCACCACGCCGTGGACGATGATGGGCGATGCGACCGCGCTGGAGCGCGCGGCGCTCAACCTGCTGGACAACGCCGCCAAGTGGAGCCCGGAGGGCGGCGTGGTCCGGGTCGAGCTCTTCGTCGAGGAGAGCACCGGGATGGCCGCGTTCGAGGTCGCCGACAGCGGGCCGGGCATCGCCGAGGCCGACCGGCCGTACGTCTTCGAGCGCTTCTACCGCTCCTCGGATGCCCGGACCCAGCCCGGCTCCGGGCTGGGGTTGTCGATCGTCAAGCAGGTCGCCGAGCGCCACGGCGGTTCGGTCTGGGCCGGGGCGGCTCCCGAAGGGGGCGCGTTGCTGCACATGTCACTTCCCGGGAACCCGCCGAACACCGAACAGCAATGAACATCAACTAGCACCCGCTGCCGCGAACTTTCACCTTCATTGCCATTATTGCGTCAGGTAATGTTGTTTTGTGTTGACTTGATGTGCTCTGGCGAGAGGGGGTGGCGGTGCTCGCGCGACAGCGCCAGGAGGTGATCCTGGACGAGGTGCGCCGGACCGGTGCCGTGCAGGTCGGTGACCTGGTGCTGCGACTCGGCGTTTCGGACATGACGATCCGCCGGGACCTGGACACGCTGGCCCGCCGCGGCCTGGTGGAGAAGGTCTACGGCGGCGCCACCTCGACCGTCGGGCGCAGCACCGACGAACCGGGCTTCGAGGTCAAATCGGTGCGCCAGCTGGCCGAGAAGGAGGCCATCTCGCGGCTGGCGGCCGAGCAGGTCCAGCCCGGCACCGCGATCGGGCTCTCCGGCGGGACCACCACCTGGACGATGGCCCGGCACCTCGACGACGTCGCCGACCTGACCGTGGTCACCAATTCGGTGCGGGTGGCCGATGCGCTGCAGCAGCGCGGGCGCGTCGACCGCACGGTGGTGCTCACCGGCGGTGTCCGGACCCCCTCGGACGCGCTGGTCGGGCCGGTGGCGGTGCAGTCGCTGCGCTCGCTGCACCTGGACGTGGTCTTCCTCGGGGTGCACGGGATGGCCCCGCGCGCCGGGTTCACCACGCCGAACCTCGACGAGAGCGAAGCCAACCGGGCGTTCGCCCAGGCCGCGAGCCGTCTCGTGGTCGTCGCCGACAGTTCCAAGTGGTCGACCATCGGAATTTCCACGATCGTCGACTTCGACGAGGTCGACCTGCTGATCAGCGACGAGGGCCTGCCGCAGGACGCGCGTGCCGAGCTCGGCGAGCACTTGGAGCTGGAGCTGGCCGATCAGCAGGGTGTTGAGGAGGAAGAACAACAGTGAAGCGCACCTCGCGTCGGCTGGCCGACGGGCGAGAGATCGTCTACTTCGACAGCGACGCCGCACCGGACCGCACCGCCGAGGACGCCCGGGACCTGCCGCCGCAGGAACCCGCCTCGGAGATGCGCCGGGACCCGCTCACCGGCGAATGGGTGGCCATCGCCGCGCACCGGCAGTCGCGGACGTACAAGCCGCCGGCAGGTTCCTGCCCGCTGTGCCCGAGCACGCCGGAGCGTCCCACCGAAGTCCCCGAGCCCGACTACGAGGTGGCCGTCTTCGAGAACCAGTTCCCGTCCTTCGCGCAGGGGATCGCGGTCGGGGAGTCCACCGTGCCCGGGATGCCGATGGTTCCGTCGGCGCCCGCCAGCGGGCGGTGCGAGGTCGTGTGCTTCACCTCCGACCACGACTCCTCGTTCGGCGCGCTGAGCCCGGAGCGGGTGCGCGGCGTGGTGGACGCCTGGGCCGACCGCACCACCGCGCTCGGCGAGCTGCCCGGGGTGGAACAGGTCTTCTGCTTCGAGAACCGCGGCGAGGAGATCGGCGTCACGCTGCACCATCCGCACGGCCAGATCTACGGCTACCCGTTCGTCACGCCGCGCACCGAGAAGATGCTGCGCACCGCCGAGGAGTACCTGCAGCGGCACGGCAGGCACGTGATGGGCGACGTGCTGGAGGCGGAGCGCGCCAGCGGCGAGCGGGTGATCATCGACTCCGAGCACTGGACGGCGTTCGTGCCCGCCGCTGCCCGCTGGCCCGTCGAGGTCAACGTGGTTCCGCGTCGTCAGGTGCCCGACATCGCCGCGCTCACCGACGCCGAACGCGATGACTTCGCCAACGTCTACCTCGACGTGCTGGGCAGGCTCGACGGTCTCTACGACCGCCCGCTGCCCTACATCGCCGCCTGGCACCAGGCCCCGGTCAACACCGGGCGCGATCTGTCCTGGCTGCGCCTCGAGGTGTTCTCCGTGCTGCGCTCTGCCGACAAGCTCAAGTACCTCGCCGGATCGGAGTCCGGCATGGCCGTCTGGATCAACGACGTCACCCCGGAACAGATCGCCGATCGCTTGCGCTGAGGTGGTCGAGGACAGGTCGCAGGTGGCGCGGGAGGAAGATCACTCGGAATCTCCGGGACTTATCATCCGTGGCCACAGCCGGATCTCAGGCACTTCTCAGACGCCGGGAGCAGAGTAGAACCATGACCGATCACACCCCGGAACCCGGCGACAAGCCGGACGAACCCAAGCCGCGCGAGGGCGCGGATGCGGGCGACACACCTAGCGCCGGGGTGCCGCCGCAGCAGCCCGCGCAATCGGGTGACCAGCCGCAGTCAACGCCGCTGAGCCAGCAGTCGACGGACAAGATGGAGTCACCGCAGCAGCCGCACGCTTCGCAGCAGCCCTACACCGGTCAGCAGCCGCCCTACGCGGCCCAGCAACCGCCGCCGTTCTACGGCCAGCAGCAGCACCAGACCCAGCAGTTCCAGCAGCCGTGGCAGCAGCCCTACGGGGCCGCTCCGGCCCAGCGGCAGAAGCCCAAGCGCCGCGGCATGGTTGCGGGCGTGGCGGTGCTGGCGCTGGTGTGCGGCCTGGTCGGTGGTGGCGCGGGCGGCGTCATCGGGTACCAGCTCAGCGGCAGCGGCGGTTCGAACAACACCGCGCTCGAGCAGTCCCCGCCCGCCCGCAGCGCCAGCAACGCACCGGCCGGTTCCGTGCAGCAGGTAGCGCAGAAGGTCCTGCCCAGCGTGGTCCAGCTGCAGGTGCAAGGCATGCAGGGCTCCGGTGAGGGCTCGGGCATCGTGCTCAGCTCCGACGGGCTGATCCTGACCAACAACCACGTCGTCGAAGGCGGCCAGGGCGGTCAGATCAAGGCGATGTTCCACGACCACCGCTCCGCATCGGTCGAGGTCGTGGGCACCGACCCGAAGTCCGACCTGGCGGTGGTCAAGGCCGACATCACCGGCTTGACCCCGGCCGAACTCGGGCGCAGCGACGACCTGCCGGTGGGGGCGCCGGTGGTGGCCATCGGTTCGCCGTTCGGCCTCTCCGGCACCGTGACCAGCGGCATCATCAGCGCCAAGGACCGCCCGGTGCGCGCGGGCGGCGAATCCGGCAGCCAGGACACCGTGCTCAACGCGCTGCAGACCGATGCCGCGATCAACCCGGGCAACTCCGGTGGTCCGCTGGTGGACATGGACGGCCGCGTGGTCGGCATCAACTCCGCGATCTACAGCCCCGGATCGGGTCAGCAGCAGTCCGGTTCGGTGGGCCTGGGCTTCTCGATCCCGATCGACCAGGCCCGGCGCATCGCCACCGAGCTGAAGAACACCGGTCAGGCCTCGCAGACCACGCTCGGCGTGGTGATCATGCCCGGTGACCGGCCCGGCGCGCTCGTCCGCAGCGTCTCGCCCGGTGGGGCGGCCGAGAAGGCGGGCATCAAGCCGGGCGAGCTGATCACCAAGTTCGGCGACCGGGCCATCGAGGACCCGGACTCGCTGGTCGCGGCGGTTCGCTCGCACAACCCGGGCGACAAGGTCGAGGTCACGCTCAACGGCGGCGGTGGTGAGCGCACCGTCGAGGTGACGTTGACCGGCCAGCCGGGCTGACCCGCGCGTCCCGCGACTTCGCGCGAGGTCGCGGGATCGCTCAGACCGCACGGCCGATTCCGGTCGTGCTCGCAACGTTGGCCGGGCCGCGGGCTTGCCCCCTTCCTGCGTCGCGGCCCGGCCGGCGCTGCGCCCGTGCACCGGGCGCACTTTCGCAACTCGGAGGAACCCATGTTCGACAAGCCGAGCACCGTCACCGCGAGCGGGACGCCGAATTTGGTGGATCTCACCGACTCCCTTGACCTGACCGAAGCCGACCTTGGCACTACGGTGAGCGACATGGAACGCAGCGCGCAGCGGCTGGGACGGGCTCTGGTGGTCGTGGTGGACGACCGGATCGCTCAGAGCGAGCAGGAGGACAACATCGGTCCACTGGTGACCGAGTTGCTGGAGGAGGCGGGATTCATCGTCGACGGCGCCGTGGCGGTCGCCGGCGAGACAGTGGACATCCGCAACGCGCTGAACACCGCGGTGATCGGCGGTGTGGACGTGGTGATCACCGTCGGCGGCACCGGCGTGTCCCCGAGGGACGTCACCCCGGACGCGACCGCGGGCGTGCTGGACCGGCCGATCCCGGGCATCGCGGAGGCCCTGCGCGCCTCCGGGCTCGCCGCGGGGGCGGTCGACGCGGGCGTCTCGCGCGGTCTCGTCGGCGTCTCCGGCAGCACCCTGGTGGTCAACCTCGCGGGTTCGCGGGCCTCCGTCCGGGACGGCATGGCCACGCTCACCCCGCTGGTGGCACACGTCATCGAGCAGCTCTCCGGAATCGACGCTCCCTGACGAGTCGCCCTTGACGAAACGCAGCGGCGGCGGCCCGAGCGGGCCCCCCGCCGCTTTGTTTCGGTCAGTTCTTCGGGCCCGCGTTCGGGTCGTCCGGTTTCCCGGTCGAATCCGCGTTGCCGGAGCCCGATCCCTCGTCGCCCTTGGGGGACTGGCCGTTCTGGTCCTTGTTGATGACGCCCTCGACCTTGTTGCTGACCGATTCGATCTGGTCGTGGTACTTGCCACCGGTGGCCTTGTCGACGCGTTCCTTGGCCGCGTCGATGCCCTTGGACGCACCGGGACCCGCCTTCTCGGCCAGCTCACCGGCCTTGCCCTTGGCTTGGTCCGCCAGCCCCTTGGCCTTGTCCAGGAAACCCATAATCGCCTCCAGCGGCATCGGATTGAGCCATGCCTGCACCACCAAGGGTAACGGAAGTCACAGCGGTTGACGCCTGCCTGTTGGTCGAACCCGTGGCCAGCGGGACCATGGAGGTGTGAACAGCGAAGAAGCGCCCCGCTCCGGGCAGGCGGCCCGGAGCGCGGACACCGACGAACGAGCCAGGAAGCGCAGGCTCGCCGAGATCTTCGGCGACGTCCTGCCGGAGGAGACCTCGGACGACCGGCCCGATCCGGGGCAGGCGCGCGGCGATCGGTGGTACGAGGAGAACCGCCCGCCGCATCACGGCTGACGACCGCCCCGCACTCGCGGCGGAAGGGTCAGCTCTTGCTGTCGGGCACCGGGCTCCCGGCTCGGCCGTCGACCTCGGGCGGACCCTGCTCGCGGCGGAGCAGATCGCGGATCTCCAGCAGCAGCTCCACCTCGGTCGGCTCGGCGGGCCCGGCCTCGGTGTCCTTCCCGCGTCGCTCGGAGATCTTCTTCAGGGGCACGACGAACAGGAAGTACACCACCGCGGCCGTGATGAGGAACGTGATGACAGCGTTGATCACCGCGGCGAAGTCGATGATCGACGCCGGGTTGCCTTCGACCAGCTGGTAGGAGAGCCCGTGCACGTTGTCGCCGCCCGAGGCTGCGATGAACGGCTTGACGATGTTGCTGGTGAAGGCGGTGACCAGGGCGGTGAACGCCGTGCCGACGACCACGGCCACGGCCAGCTCGATCACGTTGCCGCGCATCAGGAAGTCCTTGAATCCGCTGAGCACGCTGCAGCTCCTCTCCGCGTGATGGGCCGTGGGCCACCCCGGTCAGGCGACGAACCGCGATACCGGGTGACCTGCGCTAGCCGAATGCTCAGCGAAGCGTAACCGTCACCTGCTGCGTCAAGGATTTCGCCGCCACCTTGGCGGCCGAGTGCTCCGGCAGCTTCACGAACAGCACGCCGCCCCGCTCGGGGCCGGTGCCGCCGGGACCGGCCTCCGGAGCGGAAACCACGGCCGCATCGGTCGCGAGCACGGACCCTTCGCCCGATGCTGCGGGCTCCGTGACGATGTCCACCCGCCTGCCCGGCCGGAGGAACTTCGCGATGTCCGGATCGGCCAGTCGTATCGGCGCCGCGACCAGCGCGGGCTCGTGCGCAGGCGCCGCGTCCGCCCGTTGGTCCGGTGCTGCGGTTCGTTGGCCGATCGCCAGTGCGGCCGCCAGCAGCAACAGCGCAGCGGCGACGACGCGCCGGGCCAGTAGGGCCCCGCGCCTGCCGCGCAGCGCGACGAGGCGGTCGAGCAACTTGGCGTTGAGTTCGCGGACCATCGGCGCACTCCCGGGTTCGGCGGATCGGTTCCGGCGAAGCTAGGCAGTGCCGATGGCGGGCGGGAAGGACGAACCGCGAATCTGTGGATGAACCGGCCCGGTGTGGATAACTCGCCTCACACCTCCGGTGGACGGCCGGGTGCTCGGCGCAGACGAAAATCGCCGACCGCTCGTCCGAGCGGTCGGCGATGGGGGAGAGCTGCGATCAGGAAGCCGCCGGGGCGCTCGAGGAACTGCTCGAGGAGGCCGACGAGCTCGACGACGCGGACGAGCTGCCCGACGAGTCGCTCGAACCGCTGCCGGAGCCGCTGCCCGAGTCGCCGCTCGACCCGGACGAGCCGTTGGAGCTCGACCCGTTGGAGTTCGACGACGAGGTGCGGTTGTCCGTGCGGTAGAAACCGCTGCCCTTGAACACCACGCCGACGGCGTTGAACAGCTTGCGGAGTCGGCCGTCGCACTGCGGGCACTCGGTGAGCGAATCCTCGCTGAACGACTGCACCTGCTCGAAGCGGTGATCACATGCGGTGCAGGCGTACTGGTAGGTGGGCACGGCCGCGAACCTCCGAAACTAGGCTTGGCACTCGAACTACAGGAGTGCTAATAGAATAATGCGTCAGGATGACTACCCAGCGCAAACCTCGTTGCGTCACATCGGCAGCTCGCGCACCCCGCCGCTGGGCGTGATCACCCAGGTCATCAGCACGTCGTGCGATTCTCCGGGGAGCTCGGGCACGAACTCGGCCTCGCGCACCACGCCGATGCGCGCCGCGTCCGGATTCGCCAGCGGCAGCGAGCGGTCGTAGTGACCAGCGCCACGTCCCAGCCGGACGCCCCGGTGATCCACCCCGAGCGCGGGCACCAGCACCGCATCGGCCTGCGCGATCGCCGACGCGCCGAGTCGATCGCCGGCCGGTTCCAGCAGCCCGTAGGTCGCGGGTTGCAACGAGTCCGGGCCCGTGTACTCGGCCCAGTCCAGCGGAGACGCGCGATCGACCACGATCGGCAGCAGCACCCGCAGACCCGCCGAGCGCAGCACGGCGGGCAGCTCCCCGCCCGGTTCGCCGCCGACCGGCACGTAGGCCGCGACCGTGTTCACCCCGCGTTCGCCGAGCCAGCCGGACAGCACCGGGTGAAGTCGCTCGTCATCGGCCGCGCGGACAGATTTCTCGAGCCCACGGCGCTGCTGCAACAGTTGGTCGCGCCACTGCGATTTGGACGTACGGAATTCATCCAGTGTGCTCACAGCTCCACTGTAGGGCTCCCCGATAAGCTGCGGCGTTATGAGCAGCCCGACGAGCACGCCGACCGCGTTCCGGACCGCCATCGTGCCTGCGGCAGGCCTGGGAACCAGATTCCTGCCCACCACGAAAGCGGTGCCCAAGGAGTTGCTCCCGGTCGTCGACACCCCAGGGATCGAGCTGGTGGCCGCGGAGGCCGCCGAGGCGGGGGCGCACCGCCTGGTCATCGTGACCTCGCCGGACAAGAAGGCGGTCACGGAATACTTCCAATCCAGCCCCGAGCTGGAGCAAACCCTCGAAGCGCGCGGCAAGGACGACCTGCTGCGCAAGGTGCAGCGAGCGCCCGAGCTGATCAGCGCCGAGACCGCGCTGCAGGACAAGGCGCTCGGCCTCGGCCACGCCGTCGGCTGCGCCGAGGCGAATCTCACCGACTCCGACGAGGCCGTCGCGGTTCTGCTGCCCGACGACCTGGTGCTGCCGACCGGCGTCCTGCGGCGCATGGCCGAGGTTCGCGCGCACCACGGCGGCAGCGTGCTGTGCGCGTTCGAGGTGCCGGACGAGAAGATTCCCTCCTACGGGATCTTCGACGTCACCGATACAGGTGAGGATGACGTCAAGCGGGTGCACGGCATGGTGGAGAAGCCCAAACCCGCCGACGCGCCGTCGAACTTCGCCGCCGCGGGTCGATACCTGCTGGACCGGGCCATCTTCGACGCCCTGCGCCGCATCGAGCCCGGCGCCGGTGGCGAACTTCAGCTCACCGATGCCGTAGCGTTGCTGATCTCCGAGGGACACCCGGTTCACGTCGTGGTCCACAGCGGTGGGCGACACGACTTGGGAAATCCTGGCGGTTTCCTCAAAGCTGCGGTGGACTTCGCGCTAGCGGATCCCGAGTACGGGCCGGACCTGCGGGACTGGCTCGCCGAGCGGATCAACAGGAGCTGAGGCGATCGCGCCAGGAACGCGGTGTCCCGGCGCGATGCAGCGGGGAAAGGCGAACAGCCATGAGGTCAGTGGACGAGCAGCTCGCACGAGTGCTGCAGGCCGCCGTCCGGCCCGCACCGGTTCGCGTGGCGATCTCCGAGGCGCAGGGCTTGCTCTGCGCCGAGGAGGTCGTGGCCGAGCGGGCGCTGCCCGGATTCGACCAGGCCGCCGTCGACGGTTATGCGGTGCGCAGCGTGGACGTGCAGGCCGCCGACGAGGAGACCACCGTGCTGCCCGTGGTCGGCGAGATCCCGGCCGGATCTCGCCAGCCGCGCAGACTCCAGCCCGGCCAGGCGGTGAAGGTGGCCACGGGCGCGCCGTTGCCGACCTTGGCCGATGCCGTGGTGCCGCTGGACTACACCGACCAGCACCCGGCCAAGGTCACCCTCAGCAAGCCGGTGCCCTCGGCGGCGTTCGTACGCCGCACCGGTGAGGACGTGCAGACCGGTGACGTCGCGGTGCGCCGCGGGGCCCCGATCGGTTCCGCGCAGGTCGGGCTGCTCGCCGCGGTCGGCAGGGACAAGGTGCTGGTTCACCCGCGCCCCCGCGTGTCGGTGATCTCGCTCGGCGAGGAGCTGGTCGACGTGGACCGCACGCCCGGCCAGGGCCAGGTCTACGACGTCAACTCGTACGCGCTGTCGGCGGCCGCTCGCGACGCCGGTGCCGAGGTGACCAGGGTCGGCATCGCCAACAGCGATCCGCGCAGGCTGCGCGAGGTCGTCGAGGGGCGGCTGCTGCTGTCCGAGATCGTGGTGATCGCCGGTGGCGTCGGCGGAGCCTCGGGCGCCGAGGTCCGCTCCGCGCTGGCCGACCTGGGCGAACTCGACGACGACCGGGTGGCCATGCAGCCCGGCTCGGTGCAGAGCTTCGGGCGCCTGGGCCCGGACGAGATTCCCACCTTCGTGCTGCCCGGCAACCCGGTCAGCGCGCTGGTGGCCTTCGAGGTGCTGGTCCGGCCGCTGATTCGCTCCGCCCTGGGCAAGCAGAACCCGCACCGGCGCACGGTGTCGGCCGAGCTGCTCTCCCCGATCACCGCGACCTCCGGCCGGCAGGGCTTCCTGCGCGGGCAGCTGGTGCGCGATCCGAACAACGGCTCCTACCTCGTGCAGCCGCTCGGTACGTCCGGCTCGCACCTGCTGGCTTCGCTGGCCGAGGCCAACTGCCTGATCGTGATCGACGAGCACACCACGGAGGTCGCCGCGGGCGAGGACGTGCAGGTTCGGTTCCTCTCGCAGCGCGCCTGAGCCGTCGATGCAGCCGACCGACCTTGATGGGCTCCCGATCGGCCGCCACCCCGGGTGGCCCGCCCGGCTCGGCCCGCTGATCACGGCTCGGGGATCGGTCGCTCTGCGGCCGCCCCGGCTGGCCGACGCCGGAGCGTGGAGCAGGACCCGGCTCAGCGATCGCGATTACCTGCAGGAGTGGGAGCCCACCGCGTTCGGCGGCTGGCAGGAGCGCAACTCGCGAATGGCCTGGCCCGCGCAGTGGATCGCGCTGCGCGGGATGGCCCGGCGCGGGCAGATGCTGCCGTTCGCGATCACCGTCGACGGTGCGTTCGCCGGCCAGCTCACCGTCGGCAACATCGTGCGCGGCGCGCTGCGCTCGGCCTGGATCGGCTACTGGGTCGCGCAGGACAAGGCTGGCGGCGGCATCGCGACGGCCGCGGTGGCGCTGGCCACCGATCACTGCTTCCGCCGCGTCGGTCTGCACCGGCTGGAGGCCACCGTGCGCCCGGAGAACGACCGCAGCGTGCGGGTGCTGGAGAAGGCCGGGTTCCGCCACGAGGGGCTGTTCAAGCGCTACCTCGACGTCGCGGGAGCCTGGCGCGATCACTACGTCTACGGCTTGACCACCGAGGACGTTCCGGACGGCGCCGTGTTCCGGCTGATCCGCGCCGGCGGCGCGAGCCGTCCCTGAGCGCTCCCCGCCGGCCGGCCGCTCGTTCGGGGCCGGAATCCGACACGCCGGGGCCGAGGGTGCCGACGATCGGCGGGTCGGTGCGGTTCTCTTGACCTGAGGCGGGTGTGGCTCGGCGTGGCAGCGAGACAGGAGTGACGGTTGTGACTAGCGTGGCGGTCGCAGATTTGTGTACTGCCGGTGGCCAGGGGGAGGTGGCGCAGCATGCCGAGCTCATTGATCTTCGCTGCGTTGGCGGCGGCATGGCTGGTCGTCCTGGTGCCGATGTTCGCCCGCCGCAGGCAGGAAGTGTCCAAGACCACCGACTCCGCGCTCGCCGCACGCGTCGTGCGGCGGGGTAGCGATCGGCGACCGGAACGCTCCGGAGCCGCGACAATCGACCGGGTGGAGGAGTACGGCATGCCCGACACCGAGCAGGACCAGGCCGACATCGACGCCGAGCTGGACACCGAGCAGGAACCGGAGGACGCCGACTGGCGCCCGGTGAACAGCGACGACGCCCGCGCGGGCCGGCGCTACCGCCCCGGCCGCGGCGGCTACGACCCGGAGGCGGCCGCGCTGGCCGCTCGCGCCAAGTACGCCCGCAGGCAGCGCATCGTGCTGACCATGCTCCTGCTCGCGGTGACCACCGGGATCCTGGCCGCTCTGGTGACCTCGGTGCTGTGGTGGCTGCACGCGGCCGTCGACCTCTCGCTGGTGGGATACCTCACGTACCTGCGTCGGCAGGTCCGGATAGAGGAGGACATCCGCGCTCGCCGCCTCGCCCGGCTCAACGGCGAACACGACGTCGAGGCCGAGCCGGAGTACGAGGAGGAGTACCCGGAGGAGCAGGACCGCGAAGCCCGGGCCGATTACCCGCGCGCGGAGCGCGTTCCCGAGCTCGACGAGTTCGAGGACGACTACGACTTCGACGCCGAGTTCGACATGGAGCCCGAGGCGCACCTGGATCGCCACTTCGGCGCCCAAGACCGGGCCGCCGACATCCGGCCGCCCGTGCAGCGCGGTGTCCGCGTCGAGATCGACGACGAGGACCCCATGTTCGACGACCTCGACGAACGCACTTGGGAGCCCTACCGGCGCGCGGTCGGGGAGTAGCCCCAACCGCCATTCGGGGGGTGCTGCGAAAGGCCCGATCCCCGGTTGATAAGCTATCGACACAACAAAGCCGGAGCGATCCGGCGAGGGGCTGTAGCGCAGTTGGTAGCGCGTCTCGTTCGCATCGAGAAGGTCAGGGGTTCGATTCCCCTCAGCTCCACCCAATAAAAGGCTCGTGCTCGCGGAGAGCACGAGCCTTTTTGTGTTCCGCGTATCCATTGCGGGAGCCGATCCCGCCGCGAGCTCCGCGATGCTGGCTCGATGGGTTGGCGAGCTGGGCGCGTTGGTCGTGGAGCGGAACAGGTTCGCAGTCGGAGCCGGATTCGGCGTCGGGTGGGGGAGTTCCTCCGCGGCTGCGGTCCGCTGGTCGGCGAGGACGGTTAGAGGTACTACGACGACCGCACGATGATCCGGGACGCGGCCACCGCCTTGTGGCACGTGCGCCATGACCCGTGCCGAACCGGTCGATCCGCTGACACCGTGCTGGACGCGCTCAACCACGCGTGCCGCACCGTCTTCGACGGCGAGCCCGAGCATCACGACGACATCGCCACCGAAGGCCGCGTGACTCCCGGGGTTGCGCGCGCCAGCACGCCCCGGCTGACCGTTGACCTGCGCGCAGCTTCTACCGCGCAGCCGCCCAGGCGGTGCGCTCGGTGCGCACGGCGAGACCGGGTTGGCGCAGCACGTGGTTCGGGCTCTCGGCGTCGAGCAGCTGATCGAGCGCCGCGCGGTCGTCGGGGGAGAGCTCCTCGGCGACCGCCCGGCCGATGCGCTGCAGGCTCTGCAAGGCGTAGCGCCCGACCGCCTCCGAGCGGGCGGCCTCGATGTCGATCGTCAGCGCTCGCTGCCCAGCGAGGGTGAACCCGGTGCCGGCGAGCACGGATCCCCAGTCGGCTCCGCGGTGCCGCAGGCGCTCGTTGGCGCGGCGGTCGGTGATGGCGTGGCAGCGTTCCTCCAGGCCCGGTTGGTGCGCGGGGCCGTCGGCGGGCAGGAACCGGGGGAATCCGCTGAGCTCCACCACGGCGAGCACTCCGCCGGGAGCGAGGAGGTCGTGGATCCGGCGCAGCGCCTGCTCGGGTTCGGCGACGTGGTGCAGCGAGGCCGAAGCCCACACCAGGTCGGGTTCGCCGAGCTCGGGCCACGTCGCATCGAGATCGGCCTGGACGGTGCGCACGCGGTCGGTCAGACCGAGCTCGTCGGCCTTGACCGCCAATCGCTGCAGGTGTTCGGCGGAGGAATCCACGGCGGTCACCTGCGCCTCGGGGAATCGGGCGAGCAGGGCGAAGGTGCCCGTGCCCGTCCCGCTGCCGAGGTCGATGACATGCCGGGGCGGGGTCTGCACGGGCAACCAGGCGACGATGTCGGCGTTGTGCTCGCCGAGCACCTCCGCGTCGAGGTCGAGGATGTCACCGTGCGAGTGCTGGTGGTTGCGGGATTCGTGGCTCATGACGCCACGCTAGGCCGACTGTGCTTTGCGAGCACAGCATTTTGCCTGCAACGCAAGAAGGTCGTCGTTCCGTTGCCCGGACGCGCAACGAACCAGGTCAGGACTTCTCGGGCGAGTGCGCGCGGCGGGCGTCCCGGTCGAAGATGCCCAGGAGCTCGCACGGCCCCTCAGCCGCGCCGATCGCGTGCGGAAGCATCGTCGGGAACTCCGCGGCCTGGTTGGTCTCCACCCGGAAGCGCCGATCGCCCAGCATCAGGATCGCAGTCCCCGAGAGCACGACGATCCACTCGTGCCCCGGGTGCGCGCGCATCCGCGCCGGGTTGTCCGGTGGCGGATCGGTCATGCGGTGGCGCATGACCGACATGCCGGGCTCCGCCTTCATCGCCCACCGCAGCACCCCGTGGGCCCCGTCGATCATCGGACTGCTGATCACGTCGTCGGTGTCCGTCTCGACCAGCTGGTCCAGCGAGGTGTCCAAGGCGCGGGCGAGCGTGACCAGCTGGTCCAGCGCGATGCGCCGCTGGCCGTTCTCGATCCGGCTGAGCGAGGACGGGCTCATCGTCGCCCGGCCGGCCAGCTCCTCCAACGACCAGCCCTGCGCGACCCGCAGCGCGCGGATCCGCCTGCGCACCAGTCCGTCCAGCTCGTCTTGCGCCATGCCCGCGATGCTATAGCCGCGGCCTGGACCCGGAAGATCCTGCGATGGCTGCCGGGGTTGACGCCCACGGTCCGGATGTGGAAGTTGCTGGTCGTGGGCAGCCCGGTCTGGGCCGCGATCCGCTCGACGGTGTGAACGGAGCTTTCAGCAGCTCTTGGGCGTGCCGGATCGCCTCGGTGGTGCAGCGGGTGACCGTGCGGCAGCCCATGCCCGCCGCCTCGGCGATGTCGGTGAGCGCGAGGCTGCGGTGCGCGTTCTGCTCGATCAGCAGGCGGGCTCGTGCTCGCGGGGCGCGAGCGTCTTCGCGGGCTAGGTCGGACCTGGGCAGGTGCCCTGTGGGTGGCTGTTCTTGGCGTGTTCTCGCCTGATTTGGCCTTTGTGAGTTCTTCGGTTCGCTACGGCTGCGCGGTGCTGCCACGCTGGCTTGCCAGCCCGGTTCTCGGCGCGGTGTTCGCGAGCCGTGCGTTCGCAGCCCCGGTGCCCGGTATCGGCTGGGCGAGGTCGGACGTGAGGTGGAGAGGGGTGCGCGTGGTGACGGCGACGAACGCGGTGAAGGACGAACGGCAGGCCGGCGGCCTGGTCGTCGAGGTGATCGAGACGACCTCGCTGGGGGACCGCAGCTACCTCGTCAGCGATGGTGAAGTGGCGGTGGTGATCGACCCGCAGCGGGACGTGGACCGGGTGATCGCGGTGGCGGGACGGCTCGGCGTGCGGATCGCCCTGGTGCTCGACACGCACGTGCACAACGACTACGTCTCGGGCGGCCTGGAGCTGGCCCGCCTGACCGGTGCCGAGTACGGGTTGGCCGCCGCCGACGAGGTGCCGTTCGAACGGCGTCCGCTCGCCGATGGCGACGTGGTGCAGCTGTCGCCGCGGATGCGGGTGCGGGCGCTGGCCACGCCGGGGCACACCTTCCACCACCTGTCCTACGCGCTGGAAGGCGCGGAGGGGCCGGTCGGCGTGTTCACGGGTGGATCGCTGCTGTTCGGCACGACCGGCCGCACCGACCTGCTGGGGCAGCAGCACAGCGAGGAGCTGGCCCGGCACCAGCACGCATCGGCGCAGAAGCTGGCCTCGATGCTGCCCGACGGCGCGCAGATCTGGCCGACCCACGGTTTCGGCAGCTTCTGCTCGGCCACCCAGGCAACGGGCGACTCGGCCACGCTCGGCGAGCAGAAGTGGATCAACCCGGCGCTGACGTTGGCCGAGGGCGACTTCGTCGAGCAGACGCTGGCCGGACTGGACGCCTACCCGGCGTACTACGCGCACATGGGCGTGCAGAACACCACCGGCCCGGAGCCGTTGGACCTGCGCGAGCCGGTGCGCGCCGAACCCGAGGAGTTGCGGAGCCGCTTGGATCATGGGGAGTGGGTGGTGGACCTGCGCTCCCGCAAGGCCTACGTGGTCTCGCACCTCGCCGGAACGGTCAGCCTCGGCTTGGACGGACCGATGGTGACCTGGCTCGGCTGGATGATCGACTGGGGCGCCCCGATCACGCTGCTCGGGGAGTCCCGCGAGGAGGTCGGCGCGGCCCAGCGCGAGCTCGCCCGCATCGGCATCGACAAGTTCGCCGGTGCTGCCGCGGGCACCCCGGAGGAGTTGGCCGCCGACCGGAGTCAGCTGCGCAGCACGCCGACGGCCACCTTCTCCGACCTGGCGGCCGCGCTGGCAGGCGACTCCGACGGGTTCCCGGCACCCGAGGTGGTGCTCGACGTGCGCACCAACAAGGAGTTCGCCGCGTCCCACATCACCGGCGCGGTGCACATCCCGCTCTACGAGCTCAAGGACCGGCTCGGCGAAGCACCCGCAGGCGCGGTGTGGGTGCACTGCGGCAGCGGCTACCGGGCCACCGCGGCGACCTCGCTGTTGGAGGCCGCAGGCCGCACGGTCGTGCTCGTGGACGACACGTTCGACGCCGCTGCAGCGGCGGGCGTGCCGATGACCGAGCCGGGCGAGAGCAGCAGTTCTTCCTGAGGCGGTATTTCAACTCGGGGCTTTGCGTGGCCGGTGCGGGTGGCGGAAGCTGACGCGCCGCGTGGCTGCGGGATCCGCTCCTTGAGTGGCGCGGCGTGCCGAAGGCTCACAGTTTTAGGCAAAACTGTCACCAGAGCCGTCGCGTGGCTGACCACACCCGGGATGCGCACCTCGTCATCGGGCAATCCATCAATTCCGTGGAATAGCTGTGGAAAAGCCGTTGAAGGCGGGATCGTCCACACCGACTTTCGTCTGATCTTGCGCGGACCACAGGTTCTGCGGGAGCCGTTGATCCTGGGTTATCGGCGGCGTTTCCCAGTTCTGTGGCTGAATGTGGTCCGCTGCTTGCTTTCTCGGACTTCGTGTGCGTTTGAGTTTATTGGTGTTCGGGTGTGATGATTTCGGTCCTTTTGGGGGTATGGCAGATAGGTCTACACCGGCAGACTTCGTGATCGATCACGAGAGGATCAGCCGCCTTTCGAGGTGGTCTCGTTGTCTCAGGAGGTATCCCCATGGTTTCTCGTCGGCGGTTTCTCGGATATTCCGCAGCGGCCCTGACCTCTCCGTTCTGGGCCCAGGCGATCAGCGCCCCGTTCGCCTCGGCAGCCCCGGAGAGCTTGAAGTTCGTGTTGAAGAACGACTCGGGCTCCCCGGCCAACGCCTACATCGCCGGGTTCTCGGGCGCCGAGGGCAAGGCGGTGTTCATCCGCCCCGATGGCACCTCGTACTTCCCGGAGGCCGGTGGCCCCGAGCCGCAGCCGCTGGGCGAGGACCCGTCCATCCCGGTGGACGGCACCGTCGAGGTCACCGTTCCGCGCATGTACGGCTCGCGGGTCTACTTCGTGACCAACGACAAGCTGGACTTCCAGGCGGTGCAGGGGGCCGACGGCACGACCTCGATCGTGCATCCGAACTTCGTCTCGGACAGCGACTCGAACTTCGGCAAGGACTGGACGTTCGCCGAGTTCACGCTCAACGAGCAGCAGCTCTACGCCAACATCAGCTACGTCGACTTCGTCGCCGCGCCGGTCTCGCTGCACCTCAAGGCCGCCAGCGGTGAGCAGAACGTTCCCGGTATGCCCACCGGCGGGCTGGACAGCGTCGCGCAGGGCCTGCGCGACCAGGGCGGCAACTGGTCGAACCTGGTGCAGGAGGCGAACGGCAGGGTCGTGCGCGTGCTCAGCCCGATGCACCGGGGCGATGACTTCGCGGGCTACTACGAGCCCTACGTCGACGAGGTGTACTCCAAGTACGCCGCCGAGCCGTTGTTCGTCGACACCCAGCGCGACGACCTCGGCGTCCTGGAAGGCCGGGTCGAAGGCAACGAGCTCGTCTTCGGCGGGGAGCGCTTCGCCAAGCCGTCCACGATCGACATCTTCAGCTGCAACAGCGGGCCGTTCGCCAACAACCCGGGCAGCGACTCGCAGGAGCGGCTGGCGATCGTGCCGCGGCTGGCCGCGGCGTTCAACCGCAGCACGATGCTGATCAACAACGAGCAGCCGCACGGAGAGGACCCGGCCACCTTCTACCAGCACGACGTGACCAGCCACTACGCGCGCGTGGTGCACGAGAACCTGCCCGACGGCAAGGGTTACGCGTTCGCCTACGACGACGTGAGCTCGAACGCGGGCGAGGACCACAGCGGCAAGGTCAACGCGGGCGAGCCCGAGGTGTTCACGCTGACCCTCGGCGCCGCGCGCTGACCCTGCTGAACGAACGAACGGCGACCAACCCGCGTGCGACGTGAGTTGGTCGCCGTTCGCGTTCGCGCGGGTGGTCAGGCGCCGGGCTTGCGCGCGACGCAGAGCACCGACTGCCCGAAGGGGACCGGCACCAGCTTCTCGATGAACCTGGTGACCGGGACGACGAAGCGGTCGTAGATCGATACGAGCTTCGGGTTCGGGGCGCCAGCGCCGCCCTTGCGGACCGCTGCCCACCAGGCGAAGGCTCCGAGGAAGTTCACCGGCTTGGCGACCTCGACGGTCAGCCCCGCGCGTTCGCAGGCGTCGCGCAGCGTCGCCGGCGTGTAGCGGCGGTAGTGCCCGACCTTGCGGTCGAACTCCCCGTAGAGCCGCATGTAGCCGGGCACGAACAGGATCACGTTGCCGTTCGGCTGCAACGACGTCGCCAGCGAGCGCAACGCGCCCGCGTCGTCCTCGATGTGCTCCAGCACGTTGATCGCGATCAGCGACTCCACCGGCTCCTCGAGCACGGATCCGGCGTCGATGTCGAACTGCTGGGACTCGATCTCGACGCGGTTGGTGAATCGGATCTTCATCCGGCGCACGGCTTCCGGGTCCACGTCGGTGACCACGTAGCGGTCACGGCTGGTGAACCCCTCGGCGAACTCGCCGAGCCCTGCGCCGATCTCCAAGACGGAACGGCCGCAGTGCGCTGCGATGAGCTCGCGCTGATAGGCCATGTAGCGCGGTTTGCCGCCATCGTTCTCCAGCCCACGGCCGGTTGCTGCGCTGAACGCGCCTTCCCCCTGCTGTTCCTCGGTCACGGCTTCTCCTGTTGTCAGCTTGGACGGGCCGACCGGCCTCGGCGCGAGCCCCGGAACACCCTCAGCGCCGCGAGACCTGGATCGTCGCGGCCAACGATCTAGACCATCCGGCGCTCGCGCATCGGTGGCAGACCCCAAAACCAGTTCATTCCTTCGGCTGACGCGAGAAGGCGAGGGCTACCCGATCACCTGGGTGGTCCACTCGGACCGGTCGTAACCGACGGCGCGGACTCGGTTGAGGAGGCCTTCGGGGTCTCCAGCACAGGGCGGGAATCGAGGAAGGCGGGCACCCAGGCCTGCATGCCGTTCTCGGTCGTGCGGGCATCCGCCTGCTGCTTCGCCTCGGCGCCCTCGCCGAGGGCGATGGTCACCGAAGAACCCTTGAACACGTAGACGAGTGACGTCTTGAGCCTCGCCGAATCGGCGTTCAGCGGACGTTCCACGTGCGCGGTGACCTCGTCGATGGACAGGTCGTAGGAGAAGCGCAGCACGATCACCGCCCGCTGCTTCGGCGTGAGCTCCGACAACGCCTCGCGCAGGTCGAGCACTTCATCGCGCGTCGGCGCCGGCGACCGGTTCCTTCGCCGAGCGGTCCAGGTCGACGAGCCCGCGCCAGCCGGTGCGCTGCCGTCGAAGTCGTCCGCGCGCTGCGCGCGGTGCCAGCTGGTGCAGAGCTTCGCGACTGGTCCGCGTCAGGTCATCGGCGCGATGCCAATCCCCGCACAGCAGAAAGGCGCAGCCACCGGGCTCCCGACGTCACGTGCTGGGTGGATTCGGTACCGAGCCGGATCTCGCACCCATCGGCTCCGTCGTCCTCCCTGCGGCCCGGCTGCTGGTTGGCGCCATCCGAAGCCGCGGAAGGTTGTCGGCGAGCTCGATCAGCTTCCCGCGCGCCTGCGCGCGGCTCCGTCCAGCAGTGCTCCGACCGTGCGGGAGGCCGGAGCGCTCGTCGCCGCTTCGGCCAGCAGATCGGGATCGAGGCGCAGGAACTCGGCGAGATGGCGCTGAGCCGTGGTCGGCTCGCCCAAACCGGCCGGAACCGGTGGCTCGACGTACTCGTCGGCTTCCCGCTCGAAGGCGAGTTCGTCGCGTTCCCAGGTGCCGTAGGCGGCCAGCCAGGCCAGGTAGAGCGGCCGGAGGTCACCCGCGAGCAGCTCGTCGCGCAGCGGCAGCAGCTCGTCGAAGAGCAGATCGGGTTCCCCGAGCGCCTCGTCGGTCTCGTCCTCGCTGGTCAGGTCCAGGATCACGAAATCCTCGGAGGTCCAGGCCTCGACCAGCCCGGGCACGGAGAACGGCTGCACCCGGTCCGGTTCCGGGCGACGCAGCCGCAGCATCAGCCTGCGGGTTCCCCAGGCGGTCAGGTTCAGGTGCGCGTCGAAGCGGGTTTCCATCAGCACGTCCGGATCGCCGTGGAGATCGCCCTCGGACTTGATCAGTCGCAGCGCGGAGATCGCCGCGTCGGGATCCAGTTCGCGCAGCTCCGCGCGCCCTTCGTCGTCCAGCGGCCGCTCCAGCGCCCGGAATTCGTGGTACTGGTACTCGCTCACGTTGAAAAACCCCGCAACGGTTGGGAACCGGAGCACTCAGATTACGCACCGCGGCGGGCAAAAGTACCGCCCGGCGCTGAAACGACGCCGGGCGGTTCGCAGCTGAGATCCGAGGTCGGGTTCCCGCGGCGGGGGTCCCGCGGGAACCCGACCTCCTCTTCGGGGAGCACCGGTCCGGCGTGCGGCCGCAAATGGGGGGTGTTACCGCGCACCGGGCCGGGACGGGGGCTGTGGTCAGCCGGAGCAGGCCCGGGGTGGGCGTGCCCACCTCGAATCAACTCCGGCTGCGTCGCCTCCGAGTCCTCACGCGCTGACGGCCAGCCAGGTCGAGCGCCCCGCCTGCGTCGGCACCCAGCACCCAGCGGTGTCGACGCCGGTTTCGGGCAGCGGATCGGACAACGTCAGCAACTCGCCGATGACCTCCGCGGCCTTGCCGTGCGTGCGCCACAGCACCTTGCTGGGGAACAGCACGTCCGGCTCGTCACCGGGGATTCGCGCGGCGTCGGCATCGTTCTCCCCGAAGAGCTGGAGGATGTCGAAGACACCGCGGTGCACGCGAATGCCGATGACGGCGACCAGGCTGCCGTTGGCATCTCGTGGGTGGGTGAACTGAAAGTCTCGCGCGACCAGGGCTTGCAGGCCGTTCGTAATCTCGTTCATGGCGCCACTTTTTCCGTCGTGGGGGCTCAGACCATGGCTTCGGCCGTTCAGGCGATCAGATCGTCGAACTCGCCGTCTTTGGCTCCGTTGAGGAACGCTTCGATCTCGTCCCTGCTGTAGACCAGAGCCGGGCCCTCGGGGTAGCGCGAGTTTCTGACGGCGACACCGCCATCGACCAGAGGCGCAAGCTCGACGCAGTTGCCGACCGCTCCGCTGTGGTGGCTCTTGCGCCACACCACGTTCGGGAGCTGCTTCGCAGGCATGCCGTTCTGGATGTTCGGCATACGAACTCCCACCCTTTCCCCGACTAGCTCTTGCACGGGCCATCTGCACGTGCAGTTGACCGTGCACTAAAGCTAGCACTCGCAGGTGCACGGGTGAATGCACGTGCAGCCCATTGTTATCCGCTTCACATTCGCGGATTTCAGCCGCGCAGCAGCGGGAAAGTGATCCACCGTGATCGGCGGCATTCCGCGATGCGGAAGATTACCCGCTAGTAGGTGTTTAGGTGATCACGATCAGTGATCGGCGAGGTGCTTGCGGAGGAGCTTGCGGGTGTCCTCCGGAGTCAGCGCGTCGACCGCGAGCCGGTGGCTGACCTTGCTGTAGACCTCGATGTCCTCGGGCTTGTCCAGGTACAGCGCGCCGCAGAGGTGCTCGAGGTAGACGATGTCCGAGATCTCCGGCTCGGCGAATCGCAGAATCGTGTAGGCGCCCTCGGCGGAGGAGTGCCCCAGCGAGAACGGCAGGACCTGCAGCGAAACGTTCGGCAGCTGAGTGGCTTCCAGCAGCGACTCGAGCTGCTCGCGCATCACGGCCCGGCCGCCGATCGGCCGGTGCAGCACCGACTCGTCGAGCACCGCCCACACCCGCGGTGCCTTCGGGCGCACGAACAGCTTCTGGCGCTGCATTCGCAGCCGGACCCGGCGATCGATCTCTTCGTCCGGGAACTCCGGGCGGCCCTGGCTGGCGATCGCCCGCGCGTATCGCTCGGTCTGCAGCAGACCCGGGACGAACTGCAGCTCGAAGGTCTGGATCCGGGAGGCCGACTCCTCCAGGCCCACGAAGTCCTGGAACCACGGCGCGATCAGGTCGTTGTAGCGGTTCCACCAGCCCGGCTCATTGGAGCGGCGGACCAGGTCCAGGAACGACTCGCGCTCGTCGTCGTCGGTGACGCCGTAGAGGGTGAGCAGGTCCTCGACGTCGCGTTCCTTGAACCCGACGCGACCGAGTTCCAGCCTGCTGATCTTGGAGCCGGAGCCGCGGATGGCATAGCCCGCGTCCTCCCGGGATACCCCCTTCGCCTCGCGGAGCCGACGCAGCTGGCTGCCGAGCACGAGACGGCGGGCCGTAGGGCCGCTTCCCGTGGCGCTGTCCGGGGCCACGGGAGACCTCCTGAGGGGTGGGGCGCTACGCCCCATGTCGGTTCCGGCTCGACGAACGTTACGGAGGGGCATAGTAGTGGAATCGGCCCGCGGGTCCAGTGCCTTCCCCGGATCGGCGGTACCCCTACCGGTGAACCTCGGTCCGCGGCGAGATGACGTCCGGTGGACATCATCGCCAACCGCGGTCGGAGTCTCCGGCGGCCTCTTCCGGCGTGCACCCTCGCGCATCTCGCGTGGGCGACGGTGCAGAACGCGCCCGAGATCACCCGAACGACGCAGTCGGCCGGAGTGCTCCCTCGGCTCGCGAGGGCGCCCCTGGCCTCGGCAAAGTCGGTCGATAAGCTGCCGCCGTGCTGACTGTGTCGACGGTGAACGTGAACGGACTGCGCGCCGCCGCGAAGAAGGGGTTCGTCGAGTGGCTCGGCGAAACCGGCGCGGACATCATCTGCATGCAGGAGACCCGCGCTGAGCCGGAACAGCTCACCGCCGAGGTCCGCGAGCCCGAGGGCTGGCACACCAACCTGGCCCCGAGCTCGGCCAAGGGCCGCTCGGGCGTCGCCATCTACAGCCGTGCCGAGCCGCAGGCGGTCCGCGTCGGCTTCGGCTCCAGCGAGTTCGACGACAGCGGTCGCTACCTGGAGGCCGACTTCGCCGGGCTGACCGTGGCCAGCCTGTACCTGCCCAGCGGTGAGGTCGGTACGGATCGTCAGGACGAGAAGGAACGCTTCATGAAGGAGTTCGGCGAGTACCTGGCCGGACTTCGCGAGCGCGCGACCTCGCAGGGGCGCGAGGTCCTGGTCTGCGGCGACTGGAACATCGCGCACCAGGAAGCCGACCTGAAGAACTGGAAGGCCAACCGCAAGAACGCCGGCTTCCTGCCGGAGGAGCGCTCCTGGATGACCGACGTCCTCAACGGCGGCTACGTCGACGTCGTCCGCTCCCTGCACCCCGAGGGGCCCGGTCCGTACTCCTGGTGGAGCTACCGGGGCAAGGCCTTCGACAACGACTCCGGCTGGCGCATCGACTACCACTTCGCCACTCCCGGCCTCGCGGACCGGGCCACTTCGGCGGTCGTCGAACGAGCCCCGACCTACGCCGAGCGCTGGAGCGACCACGCCCCGGTAACAGTCACCTACGCTCGCTGAGGTCTGACAGCTTTGCCTAAAACTGCAGCGGGTTCGTGCCCGAGATCTCCGCACAGTTCTAGGCAAAACTGTCACCGCACCCACCGCGCCGAGGCGTGGTGCAGCCGAAGAGCTCGTCGTCGACCAGGAACGCGTAGTGCTGCATCTGGATAGCGACCGGGGGTTCGGCGAATTGCAGCAGAACTCCCGCGTCGAGCTGGACGTTGGTGAACAGTCCCCACGAGGGTGCTTCCGGAACCTCCAGCAGTTCGCGGTAGAACCGCGCAGATTCCTCGCGGTCCTTCGCGGCGATGATCGTGTGGTTGAACGTGACGGGCATTCTTCTCCTCCTCGGTTCTTCGATGTCGGCGCGGACTCGAAGAACGGGGGAGGAGCGCGGGCGCCTCGGGCCGGTAGCGAGGTCAGCTCGCTACCGGGTCGCCAATCCGTGCGCGGCTTTTCGCCATCCCGGTAATCACGGAACCCAAAGTAGGTCGATTCGTCGCGGATGACAACGGTTTTTCAGCGGCGGGTGTAGGTCAGGTGCACGACCCCGCTGCCGAAGGGCTCGACTTCGGTGAGTCTGAAGCGCTCGGGGGAGAACCCGCCGTCGAACAGTCCGATCCCGGACCCGGCCATCACCGGGTGCAGCCCCTCTTGCAGGAAGAAGTCCGGAGCGTCGTTGGCCGGACCGCTGATGCGTCCATCGATCGTCGACGCGACCAGGTAGGTCAGTGCGCGCATCCAGGCCTCCCGGAACACCTGCGGCCTCTGAGTCTGACAGTTTTGCCTAAAACTGTAGTGGGCTCGCACCCGTGTGTCCGTGCAGTTTTAGGCAAAACTGTCACCGGCCACGCTGCACCGGGGTGCAGCGGGGCCGAAACGGGGGAGGTCAGGCCTTGGCCGGGACCTTCTCCGCGTCTTCCTCCTCGGTGAGGTCGCCGCCCCAGGCGATGCGTTCCGGGGTGTCCGGCTCCAGCGCGGCCATCGGGACCGGGGCGTTCGCACGTCGGGTCAGCGCCGAGACCACCAGGATCGTGATCAGACCGGCCAGCATGGAGATCGTCCGGAACGGGAACAGCACCTCGCCGTCCTCGAACCACGGCCAGGGCAGGAACGGCTGCAGGCCGAAGGTCGGCTCACCGCCGGACAGCCGCAGGATCGCGGCCACGACGAAGCCGCTGGCCGCGCCGATGCGGTTGGCGAACGGCACGAACAGTGCGGTGACCAGCAGCGGGAACAGCAGAACGTAGATCAGGTCACTGGCCAGGTACCACAGGCCGTAGACGCTGGCGACGTTGAGCGCGAGCAGCAGCGAGGCCGCACCGATCACCACGATCAGCCTGCGGATGACCTTCTGGACCTGCTCGGCGGTCGCCTGCGGACGCACCAGGCGCCGGTAGACGTTCCAGCCCGTCACCGAGGACGCCGACAGCACCGAGGAGTCCACCGAGGACATCACGGCGGCGGCGAGAGCACCGAGCGCGAGCGCGGCGGCACCGGTGGGCAGCAGGTAGCGCAGCACGTACGGCATCACCAGCGCCGGGTTGTCCAGCGGCGGGGCGCCCTGCGCTTGGAAATCGGCCGAGGTGGCGATGATTCCGATCAGCACCGGCGGAATCGCGGCGAGCACGCACATCGCGCTCGCGCCGAGCGACAGGCGTCGCGCGTTGGCCGGGCTGCTGGCCGACAGCACCCGCTGGAAGTACACCTGCCACGGGATGCCACCGAAGACCAGCAGCAGACCGTAGTCCCACCACTGCCAGTACGAGTGACCCCAGTCGGGGTGGTTCCAGCCGTCCAGCGGCGGGAACAACGTCGAGTAGGAGCCGAAGTGGGCGGTGTAGTTCGCCCAGGCGGGTTCCAGGCCGCCGACGGCGCTCGCCGCCAGCGGAACCGCCACGATCAGGCCGACCAGGATCACGATGACCTGCACGACGTCGGTGATGGCCACCGACCACATGCCGCCGACCACCGTGTAGGCGATGGCGATCACCGCGGACAGGATGATCGAGATGGTGAAGTCCAGCCCGATGATCGTGCCGAAGGTGGTGCCAAGCGCGGTCAGGATCGCGCCGGTCCAGAAGATCTCGCCGAGCACGGCCGGGATGGAACCGAGCCCCGCGACCTGCTTGCCGAATCGGATGTCGATCGGGTCGAGCATCGTGGTGAAGCGCCCGCGGCGCATCTTCTTGGCGAAGAACAACCCGCCGAGGAGCAGGCTGGCCGCGTAACCCCACGGCGCCTGCGCCCAGGCCATGCCATCGCTGAAGGTGGACTCCGCGGTCCCGTTGACGTATCCGCCGCCAACCCAGGTCGCGGTCATGGTGAACACGCCGATCCAGAGGGGCATGTTGCGCCCCGCGACCATCGTGTTCGCAAGTCCGCCGCCGCGTCGGGCGGCCACGAAAGCACCCAGCCAGTAGAACAGGGCGTAGAAAACCAGCATCGAGATCAGTCCGGGCCACGAAACATCCGGTTGCGCGACCGCGACATAGATCAGAGCCGCTGCCAGAACAGCGGTGAATACGCCGATTTTGACCATGTTGCGAGTACCGCCCTTTTGGGCGCTCGATGGTCGGGTGCTCTCGTCGCCGTTCGTGCGTGTGTCGGCAGGCACGCGATATTTCCTTCCGTGTCACTGTCAGAACAAGTCCGCTACCTTAGCCACTCTGAGCTGCCTTGTACAGATGTACTAGAAAGGTATCGGAACGGTCACCCTCTGCCGACAGGGGATTTTGTTGCGACATTGTGTCCTGCTGGCGCTGTCATCGTTTCCCCGAAATGGCAGCTGTCTTCGCTGGTCATCCGGCCATTTGGAGATCGAATTTCGCACGGAAAGTCCAGGTCCGATTTCCGTCCGATTTCCGGTGCTGCGCGCGCGGACGACGGCACCGGTGAGAAGGATTACCCCGCAATTGAAAGGTTTCGATCCGATCAGCCCGCGAGCACGCGAGTGAGCGGGATCGCGGGATCGGTGAGCGCTTCCGGGCTGATGCGGGTGCGGGTGGTGATCAGCGACTTGATCTGCTCGGTGGCATCCCAGATGTTGACGTTCATGCCAGCCACGACGCGGCCGTCGGCGATCCAGAAGGCGATGAACTCGCGTCCGGAGACGTCGCCGCGGAACAGCACCTCGTCGTAGCCGTCCGGAGGGACGTAGCCCTGGTACTCCATGCCGAAGTCCGGGTACTGATCGGTGAAGAAGTACGGCAGGTCGGCGTAGGTGATGTCGCCGCCCAGCATCGAGGTCGCCGCGACCGCGGGCTGGTAGAGCGCGTTGGCCCAGTGCTCGACGCGGATCTGCTGCTTCAGCAGCGGGTTGTAGGCGTTGGCCACGTCACCGGCCGCCACGATGTTCGGGTCCGTGGTGCGCAGGGTCGCATCCACCAGGACGCCGTTGGAGCAGCGCAGGCCGGCCTCGGCGGCCAGCGACACCGCGGGTTCGGCGCCGACGGCGACCAGCACCGCCTGGGCCTCGATGTCCGCGCCGTCGGCCAGGCGCACCCCGCTGACCTTGCCGTCGTCGGTCAGGATCTGCTCGACGGTGCTGCGGAACCGGAACCGCACGCCCTGCTCGCGGTGCAGCGCGGCGAAGATCTCGGCGACCTCCCAGCCCAGCGCCTGCAGCAGCGGCAGTTCGGCGGTCTCCACGACGGTCACCTCGACGCCGGCCTGCCTGGCCGCGGCGGTGATCTCCAGGCCGATCCAGCCCGCGCCGATCACCACCAGCTGCTCGATCCCGGAGAGGGCCTGCTTGATCCGGTCCGCATCGCCGACGCGGCGAAGGTGCAGGACCCCTTCCGCGTCGATGCCCGGGACCGGCAGGGAGCGGGGCGTGGCGCCGGTGGCCAGCAGCAGCTTGTCGAACTCCACGTGGGCACCGTCGGCGAGCTCCACCCGGCGCTGCGCGCGGTCGATCCGGTCGACCCTGGTGCCCAGCCGGAGGTCCACCGAGTTCTCCGCGTACCACTCCGGGGGGTGCACGTAGGCGTCGTCGAACTCGGCGGTGCCCAGCAGGTAGTCCTTGGACAGCGGCGGGCGTTCGTAGGGGCGGTGCTCCTCGTCGCCCAGCAGCGTCAGGCGTCCGTCGAAGCCCTGCACGCGCAGCGCCTCGGCGCCCTTGGCGCCCGCCATGCCGCCGCCAACGATCACGAAGCTCTCGGAAGCTCCCACAGCACCCTCCTGGACGCGCCAACCGCCGACTCGACAAGCGTCCTGCCGGGGCGACTGCCGGGCAACCGCGCGACACCGAAAGGGGCGTGCCCGACCGAGTCGGACACGCCCCGAACCTCATCGCCCGATGGTGCGAAACCAGCCAAAACCCTCGAAAACGCGACCCCGAATTCCAGGGAATTCGGTACCCGGATTTCCAGGGAATTCGGTCAGGGGGTTACTGCGTCGAGGGCGTTGATGAGGCCTGCGCCGTAGAAGCCCGCTCCGGTCTTGCCGCCGGTGCAGACCGCGTCGACCTCGCCGTCGCCGTCGCCGTCGTAGTGCTTCGGGCAGGGGCGCGGGTCGGCCTGCTCGGAGAGCGCGTCGACGGTCCGCTGCGCGTTCCAGTCGGGATGGGTGCTGCGGAGCAGCGCGGCCACGCCCGCCGCGTGCGGGCCGGCCATCGAGGTGCCCTGCATCCAGCCCCAGCCGCCACCGGGGACGGTGGACAGCACGCGGCCGTTGCCGGACGGGGTGTCCGGGACCTGGTACTTGTCGCCGCCCGGCGCGGTCACCGAGATCGAGCCCATCCCGTAGTTCGAGTAGTAGGACTTCGTCTCCTGCGCACCGGTCGCCGACACCGAGACGACCCCGTCGAGCTCACCCGGCAGGATGCGGCAGTCCGGCCCGGTGCGCCGGTCCTGCGTCGGCCCGCCGTTGTTCGGGCTGTTGGTGTCGCGGATCGGCTGCGACAGGTCCCAATTGCTGTTGCCCGCCGAGACGACGTTGACCACGTCGCGCCCCTCGGCGTAGGCGACCGAGCGGCGGACCGCCTCGGCGACGGCCTTCTGGTCCGGGTCGCTGTCGCACCACAGGTACCAGGGATCGGTGAAGTACGAGTTGTTCGTGACGTCGATGCCGTGCTCGGCGGCCCAGACGAACCCGCAGATGGCGTACTCGGGGTAGATGAAGCCCTCGTCGTTGATGACCCGGATCGAGGCCAGCGTGACGTCCGGAGCGACACCGGCCACGCCGACGCCGTTGCGCGCTGCGGCGATGGTGCCCGCGGTGTGCGTGCCGTGCGCCTGCGAGTCGCCCTCCGGCGCCCACGCCTGCTTGCTCTGGTCCGGCACGCCCTCGTCGGCGCAGTTCACCGAGCGCGACTCGTCGAGGTTGTCCCGCAGGTCGGGGTGCGTCGGGTCGATGCCGTAGTCCAGCACGCCGACGGTCACGTCCGGATCGCCCTTGGAGATCGCGTTGGCCCGGTCGCTGTTGATCTGGCGCATGTCCCACTGCTCGGGCTCGAGCGGTTCCTGCCCGTTCGCCGCCAGCGCGCTCGCTCCGCCGGTGGTGCCCTCGAGCTCCTCGAGCGTCGTGGACTGCTCGGGCGGTAACTGCTCGGCGAGGTTGCGGCTGGCGCCCGCCTGCTGCACGCCCGGCTGCTGCCGCGCGGTCTCCGCGAACTCCGGATCAGTCGAAGTCGCGATCACCACGCCGATCTGCGGCCAGGACTGCACCACGGTGCCGCCGACCGCGCGGATCGATTCCTCGGTCGGGGTCAGGTCCTGGCCCGCCGGGCCGAGGACCACGAAGTGCGCGGGCGCTGCGGTCGCGGCGGGGGCCGGGGCGGAGCCGCTGACGACACCGGCGGGTACCAGCAGCGCCAGGGTCAGGGCCGAACCCGCGATCCGCAGCGCCCGGCTTCTCCTTCGAGTGGATGACACGTGCCCTCCTGTTTGGAGCCGTTTCGTGAGCAAATCAGTCGATTCGTCGGATTCTGCGCCGGATTCGGTGAGGCCCGGTAGAGCGAAATGGAGCAATCGGGTGGCCGAAGGTGAGTCCGGTGGCACCTATCCCGCGACTGGGCAACATCGGCGTTGCGACCTAGAGTCGTCAGGTGTCGGTTGCAGATTTGAATCTCACTCCGCCGGAGCCAACCCCGAGCGAGTCGGCGATGCGTCGCGCGCTTCGCCGAGCCACCGATGGCGTTTCGCTGGACGCCACCGAAGCTGCGGTGCTGTTGCACGCCCGCGGCGACGACCTGAAGAGACTTCTCGAAGCCGCGGGGCGCGCGCGGGACGCGCACCTCACGGCCGAGGGGCATCCGGACGTGGTCACCTACAGCCGCAACGTCTTCATCCCGCTCACCCGGCTGTGCCAGGACCGCTGCCACTACTGCACGTTCGCCACCGTCCCGCACAAGGTGGAGTCGGCCTTCCTGGAGCGCGACGAGGTCGTCGAGATCGCCCGGCAGGGCGCGGCGGCGGGTTGCAAGGAGGCCCTGTTCACCCTCGGCGACCGTCCCGAGGAGCGCTGGCCGGTCGCGCGCGAATGGCTCGAGGCCAGGGGTTACGACTCCACCGTGGACTACGTGCGCGCCTGCGCGATCGCGGTGCTGGAGGAGACCGGGCTGCTGCCGCACCTCAATCCCGGTGTGCTGTCCTGGAAGGAGCTGACCAGGCTCAAGCCGGTCGCGGCCAGCATGGGCATGATGCTCGAGACCACTTCGGAGCGGTTGTGGAGCGAGAAGGGCGGCCCGCACTACGGCAGCCCGGACAAGGAGCCCGCGGTCCGCAAGCGGGTGCTCACCGACGCAGGCCGGGTGGCGGTGCCGTTCACCAGCGGCATCCTGATCGGCATCGGCGAAACTCGCACCGAACGGGCCGAATCGCTGATCGCGCTGCGGCAGAGCGCCCGCCAGTACGGGCACATCCAAGAGATCATCGTGCAGAACTTCCGCGCCAAGCCGGACACCGCGATGCGCGGTATGCCGGACGCGGACCTGCGGGAGCTGGCCGCCACCATCGCGGTGGCGCGGTTGCTGATGCCCTCCGGGGTGAGCGTGCAGGCCCCGCCCAACCTGGTCGGCGAGGAGATCCCGCTGATGCTGCGCGCGGGGATCGACGACTGGGGCGGCGTCTCGCCGGTGACGAAGGACCACGTCAACCCGGAGAAGCCCTGGCCGCAGGTCGACGAGCTCGCCGAGCTGACCGGCGACGGCGGCTTCGAGCTGCGTGAACGGCTCACCGCCTACCCGCGCTACGTGCGCAACGGCCTCGCGGGCGACAGCACCCAGTGGCTGGACCTGCGGGTGGCCGCGCACGTCGACGCACTGTCCGATGCGGACGGATTCGCCGCCCCCGATGCCGAGATCGTGGGCCGGGAGTGGCAGGAGCCCGACGGCGGGTTCGAGTCCATCGGCCGCACCGATCTGCACCGCAGCATCGACACGGCCGGGCGGAGCGAGGATCGCCGAACCGACTTCGACACGGTTTACGGCGACTGGGACGAGCTGCGCGAGCAGGTTCCGGCCCAGGGTGCGCCGGAACGCCTCGACGCCGATGTGCGCGAAGGCCTGCGGATCGCCTCCGAGGATCCTGCCGCATTGCTCGATCCGGCCAACACCGATGCCGCGATGGCATTGATGACCTGCGACGGGAGCGCTCTGGACGAGTTGGCGGGGATCGCCGACGAGCTGCGGCGCGAGGTGTCCGGCGAGGACATCACCTACGTGGTCAACCGCAACATCAACTTCTCGAACATCTGCTACGTCGGTTGCCGGTTCTGCGCCTTCGCCCAGCGCGAGCGCGACACCGACGCCTTCCGGTTGTCCCCGGAGGAGACCGCGGAGCGCGCCGACGAGGCGTGGCGGGCGGGTGCCACCGAGGTGTGCGTGCAGGGCGGCATCGATCCGCGGCTGCCGGTGTCGGGCTACGCCGATCTGGTGCGCGCGATCAAGCAGCGGGTCCCGGAGATGCACGTTCACGCGTTCTCGCCGATGGAGATCGTCAGCGCCTCGGCGAAGGCGGGCGTGAGCGTCGAGGAGTGGCTGGCCGAGCTGAAGGAGGCCGGGCTCGGCAGCATCCCGGGCACGGCCGCCGAGATCCTCGATGACGAGGTCCGCTGGGTGCTCACCAAGGGCAAGCTGCCCGCCGCCGAATGGATCGACGTGGTCAGCACCGCGCACCGGCTGGGCATCCCGTCCTCGTCGACGATGATGTACGGCCACGTGGACAGCCCGGAGCACTGGCTCGGGCACCTGCGCACCCTCGCCGGCGTGCAGGACACCGCGCGCGAGCACGGCAACGCCGGGTTCACCGAGTTCGTGCCGCTGCCGTTCGTTCACCGCAACGCGCCGATCTACCTGGCGGGCCTGGCGCGGCCGGGTCCGACCCAGCGCGACAACCGGGCGGTGCACGCGATGGGACGCATCCTGCTGCACGGCCGGGTCGACAACGTGCAGTGCTCGTGGGTCAAGCTCGGCGACTCCGGCACCACCCAGGTGCTGCACGGCGGGGCCAACGACGTCGGCGGCACGCTGATGGAGGAGACGATCAGCCGGATGGCCGGCTCCGAGCACGGTTCGGAGCGCAGCGTCGAGGAGCTGCACGAGCTGGCCGGTCAGGCCGGTCGGGCAGCGCGCCAGCGCACGACCACTTACGGACGAGTCGGCCAGGTTCAACTGGGCGTCAGCGCCGTTTAGTCCATCTGAGTGTTATTCAAGTCACTGGGTGACGCTAGGTGGGGGTGACGAGGTGTCGCCCCCACCTCTTACCTGCGAGATCGCCCCTTGCGGGGGCGCCGAAAGTCCTTGGCGCAGAGGAAATACGATCATCTGGTCGTGGCCCGTTTACGCAACGCGACCACGTCTTCGACTGGTGGTCTGTACCGTCCGCCATGGAATCGCACGAGTAGGTGACCCTCGAACGGGTCAACTTTCGCAGGGAGGCAACGCTCTTGCGTAGCCGAATAACGCGCGTGACCAGGCGTATGGCCGGGCTGGTCGCTGCGGCCATCGTGCTCCTGCCGGTAACCGCGGGCCTGGCTTCCGCCGCCACCCAGAACGCCGTGGCCGTCGGGCCTTCGGACGCGCTGCGCGCGCCGGTCGGCCTCACCGCCGTGGGCCTGGGCCTGGCGGGGATGGTGGTCGGCGCATTCCGCAAGAAGAAGGTCCAGCCGGAGAACCAGCGCAAGAGCTAGCGCGGCGTGGGTCGGTCCCGGCCCCGGGGCGGCACTTGGGAGAATCGGATTCGTGAGCAGCGACAGCCCTGAAACTCAGCAGACGGTCCGGCCCCGCGTTCTCTCCGGCATCCAGCCGACCGCCGACTCGTTCCACCTCGGCAACTACCTCGGCGCCCTGCGGGAATGGGTCACGATGCAGCAGCGCTACGAATGCTTCTTCAGCGTCGTGGACCTGCACGCCATCACCGTCGAGCAGGACCCCGAACTGCTGCGCCAGCGCACTCGGTTGTCCGCGGCACAGCTGCTCGCCCTCGGCATCGACCCGGACCGCTCGGCGCTGTTCGTGCAGAGCCACGTCCCCGAGCACGCTCAGCTGAGCTGGGTGCTGGAGTGCCTGACCGGTTTCGGCGAGGCCGGGCGGATGACCCAGTTCAAGGACAAGTCCGCGCGCCAGGAGGCCGACCACGTCAGCGTCGGCCTGTTCACCTACCCGGTGCTGCAGGCGGCGGACATCCTGCTCTACCAGGCGGACGCGGTGCCGGTGGGCGAGGACCAGCGCCAGCACCTGGAACTCACCCGCAACCTCGCGCAGCGGTTCAACTCCCGCTACGGCAACACCTTCACCGTGCCCGACGCGCACATCCCGGGTGACACCGCGAAGATCTACGATCTGCAGGACCCGGGTTCGAAGATGAGCAAGTCGGTCCCCTCCGGGGTGATCGAGCTGATGGAGGAGCCGAAGCGCTCGGCGAAGAAGATCCGTTCGGCGGTCACCGACACCGGCCGCGAGATCCGCTACGACACCGAGGGCAAGCCCGGTGTGTCCAACCTGCTGGCGATCTACTCGGCGCTGACCGACAAGAGCATCGCCGATCTGGAGTCCGAGTTCGACGGTCGCGGTTACGGCGACCTGAAGAAGGAGCTCGGCGAGGTCGTGGTCGAGTTCGTGACCCCGTTCCAGGAGCAGGTCCGCGGTTACCTGGACGACCCGGCGCAGCTGGACAAGATCCTGCACCGTGGGGCGCAGAAGGCCCGCGAGGTTTCCGCCGAGACGTTGCGAAACGTATTCGACCGGGTCGGTTTCGTCGCGCCGGGACGCTGATCTGATCATCTATGGGTAGCCTGCCACCGTTCGGCCGAACGGCTTGCGTGGTGGGAGGCTGCCCGTGGTGGGTCAACAGCAGCAGGAGAAGCCCGGCCGATTGGCCGTGTTGCGCAACGAGCACGAGTGGCTCGACCGGCTGATCCGAGCCTTCGAGCGCTACACCAAGCAATACGGCGACTACTACGCCGCGGCGATCACCTACTTCAGCGTGCTCGCCCTGGTGCCGCTGCTGATGATCGCGTTCGCGGTCGCCGGTTTCGTGCTGGCCGGGAACCCGGACCTGCTGGCCCGCCTGCAGGACTCGATCACCTCGGCGGTGCCCAGCCCGGCGATGAGCGAGATGCTCAACCGGGTCGTCAACCAGGCCATCGAGCAGGCGGGCGCGGTCGGCGTCATCGGCCTGCTCGCCGCGCTGTACTCGGGGCTGGGCTGGATGACGAACCTGCGTGAGGCGCTGACCGCGCAGTGGACCCAGGTCCCGGAACCCACCCCGATCCACAAGCGGATGGTCTCGGACCTGCTCTCCCTGTTCGGCCTGGGCCTGGCGATGGCGGTCTCCCTCGGCATCAGCGCGCTCGGCGGTGGCCTCGGTCAGACGCTGATGCAGGCGATGGGCTTCTCCGGCACCGCGTTCTCCTTCGTGATGCTGCGCATCCTGACGATCGCGCTGTCGCTGGCGGCGAGCTGGCTGGTGTTCATGTGGGTGCTCACCCGCCTGCCCCGCAAACCGGTGACGCTGCGCAGCGCGTTGTGGGGAGCTCTGTTCGCCGCGATCGGCTTCGAGATCCTCAAGCAGGTCGCGGTGATCTACCTCGGCATGGTCACCAGCTCGCCCGCCGGTGCGGCGTTCGGGCCGATCCTCGGTCTGCTGGTCTTCGCCAACCTGATGGCCCGGTTCATCCTGTTCGTCACCGCGTGGACGGCCTCGGCGCGGGAGAACCTCGAAGCCGAACCGCCGCCGGCCCCGGCACCCGCGGTCATCCGCCCGGTCGTTCAGGTCAAGCGCAGGCCCGGCCCGCGCACGACGGCGGGCCTGCTGGGCCTGGGCGCTCTCGCGGGCTGGGTCTGGCGCAAGCGCTGAACCCGCTCGGGCGGGGTCGCGTCACGGGTCCTCGTCCGATGTGGATTCCCGGCGCGCGGTGGTGGCCAGCCGGTTGCGGCGCAGCCACAGCGCCACGACGACGGCCATCGCGACCAGTGCCACGCCCAGCAGGATCAGCGGGCCCTTGATGGTGCTGAAGAACGAGTGCTCGGTGGGATCGGCCTGCGGAAGCTGCGCGCGAGCAGCAGGAGCGGCGGTCGTGGTCGTCGGCGCCGGTGAGGTGGTCACCAGCTCGCCCACCGCGGTGCCGCCGGGCAGCGCGAAGCCGTAGTCCAGCAGGCCCATCGCGTTCTGCGAGAGCCGGGTCGGGTGGTTCTCGCCGCGCACCATCACCGCCACCAGCCGGCGGTCCCCGCGCGCGGCCGAGCCGATGAAGGTGTGCCGGGCGTCATCGGTGAACCCCGTCTTGCCGCCGAGGCCGCCCGGGTAGTTCAGCAGCACGCGGTTGTCGTTCCACAGTTCGAAGGGCGGCTCGCCGGGCTTGCCGGGCATCATGATCATCTCGGAGCCGACCGCGTTGGCGAACACCGGTTCGCGCATCGCCACCCGGAAGATGGTCGCCAGGTCGTAGGCGGAGGTGCTCATCCCGGGGCCGTCCAGGCCGGACGGCGTCGCCGCGCGGGTGTCCAGGGCGCCGATCCGCTGCGCGGTGGCGTTGATCTTCTTCAGCGCCGCCCGCATACCGCCCATCTTCATCGCCAGCGCGTGCGCGGCGTCGTTGCCCGAGGCCATCAGCATCGCCTGCAGCACCTGCCCCACCGGATAGGTCAGGCCCGGCTGCAAGCCGACGCGAGTGCCCTCCTGGTTGGCGTCCTCCTGGGTGGCCACCAGGGTGTCGTCCATGTCGAGCTCGTGGATCGCCGTCAGCGCGGTCAGCGTCTTGATGGTGGAGGCGGGGCGTTGCCGGGCGTGCGGGTTCTTCGCGGCCAGGATCGCCCCGGAATCCAGGTCGGCCAGCACCCAGGACGCGGCCGCGTCGACGATCTGCGGCGGCGGGACCGGCGCGCCCTCGCCGGTGATCACCGAGCACTCGGCCATCCGCTCGCCGCCCACCGGAGTTTCCGGAACGGGTACCGGAGTGGGGGACGGCGAACCCGGTGGCGGGACCTCCGAGGTGTCGACCGGGGGCGGCGGCAGCCTGGCGTTGGGGCATGCCGGGGCCTGGGCCGCGGCGCCGGTGGCGGTCAGCAGCGGAACAGCGGTGAGCAGCGCCAGCAGCGTTGCCCAGAACGGGAATTTCACACCGGAAGTCGCCGAACGGCGGTCACGCAGCAGCACCCGTCGAGGTTAACCCGCCGCGCGCTCTCCGGCGGCGGCGCAGACCGCACCCGGGGGGTCCGGTGAGCCCCACAACAGCGGATACTGGGGCCGTGACCATTTCTCGCCGAGTCGCGGTGTTCCTGCTGGCCTTCGGGCTCTGGACCTACTTCCTGTGGCCGACCTTCATCTACAACATCTGGCAGAGCGAGCGCTCCTGGGCGGCGGGCTCGCCGACGGCCTACCTCGTGGTGCACCTGGTCATCGCCGTCATCTCCCTCGTGTTGGGGACCGCCATCGGAGTTCTCGGCTACCGAGCCCTGCGCGCCCCGAACCGCTGAGCGCGGTAGTGGTGACAGTTTTGCCTAAAACTGTCCGGACATTTCGGGTGCCGAGGGCTGACAGTTCTAGGCAAAACTGTCAGGGCCCCTGAACATGAGTCGGCTCCCCGGGCGGACCCGGGGAGCCGGAAGCGGGGGCCGGTCAGCGGCGGCGGAACATCAGGGCCCGCTTGACCTCCTGGATCGCCTTGGTGACCTGGATGCCACGCGGGCAGGCGTCCGTGCAGTTGAAGGTCGTGCGGCAGCGCCAGACACCGTCGATGTCGTTGAGGATGTCCAGGCGCTCCTCGGCACCCTCGTCACGGCTGTCGAAGATGAACCGGTGCGCGTTGACGATCGCGGCCGGGCCGAAGTAGTTGCCGTCCGACCAGTACACCGGGCACGAGGTGGTGCAGGCCGCGCACAGGATGCACTTGGTCGTGTCGTCGAAGCGCTCGCGCTCGGCGACCGACTGGATGCGCTCCCGGGTCGGCTCGTTCCCGCTGGTCATCAGGTACGGCTGGATCGACCGGTAGGCCTCGAAGAAGGGCTCCATGTTGACCAGGAGGTCCTTCTCCACCGGCAGGCCCTTGATCGGCTCGATGGTCAGCGTCGTCTCGCCGTCCTTGTTGAGCATGTCCTTCATCAGGACCTTGCAGGCGAGGCGGTTGACGCCGTTGATCCGCATCGCGTCGGACCCGCACACGCCGTGCGCGCAGGACCGGCGGAAGGTCAGCGTGCCGTCCACGTACCACTTGATGTAGTGCAGCAGGTTGAGCACCCGGTCCGACGGCAGCGACGGGATCCGGTACGACTCCCAGTGCATGTCCTCGTCCTCCTCCGGGTTGTACCGGAGGAGCTTGACGGTGACCATCGTGGCGTCGTCCGGGATCGGCGGCGCGTCCGAGGGCAGCTGGCTCGCGGGGTTCTCTGTGGCGGCGGTCATCAGTACTTACGCTCCATCGGCTGGTAGCGGGTGACGACGACGGGCTTGTAGTCCAGGCGGATGTCGGCCTGGAAGCCGGTCAACCCGAGCGGCGCGTTGGGGTCTTCCTTCTCCGGCAGCACCTTGTACTGCATGCTGTGCCGCATGAAGTTGGTGTCGTCCCGGGACGTGTAGTCCTCGCGGGCGTGACCGCCGCGGGACTCCTTGCGGGCGAGCGCTGCGTTGACCAGCGCCTCGGCCAGGTCGAGCAGGAAGCCCAGCTCGACGGCCTCCAGCAGGTCGGAGTTGTACCGCTTGCCCTTGTCGTGCACGGCGATCCGGCCGTAGCGCTCCTTGAGCGCCTGCACGTCCGACAGCGCCGTCTTGAGGGTCTCCTCGGTGCGGTACACCGAGGCGTTGGCGTCCATCGTCTGCTGCAGCTCGGTGCGGATGGTCGCGACCCGCTCGCCACCGGTGTTGGTGCGCAGGTGGTCGACCATGCCCTCGACCATCTTGGCCGGGTTCTCGGGCTGCTCCACGAACTCGTGGCTGTTCGCGTACTCCGCGGCGGCGATGCCCGAGCGGCGGCCGAACACGTTGATGTCCAGCAGCGAGTTGGTGCCCAGGCGGTTGGAGCCGTGCACCGAGACGCAGGCGGCCTCACCGGCGGCGTAGAGGCCGGCGACGGTGTTCTCGTTGTCCCGCAGCACCTGGCCCTCGACGTTGGTCGGGATCCCGCCCATCGCGTAGTGCGCGGTCGGGTAGACCGGCACCAGCTCCTCGGTCGGCTCCACGCCCAGGTAGGTCCGGGAGAACTCCATGATGTCCGGGAGCTTGGACATCAGCAGCTCTTCACCGAGGTGGGTGACGTCGAGGTAGACGTAGTCCTTCTCCGGGCCCGCGCCGCGGCCTTCCAGCACCTCCAGGGCCATCGACCGGGCGACGATGTCGCGCGGCGCGAGGTCCTTGATCGTCGGGGCGTAGCGCTCCATGAAGCGCTCGCCGTCGACGTTGCGCAGGATGCCGCCCTCGCCGCGCACGCCCTCGGTGATCAGGATGCCCAGGCCGGCCAGACCGGTCGGGTGGAACTGGTAGAACTCCATGTCCTCCAGCGGCAGGCCCTTGCGGTAGACGATCCCCATGCCGTCACCGGTGAGCGTGTGCGCGTTGGAGGTGGTCTTGAAGATCTTGCCGAAGCCGCCGGTGGCGAACACGACGGACTTGGCGTGGAAGACGTGGATCTCGCCGGTGGCCAGCTCGTAGGCGATGGCACCGGTGCAGACCTGCTCGCCGTCGGCGCCCTCGCTCATCATCACGTCGAGGACGTAGAACTCGTTGAAGAACTCCACGCCCTGCTTGACGCAGTTCTGGTACAGCGTCTGCAGGATCATGTGGCCGGTGCGGTCGGCCGCGTAGCAGGCCCGGCGCACCGGGGCCTTGCCGTGGTCGCGGGTGTGCCCGCCGAACCGGCGCTGGTCGATCTTGCCTTCGGGGGTCCGGTTGAACGGCAGCCCCATCTTCTCCAGGTCCAGGACCGCGTCGATGGCCTCCTTCGCCATGATCTCGGCGGCGTCCTGGTCGACCAGGTAGTCACCGCCCTTGATCGTGTCGAAGGTGTGCCATTCCCAGTTGTCCTCTTCGACGTTGGCCAGCGCCGCGCACATGCCGCCCTGCGCCGCACCGGTGTGCGAACGCGTCGGGTACAGCTTGGTCAGAACCGCCGTGCGGGCTCGCGATCCGGACTCGATCGCCGCGCGCATCCCGGCGCCCCCGGCGCCGACGATGACCACGTCGTACTTGTGGAATTGCATGGTCGCCTCCTCGGGCTGTGGCGGGACCCGCGATCGGCGTCGGCCCCGCCACGCTGTGGTCGTCTCTGCGGCGCTAGCCGATGTTCGGGTCGAAGGTGAAGATCACGAAGCTGCCCAGACCCACGGTCAGCAGTACGGAGACGTACAGCAGCATCTTCAGCCAGAAGCGCGTGCTGTCCTTCCGGGAGTAATCGCTGATGACGGTACGGAGACCGTTGCCGCCGTGCAGGCCGGCCAGCCACAGCATGCTCAGGTCCCAGAACTGCCAGAACGGCGAGGCCCAGCGACCTGCCACGAAGGCGAAGTTGATCCGGTGCACACCGCCGTCCAGGAACAGCATGATCAGCAGGTGCCCCAGGACCAGGAACATCAGGACGACCCCGGACAGCCGCATGAACAACCAGGCGTAGAGCTCGAAGTTGTTGCGTCGTGCGGACTGCCGGGACGGGGTGCGCGGCCTCTCCAAGGCGAGCGATGCGTCGGTCATTTGCCTCAACCCCCGAAGATTTCCGTCGCCGCGCGGGACAGCAGGCTGATCGCCGCCGGGATCATCAACACCAGCCAGAGCACCACGACCGTCCAGAGCATGGGCTTCTGGTACTGGGGGCCCTTGGCCCAGAAGTCGACCAGCATCACCCGAATGCCGTTGAAGGCGTGGAACAGCACGGCCGCGAGCAACCCGAGCTCGAACAGAATCATCACCGGAGACTTGTAGGTCTCGATGACCGTGTCGTACGCGTTCGGCGACACCCGGACCAACGCGGTGTCCAGGACGTGCACGAACAAGAAGAAGAAGGTGAGTACGCCCGTGATTCGGTGGGCGACCCACGACCACATGCCCAGATCGCCGCGGTAGAGACGACCCTTGGCGCGCGGCGCTTCGGCGCGCGTCGGTGCGTCGGCCGCGGAGGCGGTGGTGCTGGCCATGGTGGAAGGCCTCCAACCTCGCTGGTGGACTGACGGCCCCGTCCGGGAACAGGGGCGGCCGGCCCCGAGTTGCAGTTGGTCCCGGCGCTCTTGCCGGGTGCACGCCCGTCACCGGCCACGAACTAGGGCCTTGACGAGTAGGAATGCTAGACCTCGAGTATTGCCCGGGCCTACTCGCCACAGCTGTCTGTGATCGACCAGACAAGCGCCCCGACCTGGTGGATCGATGTAGAAATCATTTTGTGACACAGGAGCAATGCGCAAGCGGCAACGTCAAGACTTAATTTCGAGAGTCACGTCACCGAATGACGTGCGCCGGGTCATGAGCGAACAATCCCCACGAGAAAAAACACGTTCGAGTGGAGTTCGCTCTAGGACGCCTTCGCTGATCCGGGGGATGTGACCGGGACCGGCGGAAGTGAATGGGAAAGGGGAATCGGCATGCGGCGAACGCCGACTGTCAGACGGCTCTCGGGTGCGGGGAAAGCGCGCCGGACCGGAGTCGCGGCGGCTGCGCTGCTGCTCAGCGGTGCGATGGCGCTGAGCGGGTGCGCCAAGGACACCGGCGGCGGGGGCGGAAGCGCCTCCGGGCAGCCGTGCCAAACCAAGCCCGCGCCGAGCGGGCCCGCGATGACCACCTCGCAGGAGCGGCAGCAGACGCCGCCGGACGCCAGCGACGTCCGGGTCGGCCTCGCCTTCGACATCGGCGGCCGCGGTGACGGGTCGTTCAACGACGCCTCGGTGGCGGGTCTGGACCGCGCGAAGAAGGACATGAATCTCGGCGAGGTCAAGGAGCTCGACTCCGAGGCCAACGAGTCCGCGAGCGCCAAGCTGACCCGGCTGCGCCAGCTCGCCCGCGAGGGCTACAACCCGGTGATCGCGGTCGGCTACTCCTACGCGGACTCGGTCGGCACGGTCGCCGAGGAGTTCCCCGATACCCAGTTCGCGATCATCGACGACGACACGGTCAGGCAGCCGAACGTGACGCCGCTGGTCTTCTCCGAGGAGAAGGGCTCCTTCCTGGCGGGCGTCATCGCCGCGCACAAGTCGCAGACCTGCCACATCGGCTTCGTGGGCGGTGTGGAGACCCCGCTGATCAAGAAGTTCGAGGCGGGCTACGTCGCGGGTGCCAAGGCGGCCGCGCCGGACATCGAGATCGACAGCGACTACCTGACCCCGGCGGGCGACTACACCGGGTTCCAGGACCCGAACAAGGCCGCCGAGGTCTCCTCGGGAATGCTCGACGGCGGCGCGGACGTGCTCTACCACGCGGCGGGCGCCTCCGGTAAGGGCATGTTCAGCTCGGTCAAGGCCTCCGACGCGATGGCCATCGGGGTCGACTCCGACCAGTACAACCAGCCTTCGGTCGCGGCCTACAAGGACGTGATCATCAGCTCGATGCTCAAGCGCATCGACCTGGCGGTGTACGACTACGTGGCCGACTTCGCCCGCGGCGACCTGGGCGCGGTGCCGGAGCGGTTCAACATCGCCAACGGCGGCGTCACCTACGCGACCTCCGGGGGCAAGGTCGACGACCTGAAGCCCACGCTGGAGGCCTACGAGGCCGCCATCGCCAGGGGAGACATCCAGGTGCCCAAGAAGCCCTGACACACTCCTCCGTGGCCTTTGACGCGGTGCTTAGGGGGCGCCCCGCCCGGCGCGGCTGGGTGCCCCCTCGCGCTTTCATCCCCGAACGGTGGCGGTTTCGTGCCAGCGGCATGTCGCCTGCGGCCGGAACCGTCCATTGTTGAGCGTCCCCCTGGTTCGCCGCCGGTGAATAATCCCCTGGAGCATCCGTGAACACCTCTGCCGAGTCGAAACCCGGCGGCGCGCCCGCCGTCGAGCTCTCCGGCATAACCAAGACCTTTCCGGGCGTGGTCGCCAATTCCGACGTGAACCTGTCCGTGCGCGCCGCCGAGGTGCACGCGCTGTGCGGGGAGAACGGGGCGGGGAAGTCGACCCTGATGAAGATCCTCTACGGGATGCAGCAGCCCGACTCCGGAACCATCCGGGTCGGTGGTGAGGAGCTTCGCTTCAAGACCCCGGCGGAGGCCATCAGGGCCGGGATCGGCATGGTCCACCAGCACTTCATGCTGGCCGACAACCTGACCGTGCTGGAGAACATCGTGCTCGGCGCGGAGGGGTCGCACGGCATCGGCGGCAAGGCGCGCAAGCGGGTCATCGAGCTGGCCGAGCAGGCCGGTTTAGAGATGCGCCCGGACGCGCTGGTGGAGAGCCTCGGCGTGGCCGACCGGCAGCGGGTGGAGATCCTCAAGGTCCTCTACCGCGGCGCCGAGATCATCATCCTGGACGAGCCGACCGCGGTGCTGGTCCCGCAGGAGGTCGACGAGCTGTTCGCGACCCTGCGCGGGATGCGCGAGCACGGGTACACGTTCCTGTTCATCTCGCACAAGCTCGACGAGGTCCGCTCGATCGCCGACACCATCACGGTGCTGCGTCGCGGCACCACCGTTGGTTCGGTGGCCGCCTCGGAGGTCACCAGCCGCAGCCTGGCCGAGATGATGGTCGGCAGCGAGCTCCCCGCGCCCGAGCGCGGTCCCGCCACCGTCGCCGACCGGGAGGTCTTGAAGGTCTCCGGGATGTCGTCGACCGAGGACGGACGGCCGATCCTGGACGGCGTCGACCTGGAGGTCGCGGCGGGGCAGGTCGTGGGCATCGCGGGCGTCGAGGGCAACGGCCAGACCGAGCTCGTCGAGGCCATCATGGGCATGCGATCGATCGATTCCGGCTCCGTCGCGCTCGACGGCACCGACATCTCCGGGCTGTCCACACTGCACCGCCGCGAAGCCGGGATCGGCTACATCCCCGAGGATCGCCACCGGCAGGGCCTGCTGCTGGACCAGCAGTTGTGGATGAACCGGATTCTGGGCCACCAGACCCGGCGGCCGGTCTCCAGCGGCCAGTGGCTGGACCGCGCCGGGGCCAAGAGGGACACCGAGCGCATCGTCGAGCAGTTCGACGTGCGCACCCCGGGCATCGACGTCGACGCGGCGGCGTTGTCCGGCGGCAACCAGCAGAAGCTCGTCGTGGGCCGGGAGCTGTCCGGTGAGCCGAAGCTGCTGATCGCGGCCCACCCGACGCGCGGTGTGGACATCGGAGCGCAGGCCGGGATCTGGGAACACCTGCGCAACGCGCGGGACGAGGGGCTGGCGGTGCTGCTGATCTCGGCCGATCTCGATGAGCTCATCGGGTTGTCGGACACCATCCGGGTCATGTTCCGCGGCCGGTTGGTCGCCGAGGCCGACCCGAAGACGGTGACCCCGGAGGAGCTCGGGGCGGCCATGACCGGTGCGCAGGAGTCCGCGTGAGTCATGAACTGAACGAGGTTCCGGCAACGGCCGGGATCGCCGCTCGAACTCAGGAGGCGGTGTGAACACCTGGCGGGCGCGGTTGCTGCCGCCGGCCTTGGCGATTGTCTTCTCCATCGTGCTGTGCAGCGCGGTGCTGCTGGTCTCCGGCGCGAATCCGATCGCGACCCTGTTGGAGATGGTCGCCCAGGTCGGCCGGGGCACGACCCTGGTGGACATCATCAACACGGCGGGTGCCTACTACCTGGTGGCGATCGCGGCCGCGATCGGCTTCCAGATGAACCTGCTCAACATCGGCATCGAGGGGCAGTACCGGCTCGCCGCGTGCGTGGCCGCGATCGTCGGCGCCTCGGTGAGCCTGCCGTTCGGGCTGCACGCGCTGCTGATCGTGGTCGTCGGCGCGGCGACCGGCGCGCTCTACGTCGGCATCGCCGCGGTGCTCAAGGTCTACCGCGGGGTCTCCGAGGTGATCTCCACGATCATGCTCAACACCCTGGCGCTGGGGCTGGTCTCGTACCTGGTGACCAACTTCGGCGTGATGAGCGGCAACAACCAGAGCACCGGGCTCATCCCGGCCTCCGGCCGGATCCCGGGCATCCCGCTGGGCGGCTACGGCACGGTGTTCGGCCTGGTGCTGCTTTCGGTGTTGGTCGGTGTCGGCTACGCGTTGCTGATCAACCGCACCCGGTTCGGGTTCGAGCTCAAGGCTTCCGGCCTTTCCCCGACCGCGGCGGCCGCGGGTGGTGTCAACTCCAAGAAGATGGTGCTCACCGCGCTGCTGCTGTCCGGAGCCATCGCCGGGCTCGCGGGCCTGCCGGAGATCCTCGGCCGCGACCACACCTTCACCATCACGTTCCCCGCGGGCTACGGCTTCGCGGGCCTGGCCATCGCGCTGCTCGGCCGAAACCACCCGCTGGGCGTGGCGTTCGGCGCGCTGCTGTGGTCCTTCTTGGACAAGAGCTCGCTGACGCTGGACAACATCGGCGTGCCCCGGGAGATCGTGACGATCGTGCAGGGCACCATCGTGCTGTCCGTGGTGGTGGCCTACGAGCTGGTGCGCCGCCGCGAACTCGCCCGCGAGCAGAGCAAGGTCGGCAAGGAACTGGGCACCGCGGTCGAGCCGGCCGCCGCTGCCGGCGGAGGTGAGAAGGCATGACCGCGGTCGCGACCGAAGACAAGCCCAAGGCCGCGGGTGGCGGCTCCCGGATGCCCGGCTGGGCGCGCGTGCTGCTGTGGACGACCGTCGGCTTCCTGGCCGTGTCGATCACCTCGTACCAGACCGGGGTGCTCGCGCTGACCTCCTCGGGGACCGTGGAGGCCGCGGTGCGGCTCGGCGTGCCGATCCTGTTCGCTGCGCTCGGCGGTCTGTGGGCCGAACGCGCCGGCGTGATCAACATCGGCCTCGAGGGCATGATGATCCTGGGAACCTGGGGCGGTGCCTGGGCCGGCTACCAGTGGGGACCGTTGGCCGGGCTGATCGCCGCGGCCGTGTTCGGGGCGCTCGGCGGCCTGGTGCACGCGATCGCCACGGTGAGCTTCGGCGTCAACCACATCGTCTCCGGTGTGGCCATCAACCTGCTCGGCGCCGGCGCCACGAAGTACCTGTCGACGCTGCTGTTCGAGCCGATCTCGCACAACCCGCGCGAATCCCCGCCGGTGCCCAAGTTCGACACCTACTCGATGCAGCCGCTGTCGACCTGGCTGGGACAGCTGGAGGACGTCCAGCGGGTCATCATCTCCGACTTCGCGGGCATCCTCGGCGGTCTGGTCTCCGGTGTCTCCCCGACGACCATGCTGGCCTACCTGCTGGTGCCGGTGAGCTATCTGGTGCTGTGGCGCAGCCCGTTCGGGCTGCGGCTGCGGTCCTGCGGTGAGAACCCGGTGGCCGCCGAGTCGCTGGGCGTCAACGTCTACCGGTACAAGTACCTGGCGCTGATCGCCTCCGGCGCGCTCGCCGGGCTCGGCGGCGCCGCGCTGGTGCTCAACCAGGGCAGCTCCGGCTACCTGGAGAACCAGACGAACAACCGCGGCTACATCGGCCTGGCCGCGATGATCTTCGGCAACTGGCGGCCCGGCGGCCTGCTCGGCGGTTCCGCGCTGTTCGGCTACTCCGACGGCCTGCAGCTGCGCAGCGGCGAGACCAGCGTGCACGCGCTGTTCTACGGCGCCACGCTGCTGCTCGTGGTGGTCGCGGCGGTGCAGCTGTGGCGGCGCAACTGGTTCGCCTCCGGCGCTTCGCTGGTGGCTGCCGCCGCGATGTACTCGGTGTACTGGTACACCGACGAGCTGCCCGAGGAGCTGACCGCCTACACGCCGCACCTGGTGACCCTGGTGGTGCTCGCGGCCGCGTCGCAGCGACTGCGACCGCCGGCGGCCAACGGGATGCAGTACCGGAGGGGCGTCGACTGATGTCCGATGTGGACTGGGAAGCGCTGCGCGCCGCGGCGGTCGAGGCCGCGGCGCACGCCTACTGCCCGTACTCCGGGCTGCAGGTCGGTGCGGCGGCCGTCTGCGACGACGGCCGGGTGGTCACCGGCTGCAACGTGGAGAACGGTTCCTACGGCGTGACGCTGTGCGCCGAGTGCACGATGGCGGGCAGCCTCCGGATGACCGGTGGCGGCCGTTTCACCGCCGTGGCCTGCCGCAGCGGTCAGGGCGCCCTGCTGATGCCCTGCGGGCGCTGCAGGCAGATCCTCCAGGAGCTCGGCGGGCCGGACTGCCTGATCGACACCCCCAGGGGCGTCCTGGCGATGCGAGAAGTCCTCCCGGACGCCTTCGAGCTCTGAGGTGACAGTTTTGCCTAAAACTGCACGGCCTCGGTGCCCGAAACATCCGTACAGTTTTAGGCAAAACTGTCGCAGGAGGTGATCCGGTGTTCTCGGCCGTGGACGTCATCCGGGCCAAGCGGGACGGTGGGCAGCTCGATGACGAGCAGATCGACTGGGTGATCGCTGCCTACACCGCCGGCGAGGTCGCCGAGGAGCAGATGGCCGCGCTGGCGATGGCGGTGCTGCTGCGGGGGATGACGCCGAGCGAGACCGCTCGGTGGACCAAGGCGATGGTCGAATCTGGCAAGACCCTCGACTTCGGCTCGGTCGGCAGGCCCACCGCGGACAAGCACTCCACCGGCGGTGTCGGGGACAAGATCACGCTGCCGCTGACCCCGCTGGTCGCCGCGTGCGGAGCTGCGGTGCCCCAGCTGTCCGGCCGCGGGCTCGGGCACACCGGGGGAACCCTGGACAAGCTGGAGTCCATCCCGGGCTGGCGCGCCGAGCTCAGCGACACCGAGATCGCGCGGAACCTGCGCGGGCCGGGCGCGGTGGTGTGCGCGGCTACCGAGGACCTCGCGCCCGCGGACCGCAAGCTCTACGCGCTGCGCGACGTCACGGCGACGGTGGAGTCGATCCCGCTGATCGCCGCGTCGATCATGAGCAAGAAGCTCGCCGAGGGAACCGAATCCCTCGTCCTGGACGTCAAGTGCGGTTCCGGCGCCTTCATGAAGGACCTCGACCAGGCCCGGGAACTGGCTCGCGCGCTCGTCGACATCGGCGCCGCCAACGGCCTGCGCACCAGTTCGCTGATCACCGACATGTCCGCCCCGCTCGGTCGCGCGGTCGGCAACGCGCTCGAGGTGGACGAGGCCGTCGAGGTCCTCAGCGGCGGCGGCCCGCCCGACGTCGTCGAACTGACCGTGCGGCTGGCCCGCGAGATGCTCGCGCACGCGGGGATCGGCGACGTCGATCCGGCCGATGCGCTGGCCGACGGCCGCGCGCACGACAAGTGGCGCGAGATGATCCGGGCGCAGGGCGGCGATCCGGCTGCGGAGCTGCCCCGGGCGCAGCACGTCGAGGTCGTCAGCGCACCGGAGTCGGGAACGTTGACCGGGCTGGACGCCTACCGGGTCGGCATCGCCGCGTGGCGCCTCGGTGCGGGCCGCGCCCGCAGGGAGGACGCCGTCCAGCACGCGGCGGGGGTGCGCTGCCTGGTCAAGCCGGGCGAGCGGGTCACCGCGGGATCGCCCCTGCTGGAGCTGCACACCGACAGCCCGGACACCATTCCGGCCGCTCGCGAAAGCCTGGAGGGCGCAAGCGAAATCAGCGGCGCCGACCGAACGTCGACGCCGCTGATCCTCGACCGGATCGCCCCGCGGGACTGAGACCGGCCGCGCCTCACCGCGCGGCCGGTTCCACCCTTGGGCTCAGGCGCTCTCGGCGGTCAGGTCGTCGTCGCCACCGTCGGTCAGCGCCTTGTCGGACTCGCGCTTGGCGCTCTTCGAGCGGCCGCCGCCGCGACGCTGTTGCTGCTGCTGACGCGGCAGCGTCGTGGGCGGCGGCGGGGACTGCGCACCGCCACCGCCGAGGATGAGCTCGGCGAAGGTCGCCATGGCCTCGTCGAGCTGACCCGCGTGCCGCTGGTCGCTCTCCTCGGTGGCCTGACGCACTAGGGCGCCCACGGCCTCCGAGTCGGGCCGCTCGGAGATCGTGCCGGACAGCTGCGAGAGGTTCTGCGACAGCGTGCCGCCCAGCTCGCCCAGCCCGGTCTTGACGCCCTCCTCGACGGTGTCCAGCCGGGAGGTGAAGCCCTGCTCGACGGCGTCGATGCGGGTGTTGACGTTGTCCTCGACCTGGGACAGCCGACCGGAGACCTCGTCCAGCCGGTTGGTCATCGCCTCGAGGCGCTCGGCCAGGGCGTTGAGCTTGTCGGTCGGGTCGACGGCGGGACGCTCGGTCAGGTCGTTGAGCTTGGCGTCCAGCTGGTCGCGAGTGCTGCTGACGGACTCGGCGAGCTCCTTGCGGGCGCTGCCGGTGGACTCGGTGACCGCGCGCTGCAGCGCCTCGCGGGTGCCGTCGAGGTGCTCGTGCACGCCCTCGTCGATCTCGGCGAACCGGCCGCGCAGATTGGTCTCCAGCGAGTCGATCCGCTCGCGCATCGGGTCCTGCACCGAGGAGGGCAGCGATTCCAGGCGCCCGTCCTGCTTGTCCAGGTGCTGGCCGAGCTCGTCGAGGCGCTTGTGGATGTGGCCGAGCTTGTCCTCCAGCCCGTCCATCCGACCGGAGACGCCATCCATCCGGCCCACGACGCCGTCCAGGCGCCCGTCGAGCTGCGCGAAGGGCTGGGCCAGCTTGTCGGCCATCGTCTCGATGGCGCCCTTGAGGTCGAGCAGCGCGTTGTCGTGCGACTCGAGCTTGGACAGGGTCTCGTCGAGTCGTTCGGCCAGGACGCTGACCTCGGTCCGGTCCGGCAGCTCGGACAGACGCTTGCGCACGGAGCCCAGCGACTCCAGCGGGGACAACCGGGCGTGGATCTCGTCCAGTGCGTCGAAGATCTGCTGCTGTTCGCTTTCGCGGATTTCAGCCGCACGCGTGAGCATGTTCCGCATGCGGTCGAACGACATGTTCTCGGTCACGGCTAGGGGCGTCCTTCGTCGAGGGGGGTGAGGACTCGAGAAGCGTAGCCATTACTTTTGCGCCCGCCCATCCGCCCCCGGTTACATTCCGCGACATCTGTCCCCCAAGCGGCTCCATCTGGCCCGGTCGTATTGGTTCCAATGGCTCAGCGAGAGCGGTGAATGGGAGCAGTATTTGCCGCTGCCTCCATCTGAGTGAGTTTTATCTGCGAAAAGTTGATTGCGGAGCACCCGCGGCCACCCGCGCGGTCGCTGTGCGTGAGTCGCGGGGTGCACTGCGTGAGCACCGGGCGATTGCCGGTAACGTGGGCGCATGTCGATACCGGTGAACCTGGACAACATCCGGCAGGCGCCGAAGGTGCTGCTGCACGATCACCTCGACGGCGGTTTGCGACCGCAGACCGTTGTCGATCTCGCGAAGGCCAGCGGTTATCCCCATCTTCCCCACGACAACGCCGACGACCTGGGTCGATGGTTCGTCGCCTCGGCGGACTCGGGCTCCCTGGAGCGCTACCTGGAGACCTTCGCCCACACCGTGGGCGTCATGCAGACCACCGATGCGCTGGCCCGCGTGGCCGCCGAGGCGGCCGAGGACCTGGCCGGCGATGGCGTGGTCTACGCGGAGGTTCGCTACGCGCCCGAGCTGTTCCAGGAGCAGGGCCTGACCCTGGACCAGATCGTGCAGGCCGTGCAGGACGGATTCCGCGAGGGCGAACGACGTGCCGAACGAGCCGGCCACCGCATCCGGATCGGCACCTTGCTGTGCGCCATGCGGCAGAACGCGCGGTCGACCGAAATCGCGAATCTCGCCGTTCGATACCGGGACGTGGGCGTGGTCGGCTTCGACATCGCCGGCCCGGAAGCGGGATTTCCGCCCACGCGCAACCTGGACGCGTTCGAATTCCTGCGCCAGCAGAACGCGCATTTCACGATTCACGCCGGTGAGGCGTTCGGGCTGCCTTCGATCTGGGAGGCCATCCAGCACTGCGGCGCCGAGCGGCTTGGGCACGGCGTGCGCATCGTCGACGACATCAAGGTCGACGACGACGGCACGGTGCACCTCGGCAGGCTGGCCTCGTACGTGCGGGACCGGCGGATTCCGCTCGAGATGTGCCCGTCGTCGAACTTGCAGACCGGCGCCGCCGAGGGCATCGAGTCGCACCCGATCGGGTTGCTGGCCAGGCTGCGGTTCCGCGTCACGATCAACACGGACAACCGGCTGATGAGCCACTGCTCGATGAGCAGCGAGTTCGCCGCGCTCAACGATGCGTTCGGCTACGGCTGGGACGAGTTCCAGTGGTTCACGGTCAACGCGATGAAGTCGTCGTTCCTCGGCTTCGACGAGCGCCTGGAGGTCATCAACGACGTGATCAAGCCGGGTTACGCGAACCTGGTCGGCTGACGACCGGGCGATCGGGGGCCGTCTCGCGGGACGGCCCCCGATCTTCGCGTCAGTGCGTCCGGAAGCGGTTCTCCGTCTCGGCGACCAGCTTGCGCCAGGTCTCCACCTCGTCGTCGAACGGCGCGCTCGGCGGCAGCCGGTTCGGACTCGGCCGCAGCACGAACGAGACCAGCCAGCCCAGGCGTTCCGAGGGCTGCAGGGCCTTCTCCGCGGTGTCGTCACCGGTCCACGCCGCCACGTCCAGCAGCAGCTCCTCGGCCAGGTCCAGCTGGGTCGGGTCCACTTCGGACGGACCCTCGGCGAGGTCGGCGTCCAGCCCGTGCAGCACGTAGGTGTTCTCCGGGGTGGCCTCCACCTCCAGCTCGCCGCCGGTGGCCGCATCGCGCAGCTGCTGCCAGGTCGCGACCCTGGCCAGGTCGGTGTCGGCGACGGCTTCCTCGTCGGCCAGGAACCGGGCCAGCGCGCGCGGCGAGTTGAACACGTCGATCTTGCCGTCGCTGCCCAGGAAGACCGGGTCGTCGCCGAGGTAGCAGCGCAGCGAGTAGTGCTCCGCGTCGCTGGTGATGATCTTGATCGGGTCGATGCCGATCTCGGTCCAGAACGTGGGCGCGGCCTCGACCTCTTCGACGGCGTCCTCGTCGGCGGGCTCGTCCTCGTCGGACTCGTCGGCCTCGGCCAGTTCGGTCTCGGCGGTGGCCACGGCGTCCTCAGGCAGGTCCGGCGTGGTGACCACGTCGTCGATGGCGTCGAGCACCTCGTCCCAGCGGTCGGCGACGACCTTGCACATCTCGTTCCAGCGCTTCTGGCCATCCTTGCCGTTGAACGGCAGCGTGCCCTGGCCGAGCAGGGCGAAACCGTCCGCGGAGTCGAGCACCTCGTGCACCGCGTCCAGCTCGCAGACGTCGGCCAGCGAGCGGGTGATCTCGACGATGTCGGCCATCTCGCCGACGGTCCAGGTGTCCAGCGGCTCGGTCACCAGCTCCGGGACGCCCACCAGGTCGTACTGGTGATCCTCGTCGGGGCTGAGCTCGACCGCCGACAGCCGGGGCACCACGTGCCAGGCCGGGTGATCGTCGAGGTCGTGCTGCCGGGCGGTGCGCACGAACGCGGCGAGCCGGGCGGGATCGGGGAACGCGTACAGGTCTTCCTCGTGGCCGAGGAAGGCCTCCCACTCCTCGCCGTCCTCGCGCCAGCGCGGCGCCCACAGGGTGACCATGTCGCCCTGCGGTAGCCCGAGCTCGATGGGGACGATGTCGTGCGCCATCTCTTCTACCTCCGGTCACCGAACCAGACCCCGCGGAAGCCTACGGGTCGGCAGTCGCTGGTTTGTGCCCTGGTCCGCTGTCACAGTAACGGTTCAGGTTCTTGCAACGGACGTTGGAACAGTTCGTAACGATCACGGGCCGTCCGGGGCACTCCCGGGGCAGCCGTGCTCACCTTTTCGGCGCAGCGGCGCGTGCACTCGTTGGCGGGTCACCATTGGCGGTACCCCGTTCGCGGGTCGCCCGCGATCATGATCGGAATGGATGTCCCGGAGCTGTGGAGTCAGATCGTTCGCTGGCTCGAGCGACACGCGCCCGTCACCGCAGCCGCGCTCCGCCCGCCCGCGCAAGAGCCCGTTTTCGGTGAGCTGGAGTCCGAGTTCGCCGTCGACCTGCCCGCGGAGCTGCGCGCGCTGTGGACGTGCTGCGGCGGGACCGATCCGGACGTCCTGGCGGACGTGCTCCCTCCCTTCTACACCCCGTACGGGGCCGAGCGGGCCCTGCACGCCTGGCGCGATCACCGCAAGAACTGGACGGCTCAGTGGGAGCGCCCCGCTTGCGACTACTACGCGGGGTCGCCGGGTTCGAGCTTTCATCCGCTGTGGATCCCGGTCGCCGGCGACGGTTTCGCCGACGAGCTGGTGGTGGATCTGCGTCCCGGCCGCCTGCACGGCTGCGTCCTGGAGTGGGAGCAGGAGACCGCTCAGGTGCTGCGTCCGGAGTGGACCGGTGTGGCGGCGATGCTCGCCGATGTGGACAGGGCCCTGTCCCGCGGCGTTCCCGCCGGCCACAGCTATCCGACGGTGACCGAGGACGGCCGCCTCGACTGGCAGATCAGCTGATCCGCTCGCTCTCGCCGCCGGCGCCCCGGACCTGCTCCCGGCGCAGGTGACCGGCGGTTTCCTCGATTCGTGCGCGGTGCGGCGCACCCGCGCCGAGTGACCCTGCATGACCCACTAGTTGGTGATGCACACTAGTCTGCGGTACGGTCTAGTCGTGACGGAACGGACGAGTGCGGCGCGGCAGACCCAATGGCTGCGCGGAGTGCTGGACCTGGTGGTGCTGGCGTTGCTGGCCGAGGACGGCGAGGGCTACGGCTACACGCTGTTGCAGCGCCTCGACGAGGCCGGGCTGCCCGACATGAAGGCCGGAACGCTGTATCCGCTGCTCAACCGGCTGGCGGCGGACGGCTTGCTGCAGGCCGAATGGCGGGCCGGCGAGAGCGGACCGGGGCGCAAGTTCTTCTCGCTGACCGACCAGGGGCGAGCCGCGCTGGCCGAGATGGGACCGAAGTGGATCGAGTTCGCCCGGAACTCGATCACCGTTGTGCAACGAGGAGTGCGGAAATGATGACGCTGGACAAGAAGTACCACGACGACCTGCTCGCGGCGATGCGCTTCCACGAGATCTCCGGCGAGCGCGCGGGCGAGGTGCTCGCCGAGATCGATGCGCACGTGAGCGAGACCGGCGAGGACCCGAACGAGGTCTTCGGCAGGCCGCGCGACTACGCCAAGCAGGTCGCCGCGCAGCTCGACTCGAGCACCGGCAAGCGCAGTACCGGCGAGACCGTGCTGTGGTCGGTCGTGGCCGGGTTCCTGGGCATGTTCGGGCCGTCGCTGCTCGGCTCGGGCATGGATCTGAGCAAGCCGGAGGTCGGCTTCTCGATGCGCGACGTGGTGGCCCAGCCGGTGCTGCTGGTCATCATCGTGATCGGTGTCCTGCTGTTCTTCCGCGCCTACACCGCCTCGTCGCACAACAAGCTCTTCGCGGGCGGTGCGGTGCTCGCGGCGATCGCAGGCATCGGCAGCCAGGTCGCGGCGAACATGGCGCTGGACGAGGAGACGCCGGTGGTGTCCCTGCCCACCTGGCTGGTGCTGGGCCTGGGCGTCGTCTTCCTCATCGCGCTCGCGGTGCTGCTGACCACGGCCATCCGCCGCAATCGCGTGGTGTACCCGACGAAGCGCTGAGCCCGGGTTCCCGCAGCGCGGGCGATTTCGCCGTGCGAGTCGCGCGGGACTCCGGTGTGATCGAGTGCGCGAAGAGCTCGGTGACCTCGATCGAACGGAATTCGGCGACCTCGATCGAACGTGAGGTGGGGCAACGATGACGCTGGACAAGGACTACCGCCAGGACCTGCTGGTGGCGCTGCGCTTGCACGAGATCTCGGGCGAGCGGGTCGGCGAGGTGCTCGCCGAGGTCGAGGCGCACGTGGACGAGACCGGCGAGGACCCGGTGGAGGCCTTCGGCACGCCGCGCGAGTACGCCCGGCAGGTCGCCGCCCAGCTGGACCCGGACACCGGCAAGCCCTCGGCGGTATGGACGCTCGGCGCCGCGCTGCTGGTCGGTGCGCTGACGCTGCTCGGGGTGACCCTGCTCGCCGACGGCATCGGCGCGGTCGGCGAGGTGTCCTACACGATGCGCGACCTGGTGACCACGCTGGTGGTGCTGGTCCTGGCCGGGGGAGGCGTGCTGGCGATCTTCCGCGCCTACGCCTCCGGGATGCGCCGCGCGGGGATGATCGGCATCGGAGTCACGGCGCTGCTGCTGATCACCGCCACCGAGGTCCTGGGCGATCTGCTGCTCGACGACCGGACGGCGCTGCTGGTGGTGCCGCGCTGGTTCGCCATCGCGGCCGGGGCCGTCCTGCTGCTGGGCTCGGCCGGGATGCTGGTGCGCGCGATTCGGCGCGGCCGCGTCGTCCACCCGGTCAGCCGCTCGAACGGGACCTAGCTCCGGGGATCTGCCGGAGCGGTGCTGCCTGCCCCGAACCCGGTTCCGGGAGCAGGCAGCGCGCTGCGCGCCCCGCTCAGGTGCCGACTGGGTGCCAGACGGTCTTGATCTCGGTGAACTCGCGGAGTCGCCGCAGGCCTGGGTCGGCCGTCCAATCCGGTTCCCGGCGGGCGGACAGCACCCGCTTGACCGTGTCGGCCGCGCTCCGGGCGAGCTCGCCGCGCAGCTCCTGGTCGGCACCGGTGGGATCGAGCGCGTCGACGTCCGCGTGCGAGGCCAGCCACGGGCCGAGCTCCCCGGCCCGCCCGGTGAGCACGTTGACCACCCCGCCGGGGACGTCGGAGGTCGCCAGCACCTCGGCGAAGGTGATCGCGGGCAGCGGGCGCTCCGCGGAGGTGATCAGCACGCAGGTGTTGCCCGCGGCGATCACCGGGGCGAGCACGCTGACCAGCCCGAGCAGCGAGGAGTCCTGCGGGGCGAGCACGCCCACCACGCCGGTGGGTTCCGGCACGCTGAACGAGAAGTACGGCCCGGCGACCGGATTCGTCGTCCCGAGGACGGTGGCGAGCTTGTCCGTCCAGCCCGCGTACCAGACCGTCCTGTCCACCGCCGTGTCCACAGCGGACAGTGATCGGTCGTGCGAGATGCCTTCGGCCGCCGAGACCTCGGCGGCGAACTGCTCGCGCCTGCCCTCCAGCACCTCGGCGATGCGGAAGAGCACCTGACCGCGGTTGTGCGCGGTCGCCCCGGACCAGCCGCCGAAGGCCTTGCGGGCGGCCGAAACCGCGTCCCGCACGTCCTTGCGGGATGCGTGCGCGGCATTGGCCAGGAACGCCCCGTCCGCGCCGCGCACCGGGAAGACCCGGCCGGACTCCGAGCGCGGGAACTTCCCGCCGATGTAGAGCTTGTACGTCTTCGCCACTGCGAGCCGTCCCGGAACATCAGACATCGAGGTAGGCCTCCAAACCCGCGCGGCCGCCCTCGCGGCCGAACCCGGACTCCCGGTACCCGCCGAACGGGGCGGCCGGATCGAACCGGTTGAACGTGTTCGCCCACACCACGCCCGCTCGCAACCGCTGCGAGGCCCACAGGATCCTGGAGCCCTTCTCGCTCCAGACTCCCGCGGACAGTCCGTACGGCGTGTTGTTGGCCTTGGTGACGGCTTCCTCGGGGGTGCGGAAGGTCAGCACCGACAGCACCGGCCCGAAGATCTCCTCGCGGGCGATGCGCATCGACTGCTGCACCTCGGAGAACACCGTCGGCGCGAAGAAGAAACCGCGTTCGGGCAGCTCGCACGGGCTGCTCCAGCGCTGCGCGCCCTCGGACTCGCCGACCTCGGCCAGCTCCCGGATCCTGCTGAGCTGCTCGGCGGAGTTGATCGCGCCCACGTCGGTGTTCTTGTCCATCGGATCGCCGACCCGCAGCGCGCTCACCCGTTCGCGGAGCTTGCCCAGCAGCTCGTCCGCCACCGATTCCTGCACCAGCAGCCGCGACCCCGCGCAGCACACCTGGCCCTGGTTGAAGAAGATGCCGTTGACGATGCCCTCGACGGCCTGGTCCAGCGGCGCGTCGTCGAACACGATGTTGGCGGCCTTGCCGCCGAGCTCCAGCGTCAGCCGCTTGCCGGTTCCGGCCACGGTGCGCTGGATCTCCTTGCCGACCTCGGTGGAGCCGGTGAAGGCCACCTTGTCCACATCGGAGTGCGCGACCAGGGCCGCCCCGATGTCGCCAGCCCCCGGGACGATGTTGACGACCCCGGCGGGAAGCCCGGCCTGCGCGCAGATGTCGGCGAAGACCAGCGCGGTCAGCGGCGTGGTCTCGGCTGGCTTGAGCACCACTGCGTTCCCGCAGGCCAGCGCCGGAGCGATCTTCCAGGCCAGCATCAGCAGCGGGAAGTTCCACGGGATGATCTGACCGGCGACTCCGAGCGGCCGGGGATTCGCGCCGAACCCGGCGTGGTCGAGCTTGTCGGCCCAGCCCGCGTGGTGGAAGAAGTGCGCCGCCGCGGTCGGGACGTCGACGTCGCGGGCCTCGGAGATCGGCTTGCCGTTGTCCAGCGTTTCCAGCACGGCCAGCTCCCGGCCGCGCTCCTGGATCAGCCGCGCGATCCGGAACAGGTACTTGGCCCGCTCCTTGCCCGGCATCTTCGACCAGGTGCCGTCGAACGCGTTTCGCGCGGCCGCGACCGCCCGGTCCACGTCACCGGTGTCGGCGGAGGACACCTCGGCCAGGACCGCCTCCGTGGCGGGGTTGATCGTTCTGATCGGCTCTCCGCCGCCGTCGACGAACTCCCCGCCGACGAACATCCGGTAGTTCGGCTTGAGGTCCGCGACCTCGCGCGACTCAGGCGCGGGCTCGTACTCCCAGGGGCCTGTCATCAATCCACCGCCACGTGTTCGGGGCCGCTGTAGTGGCCTTGGAGCTGGGTGCGCCGCTGCATCAGCAAGTCGTTGAGCAGGCTGGAGGCGCCGAATCGGAACAAGTCGGCCGTCAGCCAGTCCGGCCCGGCGACTTCGCGCACGGTCACCAGGTACTTCATCGCGTCCTTGGTGCTGCGGATGCCGCCCGCGGGTTTGACGCCGCGCAGATCACCGGTGACCTGGTGCCAGTCGCGCACCGCCTGCAGCATCAGGTGGGTCACGGGCAGCGTCGCAGCGGGGGAGACCTTGCCGGTCGAGGTCTTGATGAAGTCACCGCCTGCGAGCAACGCCAGCCAGGACGCTCGCCGCACGTCGTCGTAGGTGGCCAGTTCACCGGTCTCCAGGATGACCTTCAGGTGCGCCTCGCCACAGGCACGCTTGACCGCCCGGATCTCGTCGTGGACCTGTCCGTAGCGGCCTGCGAGGAACGCGCCCCGGTCGATGACCATGTCGATCTCGTCGGCCCCGGCGGCCACGGCGTGCTCCACATCGGCGATCTTGACCGCCTGCGGGGCGCGCCCGGAGGGGAAGGCGGTGGCCACCGAGGCCACGCGCACCCCGGTGCCCGCGAGGTCCTCGGTGGCGACCTCGGCCAGGTCGGAGTACACGCACACCGCCGCGACCGGCGGTGCGTCCGGGTGTTCCGGGTCGGGCCGACGGGCCTTGGCGCACAACGCGCGCACCTTGCCCGGTGTGTCGGCGCCCTCCAGAGTCGTCAGGTCGACCATCGAGATCGCGGTGTCGATCGCCCACCGCTTGGCGGACTTCTTCACGCTGCGGGTGGCCAGACCGGCCGACCGCTGCTCCAACCCGACCTGGTCCACCCCGGGAAGTCCGTGCAGGAACCGGCGCAACGACCGGTCGTCCCGCACGGCATCATCAAGATCAAACGGCATGTCCGCCATGGTCAGCAGTCTAAGCGCCGCATCACCCTCACCCGGAGGAGTGATGGTTCTCGGGTTTGGCGTGCTCGGCGGCGTGCGTCCTCCGACCGATGCGGCCGCTCGCGGCGTGAGCGCATCCGCGCGCGGGTAGTCCGTTGCGGAGTCCCGTCTCGTCCCGGAGGTGTTGTGCGATGAAGGCCGTCGTCTACCAGGAGCCTTTCAGCGTGGCGGTCGACCAGGTCGACCGGCCGACGATCGAGCATCCCAACGACGTGATCGTGCGCGTCACCTCGACCGCGATCTGCGGCTCCGACCTGCACATGTACGAGGGGCGCACGGCCGCCGAGCCCGGCATCGTGTTCGGCCACGAGAACATGGGCCTCATCGAGGACGTCGGTGCTGGCGTGACGGGCCTGGCCCGCGGTGATCGCGTGGTGATGCCGTTCAACGTCGCCTGCGGGTTCTGCAAGAACTGCGTCGCGGGCGACACCGCCTTCTGCCTGACCGTGAACCCGGGATTGCCGGTGGCGCTTACGGCTACGTGTCGATGGGGCCTTACACGGGTGGGCAGGCCGAGTACCTGCGCGTGCCGCACGCGGACTTCAACTGCCTGAAGCTGCCTGCGGACGGCACGCACGAAACCGACTTCATCCTGCTGGCCGACATCTTCCCCACCGGCTACCACGGTTGCGAGCTCGCGCAGGTCTCGCCGGGGGAGAGCGTCGCGGTCTACGGCGCTGGCCCGGTCGGGCTGATGGCCGCGTACTCGGCGCTGCTGCGCGGGGCTGCGCGGGTGTTCGTGGTCGACAAGGTGCAGGAGCGACTGGCCAAGGCGGAGGAGATCGGCGCGGTCCCGATTGACTTCGGGAAGGGAGATCCGGTCGAGATGATCAAGGACCGGACCGGCGGCGAGGGCACCGACAAGGGCGTGGACGCCGTCGGGTACCAGGCCCAGGGCGGCGACACCAGCGAGGAGGAGCCCGCTGTCGTGCTGAACTCGCTGATCGAGACGGTCCGGCCGACCGGGCGCCTCGGCGTGCCGGGCCTGTACGTGCCGTCCGATCCGGGCGGGCCGTCCGAGGAGGCCAAGAAGGGCATGCTGCTGGTTGCCATCGGGCGGATGTTCGAGAAGGGGCAGGTGGTCGGTACCGGCCAGTGCAACGTCAAGCGCTACAACCGGCAGCTGCGGGACATGATCGTCGAGGGGCGTGCGAAGCCGAGCTTCGTCGTCTCCCACGAGCTACCGCTGACCGATGCCCCGGACGCCTACAGCAAGTTCGACAAGCGGATCGAGGGCTACACCAAGGTCGTCCTGCACCCGTGAGCGAGCCGGCCGAGCTGCGCGTCCATCCGGATGCGGGTGCGCCCTGCGGGAACTGCGCACGACCGGTCGTCCCGCAGGGCGTCGGCTCGAACGGCGTTCGCGCGATGTCGAGGCATCCGAACGCCGGTCCTCTTCCGTCGCGTTCGTGAAGGACCTCGCCAGCGCCCTGCTTGTGAAGGGCCGAAGCGCCGCTCAGCTCTCGGCGCGCTCGCGCACGGTCGTGAGGAATCCGGTCCACTGGCTCGGGGTGAACACGAGCGTTCCGCCGTCGCGGTCCTTGGTGTCGCGAACGCCGATGCGCTCGGAGGTGACCGCGACCTCGACGCACGAAGCATTGCTGGCGCTTCGACTCGACTTCCGCCAGATGTCCGGACTGAACTCCATACGGCGATACTAGGCACGATTCACAACGCTTTGAACCTCTCGCGGATGAGGTCCAGCGAGTCTTCGCGGCTGAGCGCCGCTTTCGCGGCCTCGGTGTGAGCGAGTGCATATTCGCGCACGGTCAGCGGATCGGTGATCAAGCTCGTCGAGGTAACCGTTTCCTGCCAGATCAAGGTGGGCAGGGTTCGGGACGGGAACGCCATGATGTGAAAGGCAGACCCGCCCATCGCGTGATGTCCTGTCGCTTCGAACGGCACGACGCGGATTTCCAGCACCTGCGGAAGCTCATCGATGAGGTCCGACAGATGTTGCAACTGGCCCTTCAGGGTTCGTGGGCCACCGATCTGCTGCCGCAGGACGGCTTCGCTCATGACTGCGGTAATCCTGAGCGGGTTCTCGTCGCGCAGGCGCTTCTGCCTGATGAGGCGCGCTCGAACTCTCGGGTCGACTTCGGCCAGCCGGATATTGGGGCTACCGGATTCGATGACGGCGCGCGCGTACTCCTCGGTTTGCAGCAGTCCGTTGATCAGGCCGCTGTCGTAGGTGTGCGCGCTCTCCGCGCCGTGCTCAAAGCCGAAGAAGCGCAAGAGTTCGTCGTTGAAGATGGCCGAGTACTCACTCCACCAGCCTCGATGGCCGGCTTGGTCGCGGAGGGTGCGGAGTTCTGCTGCCTCGTCGCCGTCGAACTCGTAGATCGTGATCAACTCGTCGAGGCGGCCTTGCGAGAGGTTCTTCTTTCCCTTCTCGACCTCGGACAGATAGGCGCCGGTGATGCCGACGCGTTTGGCGGCCCCTGCTCCGTTGAGGCCGACGGATTCGCGCTGCTGCTTGATCCGCAGGCCAAGAGCCCAGTTCGCGACGGTTGGTGAACTCTGTGCCAATGGAGTTCGTCCTTCCTCGGGCCACCTTCGGGTGTATTGGCTGGCTAATTAGCAAGCATACCAATACGTTGATCTCTGTCGGTAACCGTAGCAACACGGACCGTCATATCCGGTGGCGGTGTCGATCTCCCTCCCCTTCGTGATCGGCATCGCCGCCTCCGACTGCGACAGGGAGTGAGCGTGTTCGAGTACTTCGGCGCCCGGCAGGTGGTGGCCTACTGGCGTCCGTGCGGCGGGTTCCGGCACGCCCTGCCGCCGGACGAACCGCCGCGTCCGGGGCGGGAACGCGAAACCCTTTGCGGGCTGAGCGTCGAGATCGGATGCCCGACCGAGATCGACTGGCTCTCCCCGACGTGCGAACCCTGTTGGACGGCCGCGATCGACCGGCGGGACGCCGCGCACGTGGAGTGATCGGCGCCTGGCGCGGCGGGTTGCGATCGGGCACACGTTTTCGCACGTCGCTGCGTCGCTCCGCCGAACAGGTCGTTACTGTTGACGGTCATGGATGTTCGGGTAGTGGATCACCCACTGGTGAAGTCGCGGTTGTCGACGATGCGCGATGCGCGCACCGACAGCGCTACGTTCCGGGCCGCGTTGCAGGAGCTCACGCTCATGCTCATCTACGAGGCGATGCGGGACGCGGAAGTCGCCGAGGAGCCGATCCACACGCCAGTCGCGCGCACGACCGGTTACCGGGTCGCCGACCCGCCGCTGCTCGTGCCCGTGCTGCGGGCCGGGCTGGGCATGGCGGACCAGGCGCACAAGCTGGTGCCCGAGGCGCAGATGGGTTTCGTCGGTCTGGCTCGCGACGAGGAGACGCTCAAGCCCACGCCGTACCTGGAGTCGCTGCCCGCCGATCTGACCGATCGCCCGGTGCTGGTGCTCGACCCGATGCTGGCCACCGGCGGTTCGATGGTGCACACCATCAGCCTGCTGGGGGATCGGGGCGCCACCGACGTCACCGCGATCTGCACGCTGGCCGCGCCCGAGGGCGTCCGCCGGTTGGAGGCCGCGGGCCTGCCGGTGCGCGTCGTGACCGCGAGCATCGACGACCGCCTGAACGAGTCCGGCTTCATCGTCCCCGGGCTCGGCGATGCGGGGGACCGCTCGTACGGGGCCGTCTAACGGCGCTCGAGTTGTCCGCAACTCAGTGTTTAATACCAATTTGTGCAATCGCCCAAGGCCGAACACCCGGGTCCGTGGCAGTCTGTGGCGGTGGTTTCACCGCGAAGACACTTGAACCGCTGGTTGCCGGTGGTGCTCGGCGCGGCGGCGGCTGGGGTGCTGGTGCGCAGCGCGCGCACGATCAAGCAGACGCGCGCGATCGTCGATCTGCGCGCACCGCAGCCCGCCACCGTGGCGCCGCCCAAGGTCACCGCCGTCGTACCGGCTCGCAACGAATCCGACGTGCTCGGCGACTGCCTGCGCTCGATCACCGCGCAGACCCACGGCGAGCAAGGTGAGGAGCTGCTGCGCGCGGTCGTCGTGGACGACGGCTCCACCGACGGGACCGGGCGCATCGCCCGGGAGGTGGCCGCCGAGGACCCGCGCGTCAAGACGGTCCGGGTCGACGGCCCGCCGCAGGGTTGGGGCGGCAAGGTGCACGCGATGCACGTGGGGGTGGAGGCTTCCGGGCCGCCGGAAGCGGGCGAGTGGCTGCTGTTCCTGGACGCCGACACCGTCGCCGCGCCCGATCTGATCAGCCGGTTGCTGGCCACCGCCGAGGCCGTCGACGCCGACCTGGTGTCGACCCCGGGTGGTCCGCCGCCGGAGCGCTCGGCGTCCTGGCCGGTGCTGATGCCGCCGGGGCTGCAGCTGATCGGGGAGAACGCGTCCCCGGACGGCAGGGGGCCGAAGGCCTTCGCCATCGGGCACTGCATCCTGGTGCGCCGGTCGCACTACGAGAAGGTCGGTGGCTGGGCGGCGTTCGCCGCGATCCGCAACGAGGACGTCGCCATCGCCACCGCGGTGCGCGACCACGGCGGCACCACCCGCACCGTCGACGGGCTCGACCACCTGTCGACCAGCGGGATGGATCCGTTCAAGGAGGGCTGGGCCTCGTTCCGCAAGAGCTTCGTCGCCGGGACCAAGGGCTCCGCGCCGCTGCTGGCCTCGATCGCGCTCGGGCAGGTCGTGGCGTCGGTCGCCGCACCGCTGGCGGTCGCGGTCGGCGGGCGCCGACGGCCGCTGCTGACCGCCGTGGGGCTGCTCGGCTGGACCGGTCAGACGGCTGCGCACGCGTGCAACGCTCGGTACATGCGGGCGAACCCGGAGTTGGCTCCGCTGGCGCCGGTGGCCGGGAGCCTGTTCGGCGTGCTGCTGTTCGACGGCGCCGTTCGCGCGTGGCGCGGGCGCGATCAGTGGAAGGGCCGCAGCAGCGAGTTCTAGGAACGACGGGGGCCCGGCCGTGCTCAGGCCGGGCCCCCGTGTGGACTAGACGGGTTAAGCGACCGGGCCGGCTGGGCCGGTATTCAACCTGCGAATGGCGATCGGAGCGCCTGCCAGGTCTTCTTCGTTGCACATCAGCTTGAGATCGTAGTACGGGGCACCTTCGCGATCGTCGTAATCGAGGTGCACCGCGATCACATCGATTGGTTCGCCCAACCAGTTCTGGGCTTCCCGAAGCCACTTCGCGGATCGTTCCAAAGCGGCCGGTAGGTCGTCGTCGCGAAACTCGACCGGGCGGTAGGGAACACCCTGAACCTGGTCGTGCGGACCAGCCGGGGCGGGAAGGTTCACGGAGACGCCGGAGTCGTCGAGTTCGAGTCGGATCGTTTCCTCACTCACAGTCGCAGGGTAACCCGTAGAGGCCGGGAAATGCTGCTGGGAGGGGCGACGGATTCCGCACACTTCGACGGGCGCGACTACCATGATCGCAGGTGCGGGGCGCCCCGAACATCGCACGTGATGAGGGAAGGCGGGCTCTGTCCGGGGCGCCCCGCCGTCGCCGAGACCTGTGGCCTCCGCGACACGATCAGGTTACTCCGGGTCGCCCAACCAAGATCAACTGGGTGGTTCCGGGACCACCTACGGCATCAGCCCCGCCGCGACGGTCGCGCCCAGCTCCCAACACTTTTCCAGGTCCGCGCGCTCCGGAGCACCCAGCACCGCCACCGGCTCGGCGGCCTGCTTCCAGGACAACCCCGTGGTGATCGTCGAGATCGCCCGCAAAGCGCCCTCCACGCCCTCGTTGCCGTGCACGAAGGCCCCGAAGGGCCGACCCGTCGTGGAATCCAGGCACGGGTAGTAGACGGTGTCGAAGAAGTGCTTGAGCGCCCCGCTGATGTATCCCAGGTTCGCCGGGGTGCCCAGCAGGTAGCCATCCGCCTCGAGGACGTCCGAGGCGGTGGCGTTCAGCGCAGCGCGCCGCACCACCTCGACCCCCTCGATCTCGTCGGTCGACGCGCCCGACACGACCTGCTCGAACATGGCCTGCATGCCGGGCGAGGGCGTGTGGTGCACGATCAGCAGTTTCGTCATCGGTCACCCACCAGTTCGGAAACGGCCCGGCGCAACCGCTCGAGCCGCTCGGCGGCTCGCCGCTTGGCGCCGGGGAGGTCGCCAGCGGCCTGCTCGACGACCTGCAGGTAGCACTTGAGCTTGGGCTCGGTGCCGGACGGACGGATCACCACGCGGAGCCCGCCCTCGCCGGTGAGCACCAGGCCGTCGGACTCCGGGAGCAGGTCGCGGGTGCTCACCCCGGTGCCCGCCAGCTCGGTGACCGGCTGCTCGCGCAGGCGGCGCATGGTTCGCGCGATGACGTCCAGATCGGTCACCCGCACCGAGACCTGACCGGTCTCGTGCACGCCGTGCTCGATGGACAGCTCGTCGAGCAGATCCAGCAGGTGATCGTCGGAGGCGATCAGGCTCGCGGTCAAGTCGCAGGCCAGGACCGCGGCGGAGATGCCGTCCTTGTCCCGCACCCGCTCGGGGTCGACGCTGTGGCCCAAGGCCTCCTCGTAGGCGTAGACCAGGCCGGTTCCTCCGCCGTCCTCGCCTGCCCGCACCAGCCACTTGAAGCCGGTCAGCGTCTCGGCGTAGCGGGCGCCGAACTCGGCGGCGATCGAGCCCAACATGCTCGACGAGACGATCGTGGTCGCCACCAGCGGATCCGGGTGCTCCTCGGGATCCAGGGTGGACAGCACGTGCCAGGCCAGCAGCACCCCGGTCTCGTCGCCGCGCAGCATCCGCCAGCCGTCCCCGGTCGGCACGCCCAGCGCGCACCGGTCCGCATCGGGATCCAGCGCGATCGCCAGGTCGGCGTCGATGTCGGCGGCCAGCTTGACCAGCTCGTCGGTGGCGCCCGGTTCCTCCGGGTTGGGGAACCCGACGGTGGGGAAGTCCGGGTCCGGATCGGCCTGCGAGGAAACCAGGTGCACGTCCTCGAAGCCCGCGCGGCGCAGCGCCTGCTTGAGCGTGCGGGCGCCGACGCCGTGCAGCGCGGTCGCCGCGACCCGGAGCTCGCGGTCCCCGCCGCGCGGGAGCAGCGCCACCCGGGACACGTACTGGTCCGGAGCCGAATCGGCGATCGACCAGCTGCGCGAGCGCGGGACGGCGGAGGCCGCCGGAGCCTCCGCGATCGCCGCCTCGATCTCGGTGTCGGCCGGGCCGACCAGCTGGATGCCGCCCGAGAGGTAGAGCTTGTACCCGTTGTCGGCAGGCGGGTTGTGCGAGGCCGTGATCTGGATGCCCGCGACCGCGTCGAGCGTCCGCGTCGCGTGCGCCAGCACGGGCGTGGGCAGCGGCGAGGGCAGCATCCGCACGTCGAAACCGGCCGCGGCCAGCACCCCCGCGGAGTCGGTGGCGAACTCCTCCGAGCCGTGCCGGGCATCGCGGCCGATCACCACGATCCCGCCGCGATGCCCCTGCTCGGTCAGCCACGCCGCGACCCCTGCCGTGGTGCGCACGACCACCGCGCGGTTCATCCCGTTCGCGCCCGCGCGAACCGGCGCGCGCAGCCCGGCGGTGCCGAAGCTGGGCAGGCCGGACATGCGATCGGCCAGCTCCGGGGAGTCGGTGTCCAGCAGCTGCTGGAGCTCGGCCCGAGAGCCCTCGTCGATGTCGTCCGCGATCCACTGCTCGGTCGCGGCGCGCAGCTGCTCATCCAGTGCCATACCGCCCCCGAACAGCGAGCGCTCGATGGATCACGCCGCCTCCAAGAGGCTCTTCAGCAGGTCACCCATCCGGTTCGCCGAGGAGCGACCGGCTTCGAGGACCTCTTCGTGGTCGAGGGGTTGGCCGGACAGGCCCGCGGCCAGATTGGTCACCAGCGAGAGACCGAAGACCTCCGCGCCCGCTGCACGCGCCGCGATGGCTTCCACGACCGTCGACATGCCGACGAGGTCGACGCCCAGGCCGCGCAGCATCCGGATCTCGGCCGGGGTCTCGAAGTGCGGTCCGGGCATGCCCGCGTAGACCCCCTCCTGCAGGGAGTCGTCGATGGTGCGCGCCAGCTCGCGCAGTCGCGGTGAGTACAGGTGGGTCATGTCCACGAAGTCGGCACCCACCAGCGGCGACTTCGCGGTCATGTTGATGTGGTCGCTGATCAGGACGGGCTGGCCGACCTGCATGCCCTCGCGGAGGCCGCCCGCGGCGTTGGTGAGCACGATCGTGCCGCAGCCCGCGGCCGCGGCGGTGCGCACGCCGTGCGCGACCGGGTCGATGCCGTGCCCCTCGTAGAGGTGCGTGCGGCCGAGCATGATCAGGACACGCTTGTCCCCGACCTGCACGGACCGGATCTTCCCGCTGTGCCCGACGGCACCGGGCCTGGCGAAGCCGGGCAGGTCGGACATCGGGAACTCGTGGTCCGGTTCGCCGATCCGGTCGGCCGCGGGTTGCCAGCCCGAACCGAGCACAACTGCCATGTCGTGGCGCTCGATACCGGTGATCCCGGTGAGCTTCGCGGCGGCCGTGCTCGCCGCGGTGGTCGGGTCGGAGTTAGTCGTAGGCGTCACGGGCGGGCAGCTTAGTCGTCCGCACCGCCCGTCCACCGGACGAGCCGCACCGGGGCGCCGCTGTTCCCGCTGGTCGAGTGATCGCTGGTGGTCGGGGCGTCAGTCGGCGGTCGTCTGGAAGGTCGGGACGATCCTGTCCAGCAGCCGTTCCTGCGCGTCGTCCTCGCCGGTGGGACCGGTCACGCGGATCACCCAGAGGTCGTCGCCGCGCTTGAGCGGGGCCGCGACCGTGTGTCGGGTGACGAGGCTCTTGGCGGTGGTGAACACCGGGCGGACGCTGGTGGTGTAGGAGATCCGCCTGCTGTCGCCCGCGCCCGTGGCGCTGTCCACCTGCAGCGCGGTGAACTGCCCGCTCAGCTCGCTGGCGAGCTGGTCCTCGAACTCCCGCATCGTCGCGCCGTCGTCGAAGTAGTCGCCGTAGCGCTGGACGGCGGCCTCGGTGGCGCCGTCCGGGGAGACGAACGAGACGACCGCGCTGTTGGCGATGTCGTTGCGCTCGCTGTGGAACGTTCGCCAGCCGGGTTCGGCGGGTGCTCGGATGCCGAACGCCCCGCCGGACGGCGCGTCGGTGTGCTTGGCCCGGTCCTGGTAGGGGGCCAGCGCGAGCGGCTCGGACGGCTGCCGCGTCGCGGAGTCGGAGGGCGACCAGATGCCCGGCACGTCCGGCAGCGGTGGCTTGCCCGCCGCGAGCCTGGTGGTGGCGAACCCGCCCACCAGCGCGAAGGCGAACAGCAGCACCGCGACCAGCACCAGCCCGATCGTCGCGGGCACCGACCGGCGCCTCGTGCGCGACTTGGCCGGCGGATCCTGCAACGGGAACGGAGGCGGTCCGGGATCGGCGGCCAGCGGGGCGGGCGCGCTCGGCTCGGCGCTCGTGCCGGGATGCTCCGAGGGCGCTTGCGGGTTCTCCGGCGGATGTGGCTCCGGATTCGGCTGTGCGGCGTTCTGGTCAGGGTGCTGCACCACCTGCTTGCGCACCCGCACCGTCGGTGCCTGCGGGTCGAGCAGCATCCCGAACGGCCGGGCTCCGGGTTCGGGGAGCAGGTGCTGAACGCGCCGCCGCGCCTCGTTGAGCGGCATCCGCTCCGCCGGGTCCTTGACCATCAGCCCGGTCAGCACCTCACCGATCGGGCCCTGCCGCCGGATCTCCGGGACCGGTCCGTGCACGACCTCGTTGATCGTGGCCAGCGGATCGTTGTCCACGTCGTAGGGCGGGCGCCCCTCGGTGGCGGCGAACAGCGTGGTGCCCAGCCCCCACAGGTCCGCTGCCGCGGTGACCGCCTCGCCCTCGGCGACCTCCGGGGCGATGAACGCCGGGGTGCCCAGCAGGATGCCGGTGCTGGTGATGGTGTGTTCGGCGACGTTGCGCGAGATGCCGAAGTCGCTGACCTTCAGCCTGCCGTCGTCGCCGATGAGCACGTTGCCCGGCTTGACGTCGCGGTGCACGATCCCGGACCGGTGCGCGGCGTCGAGACCGGCCGCGACACCATCGCAGATCACCGCGAGCTGCTGGTCGTCGAGCGGACCGTGCTCGTCGAGGATCGCCGCCAGGCTCTGCGACGGCACGAGCTCCATGACCACGAACGGCTCGCCGTCCTCGCGCGCGACGTCGTAGAGCGTCACCACGTTCGGGTGGGACAGGACCGCGATGGCGCGCGCCTCGCGCAGCGCTCGTTCGCGCAGCTCCGCGGCTTCCTCCGCGGGCACGCCCGGGGCGAGTTTGATCTCCTTGATCGCGACCGGCCGTTGCAGCAGCTCGTCGGTGGCGTACCAGACGCGGCCCATCGCGCCGCCGCCGAGCTTGCGCTCCAGGCGGTATCGGTCTGCGATCAGCCGGCCTGCGCCGGCGAGGGTGTCTTGGCTTTCGGCGGGCACGATCACATTTTCCACCTTCGCTCCGGGCTTCGAAGGCGAACCGCTCGGATCGATGCCGGAATCCGCGCCCGGAGGGCATCGCGCGTGCCCGAGCACGTTACTCCTCGTGAATAATCCCACTCGCGCGGTGCGGCTCCACTCCTCACGAAACAACGTGAAGCCCTTTCACGCCAACCGAAATCCGCTCCGATGCGAGCTCGGCAGCAGCGTGTCCGATTTAGCCGGGACGCGGCCGGGACAGATAGGTTGATCAGCGATCGGACCTCTCGGGGCCGGCCCGCCCTCCGCCCGATGACCGCAGCGGTGCTTTGCGGAGGCGCGTGGCGCGTCGCGGTGCGCGCGCGATGGCGGTGGCGAACAATCCCGGTGGCCTCGGTCGGCGGGTCCGGCGTACGGGAATAGGGAGGTGTCCTTGCTCGGCTTCGTCCTCGCGCACCTGGTGACGGCCCTGTTCCTGCCCGCGATCGCCCGCCGGGACACCCGAGCGGCGTTCCTGATCGCGGCGCTGCCGCCGGCTGCCGCAGGCGCGTGGGCCCTGACGCGGACGCCCGGAGTGCTGGCCGGGCGGACACCGGCCGAGACCGTGCAGTGGGCGCCGCTGATCGGCCTGAACCTGGATTTCCGGCTCGACGCGCTGGCCGTGCTGATGATCATCCTGGTCTCCGGGCTGGGCGCGCTGATCCTGATCTACGCCGACGCCTACTTCCCGCGCGACCGCGGTGACGCCCGCCGGTCCGCGCCGCTGCTGCTCGGGTTCGCGGGCGCCATGCTCGGGCTCGTCCTCGCCGACGACCTGATCACCGTCTACGTCTTCTGGGAACTCACGACGATCTGCTCGTTCCTGCTGGTCGGGCAGGCGGGCATCAGTCGCGAATCCCGCCGCTCCGCGCTGCAGGCGCTGATGATCACCACGCTCGGCGGCCTGGTGATGCTGCTCGGCTTCGTCCTGCTCGGCGAGACCGCGGGCACCTACCGCATCTCCGAACTCGCCGCGAACCCGCCGACCGGTCCGGCGATCACCGTCGCGGCGCTGCTGATCCTCGTCGGCGCGTTCACCAAGTCCGCCCAGCTGCCGTTCCACAACTGGCTCCCCGCCGCGATGGTCGCGCCCACCCCGATCAGCGCGTACCTGCACGCCGCCTCGATGGTCAAGGCCGGTGTCTTCCTGGTCGCGCGACTTGGCCCCGTCTTCGGCGCGCTGCCCGAGTGGCGCTGGCCGACCGCGGTCTTCGGCCTGGCCACCATGATCTTCGGCGGATGGCGCGCGCTGCACGAGCACGACCTCAAGCGATTGCTGGCCTACGGAACGGTCAGCCAGCTCGGGTTCCTGATGGTGCTCTTCGGCGCGGGCAGTCACGACGCCGAGCTGGCCGGGGCCACCATGCTGCTCGCGCACGGCCTGTTCAAGGCAACGCTGTTCCTGGTCGTGGGCATGGTCGACCACCAGGCCGGCACCCGCGACATCCGCAAGCTCTCCGGGTTCGGCCGCGCGCAGCCCGCGCTGGCGATCGTGGCTGCGCTCGCCGCCGCCTCGATGGCCGGACTCCCGCCGCTGCTGGGCTTCCTCGGCAAGGAAGCCGCCTTCAGCGCCTTCCACGACCCGGTGATCCTCGCCGGGCTGGTGCTCGGCTCGATGCTCACCGCGGGCTACACGCTGCGGATGTGGCTGGGCACCTTCACCACCAAGGCGCTGCCCGCGCCGAGCACCATCAAGCCCGGCGAGCTGCAGGCGCTGATCCCGGCCGCGCTGCCCGCGCTGGCCGGGCTCGCGCTGGGCATCGGATACCCGCTGGTCGACGCGCTCGCCGGGGCCTTCGCGAAGTCCTTCCCCTCCCCGGCCAAGCCCTACCACCTGGCGCTGTGGCACGGTCTCAACCCACCCCTGGTGCTATCGGTGATCGCGCTGGCCGGTGGTGTCGTGCTGCACGTGTACCGCGACCCGCTCACCGCGCTGCGCGCTCGCTGGCCAAAACCGCTCAACGCCCAGCGCACCTACGAACGGATCACCGGACTGCTGGAACGCGTAGCCGTCGCTGTCACGGCCCGCACCCAGGTCGGTTCGCTGCCGACCTACGTCGGCATCATCCTGCTGACCGTGCTGGCCGTGCCGGGCACCGCGCTGGTGCTGCGCACCACCGTCCCGGACGACCTGCGCGGTTACGACTCGCTGATGCAGCTCCCGCTGGCCGCGGGAGTGGTCGTCGGGGCGCTGGCGGTGTTGCGCGCGCAGCGCAGGCTCACCGCGGTGCTGCTGGTCGGCGTCGTCGGCTACGGCATCGGCGGGCTGTTCATCGTGGACGGCGCGCCGGACCTGGCGCTGGCCCAGTTCCTGGTGGAGACGCTGACCATCGTGGCGTTCGTCTTCGTGCTGCGCCGCCTGCCCGAGCGGTTCACCGAGACCGACACGGCGAAGCTGTTCGGCCTGCCCAAGGCCATCATCGCGACCGGAGCGGGCGTGTTCGTCGCGCTGGCCGCGATCGTGTTCAGCGCCGCGCGCAGACATCCGCCGGAGGCCAGCGACTACTTCATCGAGCACGCCGAGAAGGGCGCGGGCGCGACGAACGTGGTCAACGCGATCCTCGTGGACTTCCGGGCCTTCGACACCGTGGGCGAGATCGCCGTGCTGGCGGTCGCCGCGACCGGCGTGGCCAGCCTCATCCTCGCTTCCCGGCACGAACGCCGGAGGCGTAGCACCCGCGTCGCCAACCAGGAGGCCGGTGAATGAAGACTTCTCGCAATCCGGACTGGTCGGAGTGGGACGCGCCGACCGAACGCTGGTTGCTGTCCGGCTTCCGGCGCGAGGGCGCCAAGCGCTCGATGCTGCTGGAGCTGGCCGCGCGCATCGTGTTCCCGACCGTGCTGGTGCTGTCGATCTACCTGCTCTTCGCCGGGCACGACCGGGCGGGCGGCGGCTTCAGCGGCGGACTGGTGGCCGGGCAGGCGTTCGTGCTGCGCTACCTGGCCGGTGGCCGAATGGACGACAGCGCGATCGTGTCGATGCGGCCGCCGGTGCTCATCGGCACTGGGCTCACCCTGGCCACCTCGGCGGCGCTGCTGCCGCTGGCATTCGGCGGCGCTCCGCTGCAGAGCGCGATCTACAAGCTCGCGCTGCCAGCCATCGGCGAGGTCAAGTTCGTCTCCAGCCTGGTGCTCGACAGCGGCGTGTACCTGCTGATCGTCGGCGTCGTGCTGGACCTGCTGCGCACCCTGGGCTCGGGCATCGAGTCCGACGCCGACGCCGCGGCGAGGGGGCAACCATGACGATCAACCTGACGCTGGCCGTCGTGGTGGCGGTGCTGTACTCGGTCGGCTTCTACCTGCTGATGCAGCGCTCCCTGATGCGCGTGCTGCTCGGCATCGTGATCCTCGGGCACGGTTCCAACCTGCTGCTGCAGACCGCGGGCGGCCCGCCCGGGCGGGCGCCGATGCTCACCAGCGCGAGCCCGGAGCAGATGACTGATCCGCTGCCGCAAGCGATGGCGCTGACCGCGATCGTGATCACCTTCGCGCTCACCACGTTCCTGCTCGCCCTGGCCTACCGGTCCTGGACGCTGCTGGGTCACGACGAGGTGCGCGACGACGTCGAGGACCGGCGCATCCAGCGGCTCGAACGCCGGCAGGTCGAAGAGGAAGAGGAGGAGGCCGCGTGACGGTTCTGGTCGCGCTGCCCGTGCTGCTACCGCTGGCCGCCGCCGGGCTCACCCTCGCCCTCGGCGCGTACGCCGACGTGCAGCGCCTGCTCGGACTGCTGGTGCTGGGGGCGATCATCGCCGACGCCGCCGCGCTGCTGTACCTTGCCGACACCTCGGGGCCGGTCGTGCTGCAGATGGGCGCCTGGCCCGCCCCGTTCGGCATCACCCTGATCGCCGACCGGCTGTCGGCGCTGCTGCTGCTGGTGTCCTCGGTGGTGACCTTCGCGGTGCTGATCTACTCGATCGGCCAGCGCATCACCGACTACGGACGGGAGGCCTCCAGCACCACCTTCCACCCGATGTACCTGATGCTGTGCGCGGGGGTGTCGCTGGCCTACCTCACCGGCGACCTGTTCAACCTGTTCGTGGCCTTCGAGATCATGCTCAGCTCCTCGTACGTGCTCATCACGCGCCGCACCAAGGCCGAGCGGGTGCGCGCCAGCATGACCTACACGATCGTGAGCCTGGCCTCCTCGCTGCTGTTCATCACCATGATCGCGCTGGTGTACGCCTCCACCGGCACGGTCAACCTGGCCGATCTCGGGCAGAAGGTGCACGAGCTGCCCGACGGTCTGCAGACCGCGCTGGCGCTGCTGGTGGTGATCGTCTTCGGCGTGAAGGCCGCGATGGTTCCGCTGCACTTCTGGTTGCCGGACAGCTATCCGACCGCGCCAGCTCCGGTCACCGCGGTGTTCGCGGGCCTGCTCACCAAGGTCGGCATCTACGCGCTGATCCGGACCCAGACGCTGGTGTTCTCGCACGCGTCCAGCTGGAAGCTGATGCTGGGCATCGCGCTGATCACCATGATCGTCGGTGCGCTCGGCGCGCTCGCGCAGAACGACCTCAACCGGCTGCTGTCCTTCCTGCTGGTCAGCCACATCGGTTACATGCTGTTCGGCCTCGGCGTCTACGACGTGCTGGGCCTGACCGGCGTGATCCTCTACGTCGTCCACCACATCACCGTGCAGGCGACGTTGTTCCTGGTCAGCGGGATCATCACGCGGCACACCGGCACCGTCGCGCTCACCAGGATGGGCGGGCTGGCGAAGGCTGCGCCGCTGATCGGCGTGCTGTTCGCGCTGCCCGCGCTGAGCCTGGCGGGGGTGCCGCCGTTCTCCGGTTTCGTCGCCAAGCTCGCCCTGCTGCAGGCAGGTGTGAACGCCGGGACGATCGCCGCCTACGCGGTCACCGCGACGGCCGTGCTGACCAGCCTGCTCAGCCTCTACGCGATGGCCAGGGTGTGGACCCGGGCGTTCTGGGGACAGGTCAAAGCGCCCGCACCGGACCCGGACCCCACCGACGAGCTGATCGTGGGCACCGCCAGCTCGAGCCGTCCGATGCTGATGGCGACCGGGGTGCTGGTGGCGACCAGCGTGGTCATCGCGGTGCTAGCCGGCCCGCTCGCCGGGATCAGCGGGCGCGCGGCGAGCGACCTGATGCACGCCGACACCTATCGCAGCGCGGTGCTGGGAGGTGATCGTCATGGCTAAGCGACTCACCCGCGGGAAGCGGCTGCTGCGCCGGGTCCCGCTGATGATCTGGCTGACGCTGGTCTGGGTGCTGCTGTGGGGAACCTTCGATCTCGGCACGCTGCTGTTCGGCCTGGTCGTCGCGGCGCTGGTGAGCCTGCTGTTCCCGCTGCCGCCCATCCGGACCGGCATGGTCGTGCGCCCGCTGCCGCTGCTGCGGCTGATCGGCTATCTGGGCTGGGACCTGGTCGTGTCCACGATGCGGGTGACCTGGCAGGCGCTGCGGTTCGGCCCGAACGCCACGGCGGGCATCGTCGGTGCCCGGCTGCGCATCGACTCCGATCACCTCACGGCGCTGGTGGCCAGCGCGATCTCGCTGGCGCCCGGCCAGTTCGTGCTGCAGATCGATCGGGCCAACCGGATCTGCTACGTCTACGCGCTCTGCCTCGACGGAGAGGAGTCGGTGCGCCGCGAGGTCGCCCGCCTCGAACACTTCGTGGTCTCGGCCGTCGGCTCGGCGGCCGAGCGGGAACTCGTGCGGGAGGCCGGATGACCTGGGTATTTCTGACGACGCTGGCGTTGCTCGCCGTCGCCGGGCTGCTGGTGGTCGTCCGGTTGCTGCGCGGGAGCACGACCCTGGACCGGATCGTCTCGGTCGACGTGCTGGTCACCCTCATCGTCGCCGCGACCTGCGCGGGCATGGGCTGGCAGCAGGACGGCTCGAACATCGCGCTGCTCGCCGCGTTCGCGTTGCTCGCCTTCATCGGCTCGATCAGCGCGGCCCGGCTGACCGAGCGAAGGGAGCCCTACCGGTGATCGTCCTCGACGTGTTCTCCGCGATCTGCTTGATCGGTGGTGCGCTGTCCTGCCTGTTCGGCGCGATCGGGCTGCTGACCTTCCCGGACGTCACCGCGCGCCTGCAGGCGGCCACCAAACCGCAGACGCTCGGACTGCTGCTGATCCTCGTGGGCACCGCGGTCCAGCTCAACTTCAGCCTGGCCACGGGGCTGATCCTGGTCGGTCTCTTCCAGATGCTGACGGCACCGGTGCTGGCGCAGCTGATCGGCCGCGCCGCCTACCGCACCGACAGCATCAAGCGCGACACCCTGATCATCGACGAGTTGGGCGAGCGCATCGAGGCCGAGCGTCACCGCAGCGGTTGACGGTCTGCGCCGACCCCGGGCGTCCGCCGCCGGGTCCCCCCGTTGTTGGTCGCTGAACTGGCGGTTGTCCGCCGAGGGTCGATCTAGAACCGTCCCGATTGGGCAAGTTGACCACGGCCGGTCACTGACAGCGGTCAATATGATCAAATAGACCGGTACGGGTTACCACGGAAGCGTCGGTGGTGTGCCGACGTGGCGCAGAAGGATGTGGAGCCAGCATGAGGCGGATCGGCCGCCTGCTCGCCGGAGTCGCGATCGGGTTATCCCTGTTGTTCACGCCGGTGGCACCGGCCGCGTCGGCGGAGCCCGCCCCCGCGGCCGTGGTGGTCGCCCAGCAGCCCGCACCCGGTCAGCAGCCGGGGGGCGAGACGCCCGCCGAACGCGAGCGGCGAACCATCCTCGGGGTGGCCGGGCTGGTGCTCATCGGCGCGGTCCTGGTCAGTCGCAGGCTGCGCAAGAAGCCGGTCCTGTTCGTCGAGTGGAAGAAGAAGTAACGGCGCGGGAAAACTCGGTGAGCGAGCGGTTTCCACGCCGATTCCCCGGCGCGAATTCTCGCCATGGACTAGACCTGACGACGAACCTGTGGGATTTTCATAAGTGATCGTGCGCGCGGAGCATTAGTCAGCCGACCGCGTGGTTTCGGGTGAGTAGCCCGCGAAGACGTGGGCCGGCACCGGGAAGCCCCCCGACCGGTGCCGGCCCACACCTATTTCTCGTGGCGCGGAATCGGCGCTGCGGTTGCCGGATCGGTCCTTCCGGCGGTCTCTCGAGCGCCTCGAACTCCGATCGAACTCCTGGCTGGAGCGGCGCGGCGTGCTGTCCGGCCGGTCGGGCGACCTTTGCGGTCCCGCCTCGAGTTCGACCAATTTCGAACCAGCAATTGACGTTTTGTCCGTATCATTTGCTGGCTCACTCAAAAGTATGAGGTGGCCGGATTCTTTTGTGCCAGTAATCGGCCCGGGTGAAGAAGAACCACCCGTTCGGCGCAAGGTGGGTACCGGTTGTCGTCGCGGCCCATCTCCGCAGCGCGGGACGGATCTCGCTGCGGCAGGATGGGTGCAAATGCGTACCACCCCGCCCGCCGACGAATCCGCGCCGCAGGCAGCGCTGCGCGACCACTGCCGAGCCGCCGTGGACGATGCCGAGGCCGAACTGGTGGGGCTCTCCCGCGGTATTCACGCCGATCCCGAGCTCTCCTTCGAGGAGCACCGAGCCTCGGCCAAGGTCGCCGATGTGCTGGCGCGACGTGGCTTCCGCGTGCGAGCTCCGGTCGCGGGCCTGGAGACCGCGCTGATCGGCGAGTACGGCACCGGTGAACTGGTCGTCGGGATCTGCGCCGAGTACGACGCGCTGCCGCAGGTCGGACACGCCTGCGGGCACAACGTCATCGCCGCCGCTGGGGTCGGCGCCGCGCTCGCGCTCGCCCGGGTGGCCGACGAGGCGGGATTGACCGTGCGGCTGATCGGCACGCCGGCCGAGGAGGTCGGCGGGGGCAAGGTCGTCATGCTGCGCGAAGGCGTCTTCGACGACCTCGCGCTGGCGGCGATGGTGCATCCGGGTCCGGAGGAGATCTGCCGCCCGGCGTCGCTGGCGATCAACGACCTCGAGGTGCGCTACACCGGTCGCGCCGCGCACGCCGCCTCCGCGCCGGAACTGGGCCGCAACGCTGCCGACGCGCTGACCGTCATGCAGGTGGCGGTCGGGCTGCTGCGGCAGCACCTGGAGCCGCGACAAATGGTGCACGGTATCGTTACGGAGGGTGGCGCGGCGCCGAACATCGTGCCCGCGCGCACCGCGGCGGTCTACAACCTTCGCGCTGCGGAGGAGAGCTCCCTGCGACGCCTGGAGAACCGCATCCGGTCCTGCTTCGAGGCCGGCGCCACGGCGACCGGGTGCTCGCACGAGATCGTGCAGGTGTCCCCGGTGTACGCGGAGCTGGATCCGGACCACTGGCTGTCGGAGCAGTACCGCCGCGCGATCACCGAGCTCGGGCGAAACCCGCTCGATCGGAGTGTTGAGCGAGACCGGGTCATCGGCAGCACCGACATGGGCAACGTGACCCGGGCCCTGCCCGCGATCCACCCGATGATCGCGGTGGACTGCGGCGACGCGGTCAACCACCAGGCGGAGTTCGCCGCCGCCTGCGCCACTCCGTCCGCGGATCGGGCGGTGCTCGACGGCGCGGTGGCGATGGCCTGGACCGCGCTGGCCGCGGCGACCATTGGTGCGCAGCGCGAGCGACTGCTGGCCGGTGCGCGTGACCGAGCAACTGAACAGAACCACACGTCTGGAGGCACGGCGTGACCGTGGTGGATTCCCGCGGCCCGGACCCGCGGGACGAGGAGCGGGGCGCGGCGGAGATTCCTTCCGCCGCGCAGACGATCTTGCTGGCGACCGACGAGCCGTCCGCGCAGTTGGACAGCACGATGGGGGCCATGGGGTCCGATGTGGAATCCGAGGTGGCCGACCTCGGTGCGGGACGCGGGCCGTCCTGGCTGGACGCCTGGCTGGCGGCGAACGCGCAGCGCGTGCTCGCCTGGCGCCGCCACATCCACGCGCACCCCGAGCTCTCCCGAGCCGAGCACCGCACCACCGCTTTTCTCGCCGACCAGCTCGGCCAGGCCGGGCTCAAGCCGTGGCTGCTGCCAGCAGGAACCGGTCTGACCTGCGACATCGGTGACTCCGGCCCCATGGTCGCGTTGCGCGCGGACATCGATGCGCTACCGCTGACCGAGGCCACCGGACTGCCGTTCTCCTCCACAGTGGACGGGGTAGCGCACTCCTGCGGCCACGACGCGCACACGACGATCGTGCTGGGCGCGGCGTTGGCCCTGGCGACGGCTCCGCGGCTGCCCGGCAGGGTGCGGCTGATCTTCCAGCCTGCCGAGGAGGTCATGCCGGGCGGTGCGCTGGACGTGCTGGCCACCGGCGCGCTGGATGACGTGGAGCGGATCTTCGGGCTGCACTGCGACCCGAAGCTGGAGGTCGGGCAGGTCGGGATCAAGGAAGGTGCCATCACCTCGGCCACCGACCTGCTGGAACTGCGGCTGAACTCGCCGGGCGGGCACACCTCCCGGCCACACCTGACCGGCGATCTGGTGCACGCGCTGGGAACCGTCATCACCGGGCTGCCCACGCTGCTGTCCCGTCGCGTCGACCCGCGCACCGCGACCGTGCTCACCTGGGGCGCGGTGCACGCGGGCGAAGCCCCCAACGCCATCCCGCAGGACGGCGTGCTCACCGGCACGCTGCGCACCGCCGATCGCGACACCTGGGCCAAGCTCGAACCGCTGGTGCACGAGCTGGTGCACAGCCTGCTCAGCCCGCTCGGCGTGGGCTTCGACCTGCAGCACCGGCGCGGCGTCCCACCGGTGGTCAACGAGGCGGCCAGCACCGAGCTGCTGCGCACCGGTGTGGTCACGGCGATGGGCCCGGAGGCCCAGGTGGGCACGCCGCAGTCCTCCGGCGGCGAGGACTTCGGCTGGTACCTGGAGCACGTGCCCGGCTCCTTCGGGCGGCTGGGCGTTCACTCCGGGACCGGGCGCACCCTCGACCTGCACCAGCCGACGTTCGCCCTCGACGAGCGGGCGCTGTTCGTGGGCATCCGGACCCTGGTGCACGCCGCGCTGCAGACGCTCGAAGGCTGAGAACTCCACCGGATCGGGGTGTATCGAGCGGGCAGGTGTATCTGTGGGCGGTTCCAGCTCCTCTTTACGGATATGCGAACCAGAACAACCTGCCCGCAGCTTCCGCCCGCTCTCGATCCGCAGAGCCCGTTGCCGACCCGGCACGGCGCGCTGCTGCGCGGTGATGCCGAACGGCTGCTCGGCGTGGAGCACGTGGCCGAGGCCCTGCGCGAGGGCGAGTGGGTGCAGCCCTGGCGCGGGGTTCTCATCCCGGCGCCGCTGGCCGAGGAACCGCTGGCCCGCGCGGCCGCAGCGACGCTGCGCGCCGACCAGCGCTCGGTGCTCTCCGGGGCCACGGCGGTGGCCTTCCACGGCTGCGCTCCGATCCCGGACGAGGTGCACCTGACCGTTCCATACGGCTGCGAGCTGCGCACCCAGGCCGGTCTGGTGGTGCGGCAGTCGTGGATCCGGGAGGCGGATGTCGACGTGCTCGATGGGCTCCGGGTGCACGCGCTCGACATCGCGCTCGCCGAGCTGCTGTGCACCGGCCCGGAGCGCCGAGCCCTCGATTGCTTGGAACGGGCGTTGGCCGGGCTCGGTGATCGCGCCGAGCGGTTCCGAGCTCTGGTCGGGCAGCGACTGGCCCGCCGCGTCGATCGCCGCGGTACCCGGCGGGCACTCGGATTGCTCGAGCTGGCCTGGGTCGATCCCGCGCTCGCCGCGACTGCCGGGGACGCCTGATGGAAACGGTATCTTTCACATCGATTCCTGTTAACCAGATCATCGATCATGTTATTTTGACTGCGGATATCGAGCGGAAGGACGCCCCGTGCCCACGACTCCATCCGAGCCGATCGAACTGGTGCTGCTCGACGTCGGCGGCCCGATCTACGACGACATCGCCTACCGGGACGCTTTGCTGCGCGCCGCGCAGGAGCTCGCCGAGCAGGACGGTCGCACCGTGGACGAGGACGAGTTCCAGCGCGTCTACGACGAGCACCGGCAGCAGCAGGGCGGCTCGCTGCGATCCAAGATCGCGCAGCGGTTCTTCACCCCGGAACACCGGCAGAGCCTGTCCGAACTGGCCCACCGGCGCTGGGAGTACCCGCCTTCGTGCCTGTTCGACGACGTGCTGCCCGCGCTGGGCAAGCTCGCCGCGTCCTACCGGATCGCGCTGGTGGCCAACCAGCGCACCGCGGTGGTCCGGGCCCTGCGCAGGGACGGCATCGCCGAGCACGTCGACGTCTGGGCGATCTCGGAGTCGCTGGGCGTGGAGAAGCCGGACCCGCGGATCTTCCGCCACGCCCTGCGCGAGGCCGGCGTCGACGCCGCTCGCGCGGTGCACGTCGGCAACCGGCTCGACTCCGATGTGCGCGGTGCCAAGGCGGTCGGGCTGCGCACCGTGTGGGTGCTGCGCGGCGAGGCCCCGCCGAACCCCACGCCGGAGCAGCTCGCCGAACCCGACCTGGCCGTGCCCTCGCTGGCCGAACTCCCCGAGGCGCTGGAGAGGCTGGCTTCGTGACGAGCGAGCTCGTCGCAGGCGTCGACATCGCCACCGCGAACGCGCGGGTTCAGATCCACGACCCGGCGGGCAATCTGCTCGCCGCGGCTTCGCGGTCGCTGCCCGCACCCGAGCGATCGGGCGCCCGATCCGAGCAGGACGCCCGGAGCTGGTGGCCCGCCGTCCGCGACTGCCTGGCCGAATGCACCGCGGGCCTCGGCTCGCGCAGCGCGGAGATCACGGCGCTGGCCGTTGCGGCCACCTCCGGCACGGTCGTGGCGGTGGACCGCTCGGGACGGCCGCTGGGGCCCGCGCTGATGTACGACGACCGGCGCGCCGAGCACGAAGCGCGCATCGCGCGACGGGCGGGCGAGTCGCGCTGGCGGCGTTCCGGCATCACGCCCTCCGCCGGTTCCGGCCTGACCCGGATCGCCCACCTGGCCCACGCGCATCCCGAGACGGAGCGGGTGTGCCACACCCCGGAGGTGATCGGCCGCGAGCTGGTTGGACACCCGGTCCCGGCCGACACCAGTCACGCGCTCAAGAGCGGTTATGACGTCGTCGCCGAGGAGTGGGCGAGCGAGGTCTTCGTGGCCTTGGAAGTGCCCGAACGCCTGCTACCAGCGGTCGTGCGTCCCACGACGCCGCTCGGACGGGTCTCCGCCGAGGCAGCCGCGTCGACCGGGCTCCCGCGCGGATGCGAGGTTCGCGCGGGCATGACCGACGGGTGCGCGGGTCAGCTGGCCGCAGGCGCGGTCGATGTCGGCCGGTTCGTCACGGTGCTGGGCACGACCATGGTGCTCAAGGGCGTCGCCCGCGAGCTCGTGCACGATCCGGCGGGTGCGGTCTACAGCCATCTGCACCCCGAAGGCGGATGGTTGCCGGGCGGCGCCGCCGGTGTCGGGGGTGCAGCGCTGGCCGATGCGGCCGTCGATGAGCTGCCCGAGCTGGACGCCGCGGCCGCCGCCCGCGGACCGGCGGACATCGTCGACTACCCGTTGCGCGGTCGCGGTGAGCGCTTCCCGTTCCTGGCACCGAGCGCCGAGGCGTTCCGGCTCGGCACCCCGGTAGATCGAGTCGAGGAGCACCGGGCGCGTTTGGAGGGCGTCGCCTTCTGCGAACGCCTGGCGCTGGAGCGGCTGGACGAACTCGGTGCGACGGCCGTCGGGCCGATCCGGACCGCGGGCGGCGGCGCTCGCAGCGCGGTCTGGTGCGGGATCCGCGCGTCCGTGCTCGGCAGACCGGTGCTGCGCGTGCGGGAGGCGGGAACCGCGCTGGGCGCGGCGTTGCTGGCCGCAGCCGGCACGGTGCACCCGGACCTGAGCACGGCGGCGCGAAGCATGGTCCCGGCCGCGGAATCCGTCGAACCGGCACCGGACGAGCGGCTCGAGATCAACTACCAGCGGTTCCGCAGCGAACTGCGCGACCGCGGCTGGATCTAGAGGTCGCGCGGCGTGCCCGGCCCCACGTTGTGGCAGGGACGGATCCGCAGCTTCTCCACGTAGTCCTCGGGAGCCCCGGCGGCCTCGGCCGCGTCGGCGAGCACTCCGAGGTAGCGAGCCGACGGCAGGCCGCCCTCGTAGGCGTCGAGCACGTACAACCACGCCAGCACCGGGCCGTCGAGCGTCTGCACCCGAAGCCGCAGCTTCTTGTGCATCCCGAGCTCGCCGCCCTCCCAGCTGTCCAGGTTCCGCTCATCTTCGGGGCTCACGTCGTAGAGCACCGTGAAGACCTGCGAGCCGGGCTGCTCGACGATCGTGGCGAGGGCGCCTTCCCAACCGTAGTCCTCACCACCGAAGGTCAGGCGCCAATCCATCAGCCACCCGGTTCCCGCCATCGGGGAATGCGGTGCGCGCTTCAACATCTGGGCCGGATCCATGTTGGATCCGTACGCGGCGTACAGAGGCACGTGCACCAGGGTAACGATCGTTCGCGGAGAAGGTGGAACGGACCACGGCACGAACGGGGGTTGGTTGCGAATTCGTTCGCCGCTGCCGGAAGCGGTGGCGTCCGCCCTCCGGGTCGAGCGCCCGGATGCCACTCGGCGCGATCAAGGCCTCGGGCGCGATTACGCACGGTGCCCGGTGCGGGAGTGTCCTTCACCACTCTCGTCACCACCCGGTTTGCCCGGCCTCCGCGCAGCGTACGGTAGGTCCGGCGCCCACAAGGTGGTACAGGGGAGGACAACGAAGTGACCCGCATCGTGATCATGGGAGGCGGCCCGGCCGGCTACGAGGCGGCTCTGGTCGCAGCATCCAACGGGGCGGACGTCACCCTGGTCGAGCCGGAAGGGCTCGGCGGGGCCTGCGTGCTCTACGACTGCGTTCCGTCCAAGACCTTCATCGCCTCGGCGGGCGCTCGCTCATCCATCCGTGACGCCGCCGAGCTCGGCATCCGGGCCAACAACGACGACTCCGACGTCGAGGTCGCGGTCGTGCACGGCCGGGTCAAGGGACTGGCCCTGGCGCAGTCCGCCGACATCCGCTCCCGGGTCCGCCGCGAAGGTGTGCGGATCCTGCCGGGGCGCGCGCGGTTCGCCAACTCCACCAAGGGCATGGCCGTCCACCAGATCGGCGTCGATCTCGCCGATGGCGGTTTCGAGGAACTCGCCGCTGACGTCGTGCTCATCGCCACCGGAGCCACGCCGCGCATCCTCAAGGGCGCCGAGCCCGACGGAGAGCGCATCCTGACCTGGCGCCAGCTCTACGACCTGCCCGAGCTGCCCAGGCACCTGGCCGTGATCGGCTCCGGTGTCACCGGTGTGGAGTTCGCCTCCGCCTACACCGAGATGGGCGTGAAGGTCAGCATGATCTCCAGCCGGGACCGCGTGCTGCCGCACGAGGACGCCGACGCCGCGGCCGTGCTGGAAGAGGTCTTCGCCGAGCGCGGCACCGAGGTCGTCAAGCACGCTCGTGCCGAGAAGGTGGAGCGCACCGACGACGGCGTGCTGATCCACCTGGCCGACGGGCGCAAGGTGGAGGCCAGCCACGCCCTGCTGACCGTCGGGTCGGTGCCCAACACCGACGAGCTCGGCCTGGACCGGGTCGGCATCGAGGTCGACCGCAGCGGCTACATCCCGGTCGACCGCGTCTCGCGCACGAACGTCCCCGGGATCTACGCCGCCGGGGACTGCACCGGCCTGCTGCTGCTGGCCTCGGTGGCCGGGATGCAGGGCCGCATCGCGATGTGGCACGCGCTGGGCGAGGGCGTCACGCCGATCAAGCTCAAGACCGTCGCCGCCAACGTCTTCACCCACCCGGAGATCGCCACCGTCGGGATCAGCCAGCAGGCGATCGACAGCGGCGAGGTGCCCGCGCGCACGGTGACGATGCCGCTGGCGACGAACCCGCGTGCGAAGATGGAAGGTCTCCGGCGCGGTTTCCTCAAGGTCTTCTGCCGCCCGCAGACCGGCGTGGTCGTCGGCGGGGTGGTCGTCGGCCCGAACGCCAGCGAACTGATCCTGCCGATCGCGCTGGCGGTGCAGAACCAGGTGACCGTGGACAACCTGGCGAACACGTTCTCGGTGTACCCGTCGCTGTCCGGCTCGCTCACCGAGGCGGGCAGGCTGCTGATGCGCCACGACGACTTGGACTGATCATCCCGGAGGGGGAGTGGCCATGACCGAACGTCCCCTGCTGATCTACGACGGCGACTGCGGGTTCTGCACCCGCAGCGTCCGGGCAGCGACTCGCCTGCCGGTGCGGATGCGCGTGCTGCCCTGGCAGGAGGCGGACCTGGCAGAACTCGGCACCAACGAGGAGCGCGCCCGCGCCGAGGTGCTGTGGGTGGCCACCTCGGGCCGCATCTCCGGTGGTGCCGCGGCGGTCGCCGACCTCCTCAAGGCCTGCCGCGTGCCCTGGCCACTGCTCGGCCGCCTGATGTCGGCCCCGCTGGTGCGCGGTCTCGCCGATCGCGCGTACCGGTGGGTGGCCGACAACCGCTACCGCCTCCCGGGAGCCACTCCGGCCTGCCAGCTCCCGCCGGAGCAGCGCCCGCGCACCGACCGAGGCGGTCGCTCCCGGTAAGAATGGCCGAACGGCCAATACCGCCCGGTGCGTTCCGGTCGTAGCGTTGTCGATGTCAGCGCGACCGACTCGGCAACCGGCAGGTGACCGGCCATGCTCAACTTCCTTCGTTCCCAGCGTTGTTCGATCTTTCCGCGCCGTGATGGGCGCATCCAATTCCGCCTGCGGTGGCCAAACGACGGCATGCTTCCCGCGCGGCCTCCACCGTGATCGATAGCGCCACTGCGCATCTTTCTCCGCAGTTCCCCGCGCCGGTTTTCCCCGACTAAGGGGTCCGTGGCTACTCAAGCAGCGGATCCCGCAGCCCGGCGGCGTCTGAGGTTCCGCTCCCGGCACCGCCACGCAAACCGCAAACTGAAATGTCTCCTAAGACCGGCGCCCGTTCGGGACGAGCCGTCACTGCTCTTTGACAATTCGAGAGTGGATTCCAGGCAGGCTCGGCGGTCACGGGCCGTCGGCGTCGGGTCGACCAGCGACCTGGCGCCGACGAGCCTCGTGGTCATCGAGTCGTGGTCATCGAGAAATTCAGGCGACATCCGGCGGTCCCTCCGATTAGCTTGGGGTGTCCTTCAGCATGCGGCGCTAGCCGCATGCGGTGTGGGGCGCAGCCCGTACCGCTGCGGGTTCGCAGACGTCGTCGGCCACAGCGCCGTGTATTGGACGTACTCAAGTCGCGGATCCCGGAGCGCGGCGGCGTCTGAGGTTCCGCTACCGGCTCCGTCACGCAAACCCCAAGCTGAAAGATCGCCCTAGAGACATGCAGTCGCTGATTTACCTCTGATCAAGTCCGTCATGGACGGCACCGAGTTACCGCGCCGCGGAGTGCACGAGCCCGCCGCGCGGCGGTCATTCGTACCCGCTCGACGTTCGAGCGATGATCAGGGAGTAGACGCATGTCCACATCAGCGCAGAACTTCTACCGCACCGAGAAGGCGCACATCGCCTTCTTCGCCATTCCCGCCCACGGGCACGTCAATCCCGGCTTGGGCCTGGTCGCCGAGCTCGTTGCGCACGGGCACCGCGTCAGCTACGCGACCACGGAGGACTTCGCACCGCAGGTGTCCGAAGCCGGCGCGAACCCGGTCCACTACCGATCGCTGCTGCCCGGATCGGCGGGCGTGACCCGGGACGAGTGGCCGGAGGACGAGGCCGAGGCGCAGGAACTGTTCCTAGCCGAGACCGAGGAGGTCCTACCGCAGGTCGAACGGGCCTTTTCGGCCGATCGTCCGGACCTGATCGTCTACGACATCGCGGCGTTCCCCGCCCTGGTGCTCTCGGAGAAGTGGGACATCCCGCGAATACAACTGTCCCCGACGCACGTGTACTTCGAGGGGCTCGAGGAGGTCTTCGGCGTTCAGGAGATGACGCCGGAGAAGTCCGCGGTCCGGGCCCGCTACGACGAGTTCTTCGCCGGCCAGGGCACCGACCTGACCTTCCAGGACGTCGGGTGGCCGGTGCGATCCATCGTCACGATTCCACGTTCCTTCCAGTACTTCGGCGATCGCGTCGATGATCGGTTCACCTTCGTCGGCCCGATGCTCTCCGAACGCGCGTTCCAAGGCGATTGGCAGGCACCGGACGACGAGCCGGTGCTGGTGATCTCGCTGGGCTCGGCCTACACCGATCGCTTGGACTTCTACCGGCGGTGCCTGCAGGCGTACGCCGGCCTCGACTGGCACGTCGTGCTGTCCACCGGCAAGAGCATCGACCCGGCCGATCTCGGCGATCTTCCCCCGAACGTCGAGGCACATCAGTGGATTCCGCAACTGCGGATGCTCTCCAGGGCATCGGCCTTCCTGACGCACGCGGGCATGGGCGGCGTCATGGAGGGCTTGCACCACGGGGTTCCGCTGATCGCAGCACCGCAGGCGGCTGAGCAGTTCGCCAACGCGGCCCGGATCGAGGAGCTCCAGCTCGGTGTTCAGGTCGACGCGAACACGGTCACGGCGGAGGAGCTCCGCGCGGCGTTGGAACGCGTCGCAACGGACCCGTCCATCCAGCGTTCCGTTCACCAGATCCGGCAGGAGGTCCGGGAATCCGGCGGCGTGCACAAGGCCGTCGAGATCATCGAGTCCCATCTCCCGGATTGACCGATGCACCACGGGCGAAAGCCGAGACCACGCCGCCGGAATCAGCGACGGCTTCCCCCTCGGCCGCCGTCCGGCGGCCGCATAGGCGGGTGGCGCGCACGGCACGCGCCACCCGCCCCAGCCTCACCTGCGAAGCCTGCGCAGGCACGCGCAAAACCCGCACGATGCTCGAAGCCCGCACGGCCGACAGCCGCAACCGCCGCAGACCGAGTGCTTTCCTCGGCCAGACCCAAAAGCGCCCCGGCACCAACCAGAAAGGTTGGTACCGGGGCGCCCGGGCAGTCGACTCTCACTCGACCCAGTCGAAGGTCTTCGTGACCGCCTTCTGCCACTGCTTGTACTGCCGCTCGCGCTCTTCCTCGGACATGGTCGGGTCCCACTGCTTGTCCTGGGCCCAGTTGTTGCGAATGTCGTCCTCGCTAGCCCAGAAGCCGACCGCGAGACCGGCTGCGTAGGCGGCGCCGAGCGCGGTGGTTTCGTTGATCATCGGGCGGATCACCGGGACGTCGAGGATGTCGGCCTGGAACTGCATGAGCAGTTCGTTGACGACCATGCCGCCGTCGACCTTCAGCGCCTTGAGCGGAACACCGGAGTCGGCGTTCATCGCCTCGATGACCTCGCGGGTCTGGAAGGCCGTGGCCTCCAGCACCGCGCGGGCCAGGTGGCCGCGGTTGATGAAGCGGGTCAGGCCGACGATCGCGCCGCGAGCGTCCGAGCGCCAGTGCGGGGCGAACAGCCCGGAGAACGCGGGCACGAAGTAGGCGCCGCCGTTGTCCTCGACGGTTCGGGCGACTTCCTCGACCTCCGGAGCGCTGTCCAGGATGCCGAGGTTGTCGCGCAGCCACTGCACGAGCGAACCGGTGACCGCGATCGACCCCTCGAGGCAGTAGATCGTGTCGTTGTTGCCGATCTTGTAGCCGACCGTGGTCAGCAGTCCGTTCTCGCTGATGACCCGCTCGGTGCCGGTGTTGAGCAGGACGAAGTTGCCGGTTCCGTAGGTGTTCTTCGCCTCGCCCGGCGTCAGGCAGGCTTGCCCGAAGGTGGCTGCCTGCTGATCACCGAGGATGCCCGTGATCGGGATCCCGGCGAACACCCCGCGTGCGCGGAACTTGCCGTATTCCTCGGAGGAGGAGCGGATTTCCGGCAGCATGGACATCGGAATGCCCATCTCGGCGCAGATCTCCGGATCCCACTGCAGGGTCTCCAGGTCCATCAGCATCGTGCGGGAGGCGTTGGTCGGGTCGGTGACGTGCACCCCGCCGTCGGTGCCGCCCGTGCTGTTCCAGAGCACCCAGGTGTCCATGTTGCCGAACAGAAGCTCGCCGTTGTCGGCGCGCTTCCGCAGGCCCTCGACGTTGTCGAGCATCCACTTGATCTTGGGGCCGGAGAAGTAGGTCGCCAGTGGCAACCCGGTCTTGGCCTGGAAGCGGCTCTGGCCACCGTTCTGGGCCAGCTCGCTGACGATCTCGTCGGTGCGGGTGTCCTGCCAGACGATCGCGTTGTACACCGGCTTGCCGGTGGCCTTCTCCCACACCACGGTCGTCTCGCGCTGGTTGGTGATACCGCAGGCCGCGATCTCGGAGGACACGAGATCGGCCTTGGCCAGCGCACCCGCGCACACCTGGCGGGTGTTGTTCCAGATCTCTTCGGGGTCGTGCTCGACCCAGCCCGCCTGCGGGAAGATCTGGCGGTGTTCCTTCTGGTCGACGGACACGACCCGGCCGGAGTGGTCGAAGATCATGCAGCGCGTCGAGGTCGTTCCCTGATCGATCGCGGCGACGTACGAGGCCATTGGTCTTGTACCTTCCTTGTCAGGTCAGCTGGCGGCGGGCAGGGCGAGTGCGACGAGGGCCGCCAACGCTCCACCGAGGATCGGTCCGGCGATCGGGACCCAGGAGTAGCCCCACTCCGCAGAGCCCTTGCCGCGGATCGGCAGGATCGCGTAGGCGATGCGCGGACCGAGGTCACGTGCCGGGTTGATGGCGTACCCGGTGGGCCCGCCGAGCGAGTTACCGATACCGATGACCACGAATGCAACGCCCGCGTAGCCGAGCGCCGCGTTGCCGAAGTCCGGTACGCCGGCCTCTCCAGCGGTGGCGGACGGATTGGTGATGACCCACAGCACCAGCACGAAGGTGCCGATGATCTCGGTGACCAGGTTCCACGGCTTGTTCGGCACGGTCGGACCGGTGCAGAAGATCCCGCGGGTGTTGGCCGGATCGTCGTGCTCGTCGAACTGCAGCTTGTAGGCCAGCCAGCATACGATCGCGCCGAGGGTCGCGCCGGTCACTTGCGCGATGAGATAGGTGGGCACCTGCGCCCAGGGCAGTTCGCCGTAGACCGCGAGGCCGACCGTGACCGCCGGGTTGATGTGCGCACCCGAAGGCGCAGCCACGCTCGCACCGGTGAAAACCGCGAAGCCCCAGCCGAAGTTGACGAGCAACCAACCGCCGCCGGTGCCGAGGCTCTTGTTCAGGGTCACGTTGGCGACGACGCCGCAGCCCATCAGGGTGAGTAGCGCGGTCCCGCACAACTCCCAGAAGAAGATATCGCCAACACTGTGCATTTGTTTCCCGTTCCCCTCGTCATGCCGCCGTTGGCACAGGCGGGCGTTCGGTTGATGTCCGACTTGGGGCGAGTCGGGGCGCTACTGCCGCATGTCAACACGTGACGATGCGTACCGCCAGTCGCCCGCGAGGCGCTGCGCTGTACCGCCGGATCCGGAGCTCGCCCGTCGGTAGCGCGGAAGCGCCGAAGGTCCGCGAGCGACTCCGTCAGCGGGCGACACCGATGAGGGAGCGGGTGGATCCGCGGTGATCCCGGCTACCTAGCGATACTTAATCACATAGTGAGTGTGATTTGAAGCGTTGCACATCGATGAAGATGGTGTTTTTATCAAGTTGTATGGTGATCCCACGCGGCGCCGCGCGCCGCGGGATCAACTGATCATCGGGAGCGAGGAAACGCCCATGTCCGGCCGCCGACCGTCCGGCAAGCAGCAGGACCGCCGCCGCAAGATCACCGAGCTGGTGATGGAGGCGGGCACGTTGCGCATCGATGACCTGGTCGCCACGCTCGGGGCCAGCGCGATGACGGTGTACCGCGATCTAGCCGAACTCGAGTCGCAGGGATTGGTGCACCGCAACCGCGGGAACGTCTCGGCGGCGTCGTCCCTGCTGTACGAGGCCGCTTCGGAATACCGGCTGCAGCAGAACGAGGCGGAGAAGGAAGAGATCGCCCGCGAGGCCGCCGAACTCGTCGAACCCGGCCAGGCGCTGGTGCTCGACGACTCCACGACGGGCGTGCACCTGGCCCGGCTGTTGCCGGAGAAGGCGCCGCTGACGGTGGTGACCAACCACCGCGGCGTGTTCAACGAGCTGGCCAACGCCCCCGGGATCAGCTTGATCTGCATCGGCGGCGACTACCTGGCGTGGGCGGACGCCTTCGTCGGTGGCATGGCCCTGGACTCGCTGCGCAACCTGCGCGTCGACTTGGCGATCATGTCGGTCTCGGCGGTCACCGACGGCATCGGCTGCTATCCGCAGCAGGAGATGGTGCAGATCAAGAAGGCGATGCTCGCCGCAGCGCAGCGCAAGGTGCTCTACGTCGACCACACCAAGTTCCAACGGCGCGCACTGCACGCGGTCGCGCCCGTCGAGGACTTCGACATCGTGATCGTGGACTCGAAGACCCCCAACGGGGAAGTCGAAGTCCTGCGGGACCGGGGTGCGTTGGTCGAACGGGTGGGGCCTGCTGCGTCGAGCACGGAGAGTACTGGTCGGGCATGATGACCACCGGGGCGCTGCGGGTGCCAGTAGTCGTTCCGCGTCGGCGGTGGGGTTAACGGTGGGACTCGATTCGAGCGAGGAGGACGCGGTGTCCAAGGACAAGACCGACAACCGGATTAATGGCGCGCTGGGGCCCGCTGAGCGCGCCGAGAATTGGCGCCGCCTGGGCTCCGAGGAGTTCGACGTGGTGGTGATCGGCGGCGGTGTCACCGGTGCCGGTGCCGCGCTGGACGCGGCCACGCGAGGGCTTCGGGTGGCGCTGGTGGAAGCGCGCGACCTGGCGGCGGGCACCTCCAGCCGTTCCAGCAAGCTCTTCCACGGTGGACTGCGCTACCTCGAGCAGCTGGAGTTCTCCCTGGTGCGCGAGGCTCTGCGGGAACGCGAACTGATGCTCACCCGCATCGCTCCGCACCTGGTCAAACCGGTGCCGTTCCTGTACCCGCTGACCAAGCGCTTCTGGGAGCGCCCCTACACCGCAGCCGGCCTGCTGATGTACGACACCATGGGCGGCTCGAGTTCGGTGCCGGGGCAGAAGCACCTCTCGCGTGCGGGCGCGCTGCGGATGGTGCCCGCGCTCAAGCGCAGCGCGATGATCGGCGGTATCCGCTACTACGACGCGCAGGCCGACGACGCCCGGCACACCATGACCGTGGCCCGCACGGCCGCTCGCTACGGCGCAGTGGTCATGACCTCCACCCAGGTCACCGGGTTCGTCCGGGAGGCGGATCGGGTCGCGGGCGTGAAGGTGCGCGACGTGGAGTCCACCGAGGAGGTGGAGATCCGCGCGAACGCGGTGATCAACGCGACCGGTGTGTGGACCGACGAACTGCAGAGCCTCTCCGGTGGACGGGGCCGCTTCCGCGTTCGGTCCAGCAAGGGCGTGCACATCGTGGTTCCCCGGGACCGGATCGTCGCCGAGAGCGGCATGATCCTGCGCACCGAGAAATCCGTGCTGTTCGTGATCCCGTGGGACAACCACTGGATCATCGGCACCACGGACACCGACTGGCACCTCGATCTCGCGCACCCGGCAGCCACCAAGTCCGATATCGACTACCTGCTGGAGCACGTCAACTCGGTGCTCGCGACACCGTTGACGCACAACGACATCGAGGGCGTCTACGCCGGCCTCCGGCCGTTGCTCGCCGGCGAGAGCGAGGAGACCTCGAAGCTCTCCCGCGAGCACGCGGTCGCCCGCGTCGCACCGGGTCTCGTGGCCATCGCGGGTGGCAAGTACACGACCTACCGGGTGATGGCCGCCGATGCGGTCGACGCCGTCTCCTCGGACATCCCCGCCCGGGTGGCTTCGTCGATCACCGACCAGGTGCCGCTGCTCGGAGCCGATGGCTACCACGCGCTGGTCAACCAGGCCGACCAGCTCGCGGCCCAGCACGGCGTGCACCCGTACCGGATCCGGCACCTGCTCGACCGCTACGGTTCGCAGATCCACGACGTGCTGGCGGCGGGCGATGACCGTCCCGAGCTGCTCAAGCCCGTTCCGGCCGCACCGGACTACCTGCAGGCCGAGGTCTACTACGCCTGCACCCACGAGGGCGCTCTGCACCTGGAAGATGTGCTCACCCGGCGCACCCGGATCTCCATCGAGTACCCGCACCGCGGTGTCGAGTGCGCCGAGCCGGTGGCTCGCCTGATGGCCGAGGTCCTCGGTTGGGACGAGGCGACGATCGCGCGCGAGATCGACGTCTACACCAAGCGGGTCGAGGCCGAGCGGGCCTCGCAGAACGAGCCGGACGACCAGACCGCGGTGGCCAGGCGCACCGCCGCGCCGGAGGCTCGTCAGGAGCTGCTCGACCCCGTGGAGTGATTCCGGTTCTCGGTCACCTCGTCGAGGAGCTCGGCGAGGTGACCGGCCAGCCGGAGGTGCTCCGCCGGCGTGATCGTGCTCCACTCCTCCCCGGAGGGGGATCGCCGACGCAGCTGGACGTAGCGTCCGTGCGCGGTGTCGAAGAAACCGATGACCCGCTCGGCGCGTTCCCGGCGGCCGCGTCTCCATTTGGCAGCGCCGAACTGGCCGCGAGAGGTGGCTCCGGCAACCATCTCGGCCAGGGCCTCGGCGTCGTCCGCGCGAACGCCGAGCCGGCGCAGTTCGCCGGGCAGCCGTTCCGGGCTCGCCCCGGCCTCCGCTGCTGCCGCGTCGAGATCGGCGCTGCGCACCGAGACCGAGCGACCCGGACCGGGCGGTAGCTGCGGCAGCACCGCGACCGCCTCGCGCGGCAGCCCGGCGGGCGAGATCGGGCGGAGGTTCAGCGTCTCGTCCTTGGTCACCAGCACGGCCCGCTCGGAATCGGCGGCCGCGAAGACCCGGATGCTGCGTTGCAGCCAGAGCCGTCCGTCGACCTCGCGCTCGTTGTCGGTCAGCAACCGCAGCATCCGCTCCAGCTCCGGATCGAGACCGCCCGGATCGCCCAACCCTCGCTGGCCGAGCGATCGCCACGCGGCTTCCACCAGTCCTGCGCGTTCGGAGCGGGTGCGGCCGGGTGACGGCACTTTCAGCACGAGCGGTACCCGCGGGATGCCCAGGTGCTCGGTCAGCACGTCGAACTCCAGCGTCGACAGGCCCGTCTCGGCGGTGTCGAGGGCGTTCATCGACCAGGTTCACCACCGATGACCGGTCGGGCCGACATCTGCGGCTCGTCGAAGAAGCCGCCCCGTCGTCCCAGCCGCTCGGTGACCGAGCTGTCCGGGGGTTCGTCGTGGTGCTTGACCTGCTTGCGGTCCGCGCTCGAACGCGCCGGGCCGTGGTGCTCGGCGCGTTCGAGCTGCCGGGCATCCGCTGGTGCACGCGGGGCGGGAGCGATCGGCGCGGCTGGAGTGCCGGTGGCCTTCCAGCTGATCGTCACCTGGGCGGAACCGCCGCTCCCGCCGGGCGGTCCAGTGCCCGGCGCTTCGACCACCACCTGCGGTGGGGGCGAGAAGGAGGCCAGTGACGTGAGGTTGGCCCGCGTGGAGGTCTCGTAGGTGGCCATCACGTCGAACGCTCGCTGTTCGGCGGCGTGCTGGGCTGCTTCCTGTACCTCGTAGTCGGTCTGCCCACCGAACAGGTGGGTCAGCGCGGACACGGCAGCGCCCGGATCCTCGCTGGTCACCTGCACCGGTGGCGGCATGTCCCTGCGCGCCTTCTCGATGAACTCCGCCTGTTGCCGGGCTCGTTCCCGCATCACCTCGGCGGCCTGCCCGGCCAGCGCCGCCCATTCGCCCAACGGGCGCAGACCCGAGCGCGCGCTGTCCGCCGCGAGGCCCCGCCACTCGCTCGCCGCGGCTGTCGCGGCTGCCGCCAGACCGTCGTCGATTTGCTGCAGTGCCCGGGTCAACTCGTTCCAGCGGTGCACGCTCGCAGTGGAGGAGTCCGGACCGGGTCCCCGGTGGATCTGCTCGTACAACTCCGCGTGCCGGTAGCCCTGCCAACGGTGGTCGCCCATGTCGCTCAGCCGCCCAACTCGGAGGCGCTGCTGTGGTCGATCCGGCCGTACTCCCGGCCGGCTCGCGCCAGCGCATCGGCGGCCGCCTGCAGCTGGTCGCGGTACCCGCACAACGCGGTCAGCGCGTCCTCACCACTGCCGACCGATCGTTCGTTGAACCGCTCGGCGGCCTCGGAACTGACCGGGTCGCCCGCCCACGGGCGAATCCGCAGTTCGGTGATGGCGTGCTCGATCTGCACGCCCACCTGATCCAACGAATCCTGCAACGCGTCGACCAGTCGTGGAATCGTGGACGGCTCGACCTGCATCGAACCACCCGGTAATCCGGGCAATCCCTGAGTCGAACCATCGTCCGAGGAACCGGGCAGCGGCACAGCCATCCCTCCACAGGTACGGGTCCCAAACATCGGCGGCCCGTACTGCCCCCAGACGGGCGCCCAGCGCCGGCGTCACCGGCAAGCGTTCGACCAACACCCTAATCAGGATTGATCACGCCCGGGAGTGCTCCATGCGCGTGGTGTGTCCACAGCTGGGGTGTGAATGGAGGGGGCGCTATTCCCCCGAATCGCTCTTCGGCGACATCTCCTCCGGGGCGGATTCGGATGGCGCCGTGGCCGAGGTCGGCGGTGCCTTCAGCGAGCGCACCGCTTCCTCGGCGACTCGCTTGGCGCCCTCGCAGAGCTGGTCCACCGGTGGCGGCGGCTCCCCGCCGTCGTCGCGGTAGAGCACGTCGAGATGCTGGCCTTCCGCGGTGTCCACCGCGACGTTGCAGGTCAGGTCCAGGCCGGGTGTTTTGATCACGAGCCCGGGGAAGCCGTCGACCGAGATCGGGGTGGCGTCCACCTGGGCGGTGTCGTCGGTCCACACGCTCATGCCCTCGGTGGTGATCAGCGCCAGCCGTGCTCCCACCTTCGCGGTCGTGTTGCGGTAGCTGCAGGTGGCGGCGTTTCCGAACCCGGCTTCCGAGTCGGGTTGCGGCTCGCGGTCGAACCCGAGCTCGCTTCGCTGTCCCTGGGTCAGCAGCTGGCACGGGTCCCTGTCCTGCAAGTTCAGTTCGAACGGCCGCGGCGGTAACGGTGCTGCCTCGCTGGTGGTCGGCGGAGCCGATGGTGGATGCGGGGGTGCGGTGGCCGCCGTGGGGGAGGACTGCCAGAGGCCGCATCCGGTGAGGGTGAGCGCGCTGAGGCCGAGCAACGCGCTCAGGCGCCGCGCCCCAGTGGACCGCGAGCTATGCATAGCTCTCACCGTAACGAAATGTACCCGTCGGGTGACGGTAGGTCGTCAGCCGCGCCGCCGGGTGAAGAAGAAGATCGCCACCAGCGGGAGCAGTAGCACCAGGCCGAATTGCCGGGCGACGACCACCAGGAAGAGCAGCAGGACCACCGCGCCCACCGCGAGGACGATCTTCCCGGCCCTCGACGGGATCCCGGGGTTCTGCGGCGCCGGAGTCGACGAGGCCGCGCGATCGTTCGGGCGCGGTGACGGGAGGTCGTTGAACAGGACGTCCAGTTCCGAGCCGAAGCGCGCCTGCGCGATCTGCCTGCAGCGCTCGTCGTACTCGTGGATCTCCAACCGCCCGGCGGAGAAGTGCTCGCCGAGCAGTCGCATCGCCTGCTCCCGCTCGGGATCGCCGATGCGGAGGTTTCTGCCCTGCCGACCGTTGTCCACGCCTTCATCCTACGGAGCGCGGGCCTGATTCAGGAGCGGTGCGGCCCGGATTTTCGGCCCGGTGAACGCGTCGGAGCCGCGCGTTCACCGGGCCGACCGGCTCAGGCGCTCGCCAGCTCGCGGCTGGGCAGCACCGGATTGGCGGGCTGGTTCCGGACCTCGTCGTCGAGGAGTCCCTCGGTGCGGGAGACCACGACGGGCACCGTGATCTGGCCGGCGACGTTGGTCATGGTTCGCATCATGTCCATGATCGGGTCGACCGCGTAGGCGATGGCGATACCGGTGGCCACCGCCGCGGGCGGGAAGCCCAACGCGCCGACGGTCAGGGTCAGCATGGTGAACCAACCGGTCACGCCGGCGGTCGCGATCGAACCGAACACGGCCACGGCCACGATCGTCAGGTACTGGGCCGGGCCCAGGTGGATGCCGAAGAGATTCGCGATGAAGATCGACCCCACGGCGGGGTAGATCGCCGCGCAGCCGTCCATCTTGGTGGTGCTGCCGAGCGGTACCGCGAAGCTCGCGTAGGAGGAGGGCACTCCCAGGCTCTCGGCGGTCTGCTTGCTCAGCGGCACGCTGGCGCCGGAGGAGCGGGAGACGAACGCGAACTGCAGCGTGGTCCACGCCTTGGCGAAGAACTGCAACGGGCTGACCCGGGCCACCAGCGCCAGCAGCAGCGGGTACACCGCGAACAGCACGAGTGCGCAGGCCGCGTAGGTCGATCCGATCAGCTTCAGCAGCGGCATGAAGAACTCGTTGCCGTAGCTGGCCACCGCGTTGCCGATCAGGCCGAGGGTGCCCAGCGGCGCGATCCGGATGATCCAGCCGAGCACGCGCTGGATGACCTCGAAAGCGGCCTTGTTGAACTCGACGAACGGAGCCGCCTTTTCACCCAGGCTGTAGGTGGCCGCGCCGATGATCAGCGAAATGAACACCACCTGCAGCGTCTCGCCCTCGGAGAAGGCGCTGATCAGGTTGTCCGGGACGAGGCCGTTGATCAGATCCAGCCAGGATCCCTGGGTCTTCTCGCCGATCGCCTGGAGCTTGTCCGGGTCCGGCTCGATGACCAGTCCGCGGCCGGGGTTGAACAGCCTGCCGACGACCAGTCCGATGGTCACCGCGATCAACGAGGTGATGGCGAACCACAGCGCCGTCTTACCGCCCAGCCTCGCGGCGGTGCGTCCGCCGCCGACTTCCCGCAGGCTGTTGATGCCCACCACGATCGCGGTGAAGATCAGCGGCAGGACCGTGAAGCTGAGCAGGTTGGTGAACGTCGAGCCAATGGTGTCGAGCACGGTGACCAGCCAGTCGGCCCCGGTCTGCTTGGCGATCCAGCCGAGCAGCGCACCGAGCACCAGCGAGGCCACGACGGCGATGGCGAATAGCTTGGGGTTGAACCGCAGGCGCTTTGGCCCGGAGGTGGTGGATCCGGCGTCAGCCGAGCCGGCGGAAGTGGACACAGGGATCTCCCGAAGTCGCTAAAGAGATGGGTGCCGGGACGACGCGAGTCGGCGCCGACGGCGAAAGGACCGCAGCAGGTCGAAGGCCCGGCGCGCTGACAACCTGGTCAGGGCGGGCTCGATGGGTTCAGCGACAGACGCAGCTGGCCTGCCGTCGCAGATCGACGTGCAGGCGAGAAGTCAGGTAGAGCGGTCGCAGGGTGCTCATCGCGAATATTCATAACCACTCGAACGGGGCATAAAGTCCCGGGTGGGCATGAATTGTGGCTGCGTTCACCCCGTCGGCTCAGCGAACGGGGGCGAATTATTCAGCGCGTCAGTGCGGTGTCACTCCGCGTCAGATTTCCACAGGTCCACGACGCTGACGCCGACCTCGGTGAGCAACTTGCGAGTCAGCGGAAGGCTGATGCCCAGCACGCTCGACGGGTCGCCGTCGACGCCCTCGATGAACCAACCGCCGAAGCCCTCCAGCGTGAAACCCCCGGCGACGTGCAGCGGTTCCCCGGTGGCCAGATAGGCCTCGAGCTCGGCAGCGGTCGGGGTGCCGAAGCGGACGGTGGTGCCGAGGCTGCCTTCGGTGCGCGCGGTGACCTCGCCCCGCTGCAGGCGGACGATCGAGTGCCCGGTGATCAGCTGTCCTTCGGTGCCCGAGTTGTGCGTCCAGCGCTCGGCAGCGGCCTCGGTCGTGCCGGGTTTGCCGACGATCTCCCCGTCGGACATCAGCAACATCGAGTCGCAGCCGACCACCACCGCCTCCGGTACCTCGGCGGCGACCTCGGCCACGACCGAATCGGCCTTGGCGGTGGCCAGCGCGGTGACCAGTTCGGCGGGGCCGGCTTCGGGCACCGCCCTGGTCACCGCTTCCTCATCGACTCCGGAAACCCGCACGAGGGGTTCGATCCCGGCCGAACGCAGCACGGACAACCTGGCGGGAGAAGCCGAAGCAAGCACGAAACGCACGCCGCGATCCTAGCCGACCGCCTCCGCCGACCGCGCTCGCCAGGAACCGCCTGCGGCTCGCGATGGCGGAGCGGATCAGTCCCTGGCCTAGGCTGGTCCTCATGAGTAGTGGGGCCGGGCTGGACGCTGGGCGGTTGCGCGAGCAGCTGGTCGACGACGGTACGTACGCGGCGTTGGACGTGGTGGACGTGACCGGGTCGACCAACACCGATCTGGCCGCGGCGGCCGGGCGTGGCGCCGCCGACCGCACGGTCCTGTTCGCCGAGGAGCAACGGGACGGACGCGGCCGCTTGCAGCGGCAATGGGTCTCCCCGCGCGGCCAGGGCTTGTTCGTGAGCGTGCTGCTTCGTCCGCAGGTGCCGCCCTCGGAGCTCGCCTGGGTGCCGCTGCTCGCCGGAATCGCGCTCGCCGAGACCGTCGAGGGCACCACCGGCGTTGCGGCCGGTATGAAGTGGCCGAACGACCTGCTGCTCGGTTCGGGAGGCGAGTGGTCCAAGGGCGCCGGGATCCTCTCCGAGATGGTCGCCGGCCAGGACGGCATGGCGATCGTGCTGGGCATGGGGGTCAACGTCCTGCAGCAGCGGGACGAGCTCCCCGGAGGCACGGGTGGCCTGCCGACCACCTCTCTGGCGGCGGAGGGTGCCGACGTCGATCGCGAGGAGTTCGCAGTGGCGTTGCTCACCGCGTTGGCCGCGGTCGACTCGCAGTGGCGCGCTTGCGCGGGGGACGTGGAGGCGAGCGGTCTGCTGGCGCGCTACCGCCGGTTGTGCTGGACCATCGGGCAGCAGGTGCGGGTGGAACTCGGTGGTGACAGCACGCTGCGCGGAACGGCCGTCGACGTCGACACCTCCGGACGGCTGGTGGTGCAATCCGCTGACGGTGGGAGGACTCCGGTAGCGGCTGGTGACGTCGTGCACGTGCGCCGGGCGTGAGCGGCGATACGGCCCGCGCGGCGGGCGGTAACGTGATCGTCGGTCGGCGATTCGCTCGAGGAAGGGGACGCGGTGGCCTACCCGGACGGCCTGCTCGGTGCGGACGAGTACGTGGTCGTGCACAAGCATCCGCATTGGAAGATGCTGGTGCTTCCCGTGCTGGTGCTGCTCGTGGTGGTCGGTGGCGGCTCCTACCTCGCAGCGCTCGTAGCGGGCATGGCCTGGCGGTTGCCGATCTGGATCGGGCTCGGCGCACTCGGCGCCGTGCTGATCATCTGGTGCACCCTGGCACCGCTCGTGCGTTGGCGCACCACGCATTTCGTGGTCACCACGCATCGGCTGATGGTGCGTGAGGGCGTGTTCACCCGCACCGGCATCGACATCCCGATGTCGCGGATCAACTCGGTGCGCTTCCGGCACGGCCTGCTGGACCGGATGCTCGGTTGCGGCACCCTCGTCGTCGAATCGGCATCCGACGAGCCGCTGGAGTTCGACGACATCCCGAAGGTCGAGCACGTGCACACGCTGCTCTACCGCGAGGTCAACGACGACCCGCACGACGATTTCGACCCGCACCTCGAGGAGGGCCGGTGACACGTGAACTCGGGCTGCCGATGCAGATTCCGTCGCCGCAGGCGGAGCTGCCGCGCGAGGTGACGATCTGGGAGGTCGGCGCGCGCGACGGGCTGCAGAACGAGCAGGACACCGTGCCGCTGGAGGTCAAGATCGAGTTCCTGCGGCGCTTGGCCGATGCCGGGCTCGGCGTGTTGGAGGCGACCAGCTTCGTGCACCCGAAGTGGGTTCCGCAGCTGGCCGACGCGACCGAACTCCTCGCGCAGCTCGAGCGGGCTCCCGGCGTGCGCTACCCGGTGCTGGTGCCCAACGAGCGCGGTCTGGACCGCGCGCTGGATTCCCGGGTGGCCGAGATCGCGATCTTCGCCGCAGCCACCGAGGCGTTCAGCAGTCGCAACCTCAACCGCAGCTTGGACGAGCAGTTCGCCATGTTCGACCCGGTCGTGCACCGCGCCGTGCGGGAAGGGCTGTCCGTGCGCGGCTACCTGTCGATGTGCTTCGGCGACCCGTGGGAAGGGCCGGTGCCCGCCGAACAGGTCGTCGGGGTCGGCAAGCGCCTGCTCGAGATGGGCTGCAACCAGCTGTCACTGGGCGACACCATCGGGGTCGCCACTCCGGGGCAGGTCGAGTCCCTGCTCGGCGCCTTCGCGGCCGCCGGGGTCGGGATGGACCGGATCGCGGTGCACTTCCACGACACCTACGGCCAGGCCCTGGCCAACACCTACGCCGCGCTGCGGCTCGGCGTGTCCACGGTCGACTCCTCGGCCGGTGGCCTCGGCGGGTGTCCGTACGCGAAGTCGGCCACCGGCAACCTCGCCACCGAAGACCTCGTGTGGATGCTCGACGGCCTCGGCATCGGCCACGGGGTGGATCTCGGTGCCCTGGTGGACACCAGCGTCTGGATGTCCGGCAAGCTCGGGCGCCCGAGCCCGTCCCGGGTGGTCAAGGCCCTCGCCGCGTAGCTAGCCCTGCTCGCGCGTGCCGAACATGCCGACGAAGCTGAAGCGCAGGACGCGCTCGCCGTCGCGGTCGGCGGTTCCGGTGATCTCCACCAGGCCGAGGTTCGGCTTGCTGCGCGAACGCCGCTGCCCGGTGACCTCCATGCCGAACCGGAGCACGTCGCCGGGGTACACCGGTGCCGGCCACGCCAGCTCGTTGCCACCGGGAGAGCCTTGCGAGGTCGACCCGTTGAGCACGTGGTCGACGTAGGTGCGCATCCACAGCGACGCGGTGAACCAGCCCGAGGCGCACAGCCCGCCCAGCACCGAGTTCCGGCCGGCTTCCTCGTCGAGGTGGAACGGCTGCGGGTCGAAGCGCTCGTTGAAAGCCAGCATCTCCGCGTGATCGACCGTGACCTCGCCGAGGTCGAACGTCGTGCCCGGAGTCAGGTCCTCGTATGCGATGCCGCCCATGCGCTCATCGTCCCAGCCGGGCCCGTTGTGGAGGCTGCGAGTCCGATCACACCAGGTGATCGGGGCTGTGAGCTTCGTTCGAACCTTCGTGCGGGCGGTGAAATCGCGGCCTCGGCATGGAACCATCGGCGGGTAAGCGCGTGCGCCAAGCCCGAGAGCCGCCCGCGAGCACGGAGGGAGCGGCAGTGCCAACGGACCGAAGCGCCCAGGACCACCGCGCTGAGGTGGAGGAGTTGCTGGCGGACTACCGGCACAGCCGGGATCGCCTGGAGCAGACCCACCGCGAACTCGCGGCCGTCACGGCGGAGGCTTCCAACTCCGACGGCACCGTGCGCGTCGTGGTCGGCCATCGGGGCGTGCTGCGCGAGGTGGTGCTGGCCGACGACGTCTACCGCCGGCTGCGCCCCGCGGAGCTCGCCGCGACGATCGTGTGGTTGACCGGCCAAGCTGCGGCCACGGCCGCCGCGCGTGCCGCCGAGGTCCTGGCCGCCGTGTTGCCCGCGGGCACCGATCCGGAGCTGCTGCTGGGCGAGGTCGCCGCTCCGGAACCGGAGGCCGAGCCGGATCAGCGATCCCGGCCCGCGTACGACACCACCGAGGAGGACCTCTCGCAGTCGAGCTGGCTGCAGTCGGGACCGGTGAAACGGACGTGACCATGGGTGGTTTCCGCAACGACTTCACGCGCCTGACCGAGCACGCGGGTGAATTCGCCGATCACGCGAGCCATGCCCGGCGCATCGCCGCGACCCTGCGGGAAGCGGTCGAATCGGCGGGTGCCTGCTGGGGCGACGACGAGATCGGCGAGCGCTTTTCGGCCACCCACCGCGGCCCCGCCGAGGCGGCCTTGGCCGCCGTCGAGGAGCTCCCGGAGCGGCTTCGCGAGGTGGGGGACGAGTTTGCCGCCACCGCGGAGACGAGCCGCCGCACCGATTCGGCCAATGCCGCAGAGCTAGACCGACTCGCGGACAGAGGTGAGTGACCATGGGCATTGAACTTCCCGCGGAACTCGCCGGGGTCGCCGCGAAGGCGGGCGTGCGCTGGCCCGCAGCGGATGAGGACCGAATGCGCGAGTCGGCCGCCGCCTGGCGCGATGCCGCAAAATCGATCGAGACCCTGGCCGGTAGCGCGGACGCCACCGCGCAGAACGCGTTGCGGTCCTTCGACGGGCCTGCTGCGCGAGCGGCTGCCCGGGAATGGGACGGCTTCGTCGACCAGGACGGCATCATTCCGGTTTCGGCGCGGGAGTGCACGGCCGCAGCCGACCGGCTCGACCACGCGGCGGACCGGATCGGTGAGACAAAGGTGCAGCTGGTGCGCGAACTCACCGAACTGGCCAAGCAGACCGACGTCGCGGAACAGGCGGCGAAGTCCGGACATCCGCAGGCCTTGGCGGCCCTCGACTCGACGGTGCGCGGTGCGGCGGCCAACGCCGCCAGGCTGCACGACGGCCTCGCCGCCGCTGTCGGTCCGGAAGCGGGTGCAGTCGTGGATGGTGGAAACCGCCCCGAGGGGGCGGCCACCGGGTTGGCGGCGTCCACAGTGGAGGATGTGGCCGCAGGTGCGCGCCAGGAAGCGCCGGATGCGGCCGGTGCCGCCGCGTTCGGCGCGCAGGAGAGCGTTGGGGGAGTGGCAACAGGTGCACAGCAGGCGAGCGAGGACATCCCGCCGGGGCGGGTCGGCGAGGGCGGCCCGGTGGGTGCGGAACCTGGCGAGATTGGCCGGGACGTCGCGGCTTCCAGCACCGGGCCGATCCCGGTGACCGGCGGGACGAATTCCGCGAACTGGCCTTCCGGTACGGATCCGGCATCGATGACGGCCCCGCACGCGGTGCAGCCGGCCTGGGCCGCCGGGCCGCCGCAGCCTGCGCAGCCGGCAGGACAGCCGCCGCAGGCGTTCGGTCCGTCGGCCGCGCAGCAGGGCGGCTACGCCGCATCACCGGGCGGGTTCGCGGGTTCGAACGCGGGTGGTGCCGCTGCGCCCGCACCGCAGCCCGGCGCGGGCGCGTCCCGCCCACCCGCGCAGGCTCCGGGTGCGTACGGCCAGGCAGGCCCGCCGGCTCCGCCCGCGCGCCCTGGCGCCGGTCCGCAGGCTCCAGGGCCCAACCAGCAGCAGCCCAACCAGCAGCAGCCCAACCAGCAGCAGCCCAACGGGCAGCAGCCCAACGGGCAGCAGGTGCGACGCGCTCCGCTGATGCCTCCGCAGAGCCCGCCGCAGCAGGTGCAGGCGCAGGGACCGGAGTCCCCGCAACGAGGGCTGCGCAACGGCCCGCGCAACCCCGACGCCGTCGCGATCGTCCTGCACCAGTTCCCGATCGGGAACCTCCCCGTCGCTTCGCACGGCGCGAGCAGGCAGCTCCCGCCACCGGAGGTCGAAAACCCGCGCCCGGGGCTGAACTTCCCGCCGCAGGACCACCCGGAATCCCGGCTGGTCGACGATGCCGAGGCCCTCGGTCGTGTTCGCTCGGGCGAGCTCTACCCGGCGGCGCGGCAGGAACGCCTGGAACGAGCCGAACCGGCGGCTCTGCCCGAGAGTCTGCTCTCCGGGCACGATCCGCTCGGCGAACTCAGCGAGCTCGACTGGGAACACCGCTACAGCACCGGTGATGGCGCGAACAGCGCCTACGTGTGGCCTCCCGCCGCGGACTTCCCGGAGGGCGGTCGGGAATCCGGGCAGCCCGTGGTGCTCGAACCGGAGACCGTGCTGGATCTGCTCGGCGACGGAACGGGGAGGTTCTTCTTCGCCGCGGCGACACCGTTCGCGCACCGGTCCCTGCCCGCCGAGCACGCCGAGCGCGAGCACCGCAGCTATCGGGTGATCCGGCCACTTCCGATGTGGTGGTCGGTGGTCGCGCCGTGGTTCGAGCAGCCCGGCGGCGGTGTGCGCTATCGCGCCACCTATTCGGCGGTCGACCTGGTCGGCCTGGGATACCTGGTGGAATTGACCCGGGTCCGCCGCAACTCGGAGGCCTCGACAGTGCGCATCAGAATGTCCGGCGGAGCCGAACCGGCAGCCGGTGACGAGCAGGAGGCCGAATGAACAGCGAGTCCGTGCTGGGCTGGCTCCTGGCGATGGGAGTGCCCGAGGAACTGGTCTCCATCGGCGGCGAGGTGGACGACGCCTGGTGCCTGATCCGCGATGAGGCCGATGGCACGACCGCGTGGGAGGTCTTCTGGCGCGAGCAGGGCAACCGCTACGACTGGGCCAGGTTCAGCGACGAGCAGGTAGCCTGCTTCTACCTGTTCGGCAGGCTCACCTGGACCCAGGCGTTGCGCGGCGTGGTCGGTCAGGTCGACGTGACCAGCACGCCGCCGCAGGGCATCCCCCGGCCTTGACCGGGCCGTGACGGGATCTGAGTAGTGCTACGGATGTCTGCTCCAGGCGCGGTGCGGAGCATGTCCCCATGTCGCAACCGCAGACCGACGACCCCCTGCAGCTCGTCGCAGGTGAGTTGAACGCAATCGGGCAGCGCCTGTCCTACCTCGGCAGCGTGTTGCAGACGCATGCGGCCGCCCAGGCTCAGCAGCAGGCACCGCAGCCCGCGGCTCCGCAACCGGCAGCCGAACCGGCTGCGGGGGATCCCACCGCAGCCGAAGCAGCGGATGCGCAGCCGAAATCGCAGTTGCCGCCGTACCCGAAGCAGGACACGGCCAAGGCCGTCCCGCGACGGCGGCTGCGCGCAGACTTCGAACCCGGCCGCGTGCTGGCCTGGGGCGGTGGCGGGATCACCCTGCTCGGTGTGGTGTTCCTGCTCGTCCTGGCCGTGCAGCAGGACTGGATCGGGCCGGTGGCCCGGGTCGGTGGTGGTGCGGCGCTGGCCGCGCTGCTGATCGCGGCGGGCTGGTGGGTGCATCACAAGGCCGCTGAGCAGCGCATCGCCGGGATCGCGCTGGCCAGCACGGGATTCGCCGCGCTGTTCCTGGATGCGGTCGCCGCGACCGCGCTGTACCGGTTCCTGCCGGTAGCCGTGGGGCTCGGCGCGGGCCTGGCGATTGCGCTGGGCGGGCTGCTCCTCGCCGACCGCTGGCGAGCTCAGGTGCTCGCGGTCGGCGTCGTGCTCGGCTCCGCGATCTGCGCTCCCCTGATCACCACCGCGCCGACCGCTCCGCTGGTCGCGTTCCTGCTGCTCCTGCAGGTCGCGGCAACGCCCGTTCAGGTGCGCCGGGGCTGGAACGGTCTCGCCCTGGTGGCGGGCTTCCCCGCGGTCCTTGCCGCGCTGATCGGCACGATCTACTCCCTCGGCTTCCCGAACGATGCGCTGACTCTCTCGATCTTCGCCGCCTCGGTGCTCGGCGTGGTGGTAGCCGCGATCACCGCCGGGGCCCGGCCGGATGCCGAGCGCACCAACATCGGCCTGCTCGTGGCTTCCCCGGCACCGGCGTTCCTCGCCGGTCCGCTGCTGCTGGAACGCGTCGAGGCGACCGCGACCGGGGCGGGGATGACGTTGTTGCTGGCCGCGATCTGGGCGGTCGGCCGCTACTTCCCGGCGTTCACCGAGTGGCTGTCCGGGCGGTTCTTGACCGCCACCGGCGCGATGGCGCTGGTCGCCGCCGCGCAGGCCACCGCGAGCGCCTTGGACTCCTCGAGCTGGGCGACGGCGCTGCTGTGCGAAGCCCTGGTGCTGGCCATCGCGGGGTACTCGCTGCGTCGCGGTGGGATCCTGCTGGGCTCTGCCGTGTACGCGTTGGTCGGTTTCTGGATCGCCGTCGCCAACGAGGCGCCGATCTCGGCGATGCTGTGGTTCCGCGAGGGGACCGGAGTTCCGGGCCTGGTCGCCGGGCTGCTGATCACCGCTGTCGCGGTGGCATTGCCGGTTGCCGGGGCGGGGATCGGCAAGCTCGGCAGGTTGCCCGGCTCGATGGCGGCGTGGGCGGTGGCGCTGATCGCCGCGCTCTACGGCACGGCCAGCGCCATCATGGCCGCCTGCCTGCTGGTGTCCGAGGCGCGCGGCGCGTTCCTCGCCGGGCACATCCTGATCACGCTCTGCTGGGTGATCGCCGCGATCGCGATGCTGTTGCGCGGCGTGCGGATCAAGCACCTGCGCATCGGGGGCATGGTGCTGACCGCGGTGGCCCTGGCCAAACTGCTGCTGTTCGACCTGGCCACGCTGGACGGCTTCGCCCGCGTGATCGCGTTCCTCTGCGCGGGTCTGTTCCTGCTCACCGCGGGAGTGGGCTACGCCCGGCTGCTGGGCCGCGAAGCCCGGTCGAGCTGAGCAGCTGCCCTGCGGGCGGCTGCTCAGCGCTCGAGCAGCCGCAGAGCCTCGGAGTGCAGGTGGCCGTTGGTGGACAGCGCGTTGCCGCCGTCGTAGCGGGCTTCGCCGGAGAGGTCGGTGAACCTGCCGCCGGCCTCCTCCACGAGCACCTGCGCCGCTGCCACGTCCCACGGGTTGACGATCGGCTCCGCCGCGATGTCGATCACGCCCTCGGCGACCAGGCAGTGCTGCCAGAAGTCGCCGAAGGCCCGGTTCTCCCAGCAGGCGTCGACCAGCCGCAGGTAGGCATCGCGCGAGTGGTGCTCGACCCAGGTGCCGAGATGGGTGGTGGAAACGTACGAATCGGACAGGTTCCGCACGCCGGAGGCCGAAATCGGTTCCGGCTCGGCCGCACCCGTCCGGCACCACGCGCCCGCACCGGTGGCGGCCCACCAGCGCTTGCCCAGCGCCGGAGCGCTGACCATGCCCAGGACGGGGCGTCCCCGGTCGACGAGCGCGATCAGCGTCGCCCAGGCCGGCATGCCGCGCAGGAAGTTCTTGGTGCCGTCGATCGGGTCCAGCACCCACGCGCGGCCCGCGCCGACGTCGCCGCCGCGTTCCTCCCCGGCCACGACATCGCTCGGGCGGTGCTCGGCGAGCACCTCGCGCACGGCGTCCTCCACCGCGAGGTCCGCGTCGGTCACCGGCGTGCGGTCGGGCTTGCGGTCGACGCTGAGATCGCGCGCCCGAAAACGGGTCGCGGTGATCGAGTCGGCAACATCGGCCAGCTGCTGGGCGAGAACGAGATCGCTGGTCACGCGTCCGAGCCTAGCCCGCGGTGAATCCGGCCCGCGTCGAGGGCGGAGGTGAGAACCCGCACGTCCGCCGAGCCTCGGGCGCGAGGCGGACGCGATCTCGACCGGCAACTACTCTGGACGGTGTGAGCGTGGTGTTGCTGGCAGAAGACGATCCGGCCATCGCTGTGCCGTTGTCCCGGGCGCTGCAGCGCGAGGGCTACTCGGTGCAGGTGATCGAGGACGGTCCCTCCGCGCTGCGCATCGCCGCGGCGGGAGGTGTTGATCTGCTCGTCCTGGATCTGGGACTGCCCGAGATGGACGGGTTGGAGGTGTGCCGCCGGCTCCGCGCGCAGGGCCGCGGACTGCCTGTGCTGATGCTCACCGCCAGAACCGACGAGGTCGACTTCGTGGTCGGCCTCGACGCCGGTGCCGACGACTACGTCGCGAAGCCCTTCCGGCTGGCCGAGCTGATGGCCCGGATCCGGGCCCTGCTGCGCCGCGGCGCTCCGGAAACCCTCGAGGCATCCGGCGTGCGGCTGGAGCTGACGGCGCGGCGGGTGCTGGTCGACGAGCAAGAGGTCCAGCTGGCCAACAAGGAGTACGAGCTGCTGCGGGTGCTGATGCAGCACCTCGGCCAGGTCGTGACCCGGGAGGAGATCCTCGAGCAGGTCTGGCCGGAGTCCGACCGCAAGGGCAGCAAGACGCTCGACATGCACATCTCCTGGTTGCGCCGCAAGCTCAGCGGTCGGGACGGGCGCCTGGACGAGACCCGGATCGCCACGGTGCGCGGCGTCGGTTTCCGGTTCAACGCGGACTGAGCCGCCATGCGTCGTCGTATCCTGCAGGCCACGCTCCTCGCGGTCGCGGTGGCGGTCGTCGTGCTGGGCCTGCCCTTGGGATTCAGCGCTCTCAAGCTCGTCGAGGACATCACCAAGCAGGAGTTGTCCCAACGCGCTCAGCAGATCGCGACGGCGCTCGACGAGCAGGTGGCCTCCGGCCAGCCGATCAACCTGAAGGTGGTCCGCGTCGCGGTGCCGAAGGGCGCCCGGCTGATCGTGCAAACCCAGGGCGAGTACTACCGGTACGGTCCCGATCCCGGTGAGCGGCCGCTGATGCAGAGCGTGCCCATGGTGCGCAGCGGCACGGTCACCATCGCCACGCCCATCGACCCGGTGCGCACCCAGCAGCTGCAGGTCGCGGGGCTGGTGCTGATGCTGGTGGTCATCTCGGCGGGCACCGGGATGGTCGTCGCCTCGTTGACCGCGCGCAGACTGGCCGACCCGTTGCGGCACGTCGCCGCGCGCGCCGCTCGCCTGGGCGCCGGTGATTTCCGGCCCGACCAGCGCAGGCATCAGGTCCCGGAGCTGGATCGGGTGGCCGAGGCGCTGGACGCTTCCGGTGCTGCGCTGTCCCAGCTGGTGCAGCGGGAACGCGAGCTGGTCGGCGATGTCTCGCACCAGCTGCGCAGCAGGCTCACCGCGCTGAACCTGCGGCTGGAGGTCCTGGCGGCCTCCGGTGATGAGGACATGGCCGAGGAGGCCAGGGCTGCGCTGGAGCAGGCCGAGCTGCTCTCCGAGGTGCTGGACGATCTGCTGGCGGCCGCCACCGCCGCGCGTGCTCGCGATGCCGAGCCGTTGGACGTGACCACTCTGCTCTTCAGGGTCACCGAGGAGTGGCGGGAGCCGTTGCGCGCCGAGGGGCGGCCGTTGCGCGTCAAGATCGACGACGAGCTGCTGGCTCGCGCCACCCCCGGCAGGCTGCGCGAGGCGATCGGCGTGCTCCTCGACAACGCTCTGCGGCACGGCCAGGGCGCGGTCTCGCTCGTCGCCAAGCAGGGCGGTGGAACCGTGATCATCGAGGTCTCCGACGCGGGCCCGGGCGTGCCCGACGCCCTGGTTCCGCACGTCTTCGAGCGCGGCTTCTCCGGGCACGGATCCACGGGTGTCGGGTTGGCCCTCGCCCGCGCCCTGGTCGAGGCCGACGGTGGCCGTCTCGAACTCAGTCAGGCGCGCCCCGCCATGTTCGAGGTCTTCCTGCCGATAGCGCGCGCGGACGACGTGCTGGGACTGCCGTGGAAACCGGAGTCGACGCCGCGCTGATCAGCGGATCAGCGCGCGGTCCTGCTGCGGCGGATCGATCGGGCCGACTTGCTGCTGGTCGGCGGGGAACACCCACTTCCGGAAAGCCCACCAGCGGAACGCCATCCCGAGCAGCAGGCCGATGATCTGGCCCGCGGTGAAGTCGGCGACCTCCTCGACCAGTCGGCTGGTGTAGGGCATCTGCAGGTGCAGCACGTAGCGGGAGACCCACAGCGGCGCCGAGTACAGCGCGACCCCGATGCCGCTGATCAGGAAGTACAGCGTCGCCTCGTGATGTCTGCGGTGGCCGCCGCGGGTGCGGAACGACCAGTCCCGGTTCAGCAGGTAGGACACCAGGGTGGCCACCAGCACGGCGATGACCTTCGAGGTCACCGGTTTCGGCGACAGCACGGTCAGCTTGAGCGCGTAGAAGATGCCCGTGTCGATGATGAACGTGATCGCACCGACGGTGCCGAACTTGAGCAGTTCGCGGTGTCGCAGCAACAGCACCTGCACTGTGCGCGGCAGTCGTGCGAGCACGGAATCAGGGACGGACACGCCCCGAGTCTACGGAGCGTGCTCGAGCGGGTCAGCGCTATGTGTGTAGGGCCGCTCAGTGTGTAGGGCCGCTCACGTTCGTCCCAGTCGTCCGAGCGCTGTGGGCCGTGGCCTTGGTCACGGCCCACAGCGCTCGATCACGAACCCGGTCGCGTCGAGCTCGATGTCGGCGACTGCGTGTCGCTGGTCGTCGACGGAGCGGACGTGCTCGAGGGCGGCGACGTCGTGGACGGTTCCGGGGACGGCGATGAGCCGGAGGGCTCCGAGCTGGTCGTCGGCGCAGGCGGCGAGCTCGTCGTCGGACGCGGCTGGGTCGTCGACGGACGCGGCTGGGTCGTCGACGGCACCGGTTCGCTCGGGATCGGGCTCGGAGTCGGATCCGGGGACGAGGACGAGCCGGTCTGTTCCGGCGGCGCGGGCGGGTGTGCTGGGAGCCGGTACGGACGCGCCGGGTTCTCGTCCAGGTCCGAGCGCACGCAGTGCCAGCTGTCCCAGTCCCGCCACACGTCCCAGTGCTCGTCGCCGTGCTGGACATGCTTGCGGTCGCCCTCGCCGTTCGGTCCCGGCTTCCACCAGTGCGGGGGCGTCCACCAGGGCGGGCATTCGGGCCCGGGCGGAAGGTCCGGCCACCACGGGTCCAGCTGAACGACCTGGTGGTCGGTGGCCTTGCCGAGCGTGGCGGTGATCGGCACGACCAGGTCGCGTCCGTAGTGCTCGCCGTTCTGAACGGACATGGGCCACCACGGGCGCGAGCCGTCGTGCGCGACCCACAGCTCCCAGGTCGCGCTGCTGTTCGGCCGCAGTTCCTTCGAGCAGGTCACCGCGGTCTCGCCCCGGTCTGCTGCGCAGTCCTGGCCCAGCGACGGGAGGTGCAGCTCAGCGCCGTCGGGCAGTTCTGCTCTTGCCTGAGCCCGGCGGGTGCTCGTGCCGGTGTTCGCCACCGTCATCGTGACTCTGTGCGGAAGCGGAAGCCACGGCGCATGCTGCGCGGTGGCCGTGAGGTCCACACCGTCGATCGGGTTGGGCGGTGGCGGCGGTGGTGGATCTTCGACGATCACGTGTACCGCGGGAAGGCTCAGGTCGATCTGCGTGCCCGCGCTGATGCTCACGTCGATCGTGCCGTCGGTGGCTTCCCGACCGGCCTGCACCAGGTAGTCGAAGGCCATCGACTCACCCGGGCGCAGGCCGCGATCGGTCGTGCAGGTCAGCAGATCGCCCTGGTTCGAGCAGGTGACGTTCGGCGCCCCGGGCGCCTGCGCGCGCACGGGCGTCACCTGCGCGCTGACGCTCTGCGGCGCGGTGGTCGCGGGGCCGCTGGAGGCCGCGTTGGGCATCCGGGCGCTCACGCCCTCGGGCGTGCGCATCGTCGAGGTGATCGGCTGCGAGTCGGCCGTCCCGTTGTTGGCCAGGGTGATCGGAACGGCCAGCGGATCACCGCCGGCGATCAGCCGCAGCGGCTGAGACGGACCGGAGGCGCTTAACGAGGGAGCTCCGGGCGCCGGAGGCGCTGGCGCCGGGGCCGGTGCGGGCGGCGGTGCCTGCGCCGGTGGTGGTTGTGGTGCCGGCGGCTGCGGTGCGGGCGGGGGCGCTGCCGGCGGTTGCGGTGCTGGTGGGGGCGCTGCCGGTGGCTGCGGTGCGGGCGGTTGCGGCACCGGTGGCGGAGGCGCGGGAACGACCGGTGGTCGCGGCTCGGGCGGGGACTGCGCGGCCGGGATGGACTGGCCGCCACCCGAGGTCATCGCGATCGCCACGGCTGCGGCCAGCACGGCGGTCGCCGCTCCGGCGGTGACCGCTTGGCGCGGTCCGGAGCTGGCGGCGTCACCTGCGGCGGCTCCGCCAGCAGCGCCGGCTCCGCCCGCGGAGACGGCAGCGCCTGCGGCGGTCCCGCCCGAGGCGGTGGTGGCCAGGTAGCCCGCGACCGAGCCGCCCAGCACCAGGGGCGCGATGACGACGCGCAGCGCGCCGTTGACATCGGCGAGTTCGGCGGCCAGCGCGCGACACCGGTCGCAACTGTCCAAATGGGTCTCGACCTGTGCGGTCTCCCGCTTGGACAGCCCTCCGCGAGTCCAGGCGCCGAGTCGGTCGGCCGCGGCCCGGCAGTGCTGCACGTCGGCATCGGAGGCGTCGAGCTGTCCGAGGTGCACTTGCAGGTAGGCCTGGCGCAGCCCTTCGCGGGCCCGGTAGGCCAGCGCGGACACGCCGTTGGAGGTCAGGCCGAGCAGCGGTGCGACCTCGGCGGGTGACTGCCCCTCGACCTCGATGTGCCAGAGCACGGTCTGCCAGCGCTCGGGCAGCCGCGCGAAAGCCTGCGCGGCCAGCGTGCGCTCGAGCCCGGCGGTCGCCGTGTCGTGAAACGGCACGCTGACGTCGGCGCCGGACACCTCGGCGACGTCGTCGGCCAGCTGGACCTTGCGGTCCCGGCGGGTGCGGTCGTAGGCGGCGTGCCGCAGCGAGGTCAGCAGGTAGGCGCGGAAGGCCGAGGTGGGACCGCGCCCGTCGCGCAGCGTGTCGAGGACCTTCGCGAAGGCCTCCGAGACCAGGTCGTCGGCCTCGGCAGGTGACTTGGCGACCTGACGAGCCATGTTGTAGGCCGAGGCCACGTGCCGCTCGTAGAGCTGCGCGTAGGCCCGCGACGAGCCGCTGCGCACTTCCTCCAGCAGCTCCCCATCGCTGGGGCCCTGCACATCCGTTGAAACGGTCGCCACGCCAGCACCTTCCTCCCCGCAGGGGCGTGTCCTCTGTAGTCCTACCTGGGCGCCGGAGCCGGCGAAGACCTCCTGGTGGGGAATCCGCCGAACAATTCTGAACCGGATCGTATTGCGAAAGCCATCGAATCCACCGTCATGGGTGAGTGGTTCGCGCGTCTCATGTCGTGCAGACGCGATAGGAGGGATCCCAGGCATGCGGGACTGGCCACTGGAATGTGATGCGTCCGGCGCGCGGTCACTTCAGCGGGCGTTGCGGGCTCGCTGGAGGACCGCGAGCCTAGCAGCGGGGTGGCCGTTTCCCAGCGATTGGGAGGTATCGGCCGTGGACACGGTGTGCGCTGCGGTGATCGCCGGTTCTGACCTGCGCGATCCGCTCGCGGAGCTGGGAGCGGCGCGCGCCGAGTCCGGTGTGGAGCTCGCGGGCACGTTGCAGGACCTGGCCGCGTTGCACGCGGTCACCGAGTCCGATTCCGATGGGCTCGTTTTCGCCGACCCGGACGCGGTTCCCGCGCCGTTGCTGCGCATCACCGCGCTGGGCTGGGCCGACGTGGTGAACCGCATGTCGGTGGGCCGGGAGGTCGAGGACCCGCTGACCGGTATGAACACAGCGGGCTACCTGCGAACCCGGCTGCACGAGGTGTACCGGGAAGCCAGGGCGGGCGGGTTCCCGGTCGGGGAGCAGTACGCCTTGCTGACCGTCACCCTGGGGGTCTCCGACGGCGGTTATCCGCGGATGGTGGCGATGGTGCTCATCGCCGACGCGCTGCGCACCGTCTTCGACGCGGGCGAGACGGTCGCCGTGCTGCGCTCGGCCACTGCCGGGGTGCTCACCTCGCGCACGCCGGATCTGCAGGACCGGTGCGTGCAGGTGCGCTGGATGATCGAGAACCGCCTTGCCGCCGACCCGTCGCTGCGCGATTGCGGCCGGGTGCGGGTGCGCGAGGAACCGCTGCCCGCCGATCACGCGTCGGCCTGCGAACTCCTCGCGGCCTTGTGACGACACGTTGTGAAGCAGGTCGCGTTCGCCGATCCTGCCGCTGGTCCGCGACCCCCGCAGCTTTAGGCTGAGGTCGTGGACCAGCGCACCGGAACCCCAGTCGTAGGCATGATCGGTGGTGGCCAACTGGCCCGGATGACCCACCAGGCGGCTATCCCGCTCGGGCAGTCGCTGAAGGTGCTGGCCACATCCGAGGAGGATTCGGCCGCGCTCGTCGCGCCGAACGTGGAGATCGGCCACCACGCTGACCTCGAGGCATTGCAGACGTTCGCTCAGGGCTGCGACGTGGTGACCTTCGACCACGAGCACGTGCCCGGCGAGCACCTGCGGGCTCTGGAGTCCGCAGGCGTTTCCGTGCAGCCGCGCCCCGATGCGCTGCTGCACGCCCAGGACAAGCTCGTGATGCGCCGCGAGCTCGCGGCGCTCGGTCTGCCGGTCCCGGCGTTCGCCGAGGTCACCGAGGTCGCCGAGGTGCTGAGCTTCGGTTCCGAACACGGCTGGCCGTGCGTTCTCAAAACCGCCCGCGGCGGCTACGACGGCCGCGGCGTCTGGATGCTCCACGACGCCGCCGAGGCGGAGGCGACCGTCGCCGAGCTGTTGGCGGGCGGCGCGCCGCTGCTGGTCGAGCAGGCCGTGCCGCTGCGCCGCGAGCTGGCCGCGCTGGTCGCGCGTTCGCCGTTCGGGCAGGGCGCGGTGTGGCCGCTGGTGGAGACCGTCCAGCAGGACGGCATCTGCGTGCAGGTGTTGTCTCCGGCCCCGGACGCTTCGGCGGAACTGGTCGAGCAGGCGCAGAACATCGCGCTGACCGTGGCGGAGCAGCTCGGCGTGACCGGGGTGCTGGCGGTCGAGCTCTTCGAGACGGATGAGGGGCTCGTGATCAACGAGCTCGCGATGCGCCCGCACAACTCCGGGCACTGGACCATCGAGGGCGCCCGCACCTCGCAGTTCGAGCAGCACGTGCGCGCCGTGCTGGACTACCCGCTCGGCAGCACCGAGCAGACCGCGCCGGCGGTGGTGATGGCCAACTTGCTGGGTGCGCCGGTCAAGCCGGAGATGGGTGTCGACGAGCGGTTGCACCACCTGTTCGCCCGCTATCCGCACGCCAAGGTGCACCTCTACGGCAAGGGCGAGCGGCCCGGCCGCAAGCTCGGCCACATCAACGTCCTCGGCGAGGACATGGACGAGATCCGGGAGCAGGCCAGGTTGGCCGCGCACTGGCTCTCGCACGCCGAGTGGCTGGACGGCTACGAGAGCCACTGATCTCCGCGCAGCTGCGGTGCGTCGTGCCCGGTGGTGCGGGCGGCGGCGCGCCGCTCGGCTCCGGTGAGCCGGCCGGGCGGTAGATTTTTCCATTGTCGGCACCGGCGCGGTGCCGGTCCAACGACAGGGAGGCATCGGCGTGAGCGAGCGGAACCCGCTGGTCGGCGTGATCATGGGCAGCGACTCCGACTGGCCGGTGATGCAGGCGGCAGGTGACGCGCTCACCGAGTTCGACGTGCCATTCGAGGTCGGCGTCTACTCCGCGCACCGCACCCCGCAGCGGATGCTGGACTACGCGCGCGCGGCCGCCGACCGGGGCGTGCGCGTGATTATCGCCGGAGCAGGCGGCGCCGCGCACCTTCCGGGGATGGTGGCCTCGGCGACCGTGCTGCCGGTGATCGGAGTTCCGGTTCCGCTGAAGTACCTCGACGGCATGGACTCGCTGCTGTCGATCGTGCAGATGCCCGCGGGGGTCCCGGTCGCCACGGTCTCGGTCGGCGGCGCCCGCAACGCGGGCCTGCTCGCGGTCCGCACCCTCGCGGCCGGTGACGGCGAGTTCGCCGCCGGGCTGCGCACCCGGATGGCCGAGTTCCAGGACGGCCTCGAGAGCCTGGTCCACGACAAGCACGCCGCCCTGCAGGAGAAGGCCGCACAGGACTAGGTCCCGCTTCGTAGTGCGGGACGCGGTCGGGGCCGCGGCAGATGTCCGGGGAGCCGATCAGGTTCCGCTGCCAGCACCACCGGGTAGCGGAACCTCGGTGAACGAAGTTCCTAGCCGAGCTGGTGCACCATCACGGCTTCGTGCGCGGTGCCGATCGGCCCGTCGATGTCGTAGAGCTTGGCCGTGGCCATGCCGATGCCGGTCGGCTGGGTTTCCCTGCGGGTCTCCACGCCCAGCCACTCGCCGCGCATCTCGCGATGCAGGTAGAGCGAGATGTCGGTGTTGATCCACGGGCCGAAGATCTCGCCGACCGGGCTGGCCGCGCTGATGGCGTCGGCCAGGATCGCCACGTGCGCCAGCGGGCTGAGCTCCTCGCCGGGCACCAGGGGCAGCGGCATCCGCATCCACGCCTGGCCGCGCTCGGTCGCCGACTGATCGGCCACCCAGCGCACCTCCATCACGTCGTGCACGCCCCAGCGGAGTCCGAGCCCCGGAGGCAGCAGGTGCCGGGTCTCGATGCCCTCCGGTCCCGGGAACGGCGCCGCGCCCCGCGCTTCCGGACCGTCCACGTCGGACCTGCGGAGCAGGTGCGCGGTGGCGTTGGTGAGCAGCTGGTCACCGCTGCTGAGGGTGGCGCGCAGCACGTGCAGCCGCTTGCCGGTGCGCAGCGGCTGCACGTCCACGGCCACGGGGTTGCGCGGCACCGGCCGCATCAGATCCACCGTCAGCCTGGCGCAGAACAGGTCCGGCTCGTCGGCGGCTCGTTCGATCGCCCGGGCCAGCAGGCCCGCGACCGGTCCACCCCCGGTCAGCTCGCCCCAGGGATTGCCGGAAGCCTCGTTCGGCACGAAGAGGTCGCCTTCGCGCCGGAAGAGGGCGTCGGTGTTGCGCATACCCGGATGCTACTCACGGGTAGATAAGCTGAACCAGCGTCCTGAGTAGCGAATCCGTTGTGACGGTGGTTACCCCGGCGATCAGCCGAGTTCGACGGTGGTGCGCTCGTCGGCGCGGCGCTTGTCCAGCTGCGCGGGGTCGAGGTTGGAGCAGTGCACCAGTGCGCCCTCGCCGGCCAGCACCGCGAGCAGACCGTCGACCACGCCGTCCGGGAACGACCAGTCCAGCGTGGACAGGACTCGATCGCCGCGGCCGATGCCCAGCTCTACCGCGCGCTTTCGCGCCGCGGCGATCAGATCGTCGACGGACCGGTCCAGCAGCGCGGGCGCGCTCCCGGACACCGGGGAGATCGGGCTGAAGTCATCGCCGTGCACGCGGACGTCGGAGATGTAGTCGACGAATCCGTCCGGCAGCTCGCGCACCGGCGCGCCCATCGGGTCCAGTCCGAGCGCGGCCTTGACGTAGGCGCCCTCGGCGCGTTCCGGTGCGGCGGCCGGGACGAAGGCTACCTCCGCGCCTTCGGCCTGGTCGGTCACGTGGGCGCCGCACCACCAGGCGCCCAGCAGCACGCCGGCGGTCTGCCAGTGCGCGGGCAACGACACCGCCACCGGTGTGCCCGGTTCCAGGTCGAACTCGTCGACCAGCCAGTTCGCCGTCTTGGCCGCCCAGTTCGCGGTGGTGGCGCGGGACAGCTCGATGCGCGCCCCGGTGGCGTCGTCGTAGTGCGTGATCAACGGCTTGGCGGCACTGTCCAGCAACGGTCCGAGAAGTGCCTGGGTAACGCTCATGGCGGGCAGCCTAGCTTTCCGCCGTCGCGCTGGTTCCGCGTGGCGGCGCGGCCGGTGACGGCGCATCGGCGCGCGGCCCCGTAACCGGCGGGGGAGCAGCGGAGCCCGTCAGTTCACGCACGGGACCTCGTCGCCGGAGGTGATCGGTGCGTCCCGGGCGGTCCCGTCCAGTCGCAGCGCGGGAGCCGGCGCCAGTCGCGGCGCGCTTTCGGCCAGGCCGGCCATGAATCGCCGCGCGGTCGGCGGATCGACGCGGACGATGCTGCGCCCCTGCTCGCCGCGGGCGTTGTCATCGGCCACCGGAAGCGTCACGAAGTTGACCGCGCCGGTGGCGACCCGCTGCATCTGCTGCACGAACCCCAGCGCGTCCCAGTCCTCGTCGAGCTCGACGGCGCGCCGGGTGGCCGCCGTGAGCTCGTTGATCCGCGCCGGGTCGGTGAGCGTGCCGGTGGAGAGCACCTTGTTCGCCAGAGCGGCCATGAACACCTGCTGGCGCACGATCCGGTCCAGGTCGCCGCGCGGGAGTCCGTGCCGCTGCCGGACGAACGACAGCGCGTCGGCACCGGAGATGGTCTGCCTGCCCGCGGTGAACTCGGCGCCGGAGTCCTTGTCGCTGGTCGCCGAGTCGAGGCAGACCTCGACGCCGCCGACGGCCTCGGTGAGCTCGAAGAACCCGAGGAGGTTGAGCTCGGCGTAGTGGTCCACGCGCACCCCGGTCAGTCGCTGCACGGTCTGCACCAGAGCCCGCTGCCCGGCCGCCTTCGCGTCCTGTTCCGCCCGGTCGTCGGCCACGCCCTCGGCCAGCAGCGCGTCCTCGGTGTCCTTCTTGGTCAACCCGTAGACCGAGTTGATCTTGCGGTGCTCGCCGCCGGGCGTCTCGGCGTAGGTGTCGCGCGGGATGGACACCGCGGTGGGCGGCTCGGCGTCGTGCGGGATCCGCATCAGCACCAGGGTGTCGGTGTTGAGCCCGTTGGTCGCCTCGGTGCGCAACTGCTTGAGCACCCGCAGCGGCAGCGGGTCGCCCTGCGCGTCGGTCCGGCTGTCGCTGCCGACCAGGAGCACGTCGGTGGCGCCGTCGTCGTCCGGTGGCGCCTGCGGTGCGTCCTGCTCATCCAGCTGGTCCAGGACCTTGGACGAGCTGACGTCGTCGAGCCGATCGACCAGGAACCAGCCGCCCGCGGTCAGCGCGAGCACGGCCGCCGAGCTCAGCGCCAGCAGCGCGCGCCCGGCGATCCGCGCCCGCGACCGGCGCCGGGCGGCGGGCTCCTCGTGCTCGGTCTCGGACTGCTCGACCAACTCGGCCTCCCCCTGCCGCTGTCGCATCGCGACACAGATTAGCCGTATGTCCGCCACGTCCGGATCACCTAGGTGACCGACGGAACCGCTGCGATTCCGGACGGCCCGCCCGGGCGCACCGACGGGAGGATCACTCCACGCAGGGCACGCCTTCGGCGGTGATCTGCTGGTCGTTGACGTCCTGCTGGGTCTTCAGCGGCGCCGCACCGCTGAAGCCGTCGAGGCGGACCTTCGCCGGACCCGCGAAGGTCTGCTTGCCCGGGCCCTTGTAGTCCTGGCCGAGGTAGACGTCCACCTCACTGGATTCCAGGTCCGGCTTCATCTCGGTGCGCACGCCGCCGAGCGCCTCGGCGACCAGCTTCGCGCCGGACTCGTCGCCCTGGGCGTGGTAGACGACGGTGTCCTGCCGGGAGTCGGCATTGGCCGCCTCGCCCTGCTCGAAGCCCTGGCTGGCCAGCTCCTCCGACACGTTGCCCGCCAGGCCGCTGACGCTGGAGGCGTTGTAGACGTTGACGGTGAACTTGGTCGGGTCCTGCTGGGTGGCCATCTTCTGCGCGCGCTGCTGCGGGGGCAGCAGCAGGTCGGAGGCGAAGCGCTTGGTCTCCGGGATGTTGATCGCGACCTTCTCCTCGCCGGACTCGCCGACCAGGTGCACCGGAGCGCTGTAGAACTGGATGTTGCCAGCCCCGATCCCGCTCATCTGCTGGGCGAAGCCGAGGATGTCGTTGGCCAGCTTGGGGTCGAGGGTGACCGACTTGTTGATCGCGTCGATCAGGTTGTTGAGCTTGCTCGGATTGGACAGCGTGCCCGAGGAGAGGATCTTGCCCGCCAGCGCGGACATGAACACCTGCTGGCGCTTGCCTCGGGAGAGCTCGTTGAGCAGTCCGTGCCGCTGCCGCACGAAGGCCAGGGCGTCGGCCCCCTGGATGGTCTGCACGCCCGCCTTGAAGTCCGCGCCGGAGTAGGGGTCGGAGGTGGCGTCCTTGAGGCAGACCTCGACGCCGCCGACGGCCTTGGTGATCTCGTAGAAGCCGAGCAGGTTGACCTCGGCGTAGTGGTCGATGGAGACGCCGCTGAGCTTCTCGATCGTCTTGAGCAGCAGCTTCTTGCCGGCCTTCTGCGACTTCTCCTCGATCTCCTGCTCGGAGTGGCCGCCTTCTTCCTGCAGCTTGGCGCGCTCCTGGGCCTTGCCGCGGTTCAACGTCTCGGTGAGCTTGTGCTTCTCGTCGCTCATCCCCGTGTCGACCATGGTGTCGCGGGGGAAGGACATCGCCGCGGCGCTCTTGCCGTCGTTCGGGATGCGCACGAGGATCATCGCGTCGGTGAGGTCGCCGCCGTCATCGGTCGTGTGCAGCTGCCGCAGGACGCTGTCGGGCAGCGGGTTGCCGTGCGAGTCGGTGCGGCTGTCGTTGCCGATCAGCAGGATGTCGGTGGCGCCGTCGGGGGCGTCGAAGCCCTTGCCGATCACGTCCGCGGTGCCGGTGTTGGCCGAGCCGCCGAAGATCGACCAGGCGAAGCCGGTGGCGCACAGCACGATCACCGACAGTAGGGCCGTCACGGTCCGGCCGGCGTTGCGCGCGACCGCGCGGCTGCGGCGGGGCCGGTCCCACACGTCGTCGGGTGGCACTTCCGCGGCGGCGCCGCGAGCGGAGCGCTGACCCGGCCGGACCACCTCGGTGGGGGCGTCGTCCGGCATGCCGTCGGCAGGCGGCGGGCCTGCGGCGCTCGAGCGAGGTCGTCTTCCCGCAGGGCTGCGGGGTGGAACCGGTTTTTCGGGGCGCCCGGCAGGGCTCCCGGACCGCCTCGGTCGGTCCTCCACGCCGAATCCTCCTTGGCCTGCGGGTCGAGCCTTACGCCACTAACGAGTGAATCAGCTCGGCTGTATGCGGCAGGCTAACCGTGATCGTAAGGAACCGATTCACCTCCCTCTGTAGTGGGTGATTTCACTCATACGGACGACACGCAATGGGATAACTGTGAGTAGTACGGGAGCCGGGTCGGGGCGGGCACGCCCATGTCAGACTGCGCACGCGGACCCGGTAGCGGTCGGCTGTGAACCACGAGGAAGAGGCGGCATGCGCATTCTGGTCACCGGCGGAGCCGGGTTCATCGGCTCGCACTACGTTCGGCAACTGCTCGGCGGCGCCTACCCGGCCTTCGCCGAAGTCGCCGAGGTGATCGTGCTTGACAAGTTGACCTACGCGGGCAACGAGGCGAACCTGGCGCCGGTCGCCGAGGACCCGCGGTTGAAGTTCGTCCGCGGCGACATCTGCGACCGCGAGCTGGTCACCGGCCTGCTGCGCGGCATCGACGTCGTTCTGCACTTCGCCGCCGAGACCCACGTGGACCGCTCGATCAACGGCTCGGACGCCTTCGTGACCACCAACGTGGTGGGAACCAACGCGCTGCTGCAGGCCGCCGCCGAGAACGGGGTCGGCAAGTTCGTGCACGTGTCCACCGACGAGGTCTACGGCTCGATCGAGTCCGGCTCCTGGCCGGAGGAGCACGCGCTGGAGCCGAACTCGCCGTACTCGGCGGCCAAGGCGGGGTCGGACATGCTGGCCCGCGCCTACTACCGCACGCACGGGCTACCGGTGTGCATCACCCGCTGCTCGAACAACTACGGGCCGTACCAGTTCCCGGAGAAGGTGCTGCCGCTGTTCATCACGAATCTGATGGACGGCAAGCCGGTGCCGCTCTACGGCGACGGGATGAACGTGCGCGACTGGCTGCACGTCGACGACCACTGCCGCGGTATCCAGCTGGTCGCGGAGGCCGGCCTGGCCGGCGAGATCTACAACATCGGCGGCGGCACCGAGCTGACCAACGCCGAGCTCACCGAACGCCTGCTGGCCGAGTTCGGCGCGGGGCGCGAGATGATCGAGCACGTCACCGACCGCAAGGGCCACGACCGCCGCTACTCGGTGGACCACAACAAGATCGTCACCCAGCTCGGCTACGAACCTGCGGTCGACTTCACGACCGGGCTGCGCGAGACGGTGCGCTGGTACCGGGAGAACCGGTCCTGGTGGGAGCCGCTCAAGGAGCGCGCGGCGGTGGCCCGGTGACCCGGCTGGCCGTGCTCGTGCCCGGCGGGCGCGGGCAGGTCGGCTCCGAACTGGCGGCGCTGCTCGAGGCCGCCCCCGGGGCGCTGGTGCACGCTCCCGGATCCTCCGAGCTGGACATCACCGACGCCGGCGCGGTGCACGACGCGGTGGACTCGTTCGCCGAAGCCGCGCAGGACGCCGACCTGCGCCCGGTGGTGATCAACGCGGCCGCCTACACCGCCGTGGACGCCGCCGAATCCGATCCGGAAACGGCCGCCCGGATCAACGCCGCGGGCCCGGGAACGCTCGCCAAGGCGTGCGCCGCGGCCGGTCTCCCGCTGCTGCACGTCTCCACCGACTACGTCTTCCGCGGCGACGGTTCCCGGCCCTACCAGCCTGCGGACGAGCCCGATCCGCGAACCGCCTACGGCCGGACCAAGCTCGACGGCGAGAACGCAGTGCTGGACTCCGGTGCTCGCGCCTGGGTGGTGCGCACCGCCTGGGTCTACGGGGCCCATGGCGGCAACTTCGTGAAGACCATGGCCCGGGTGGCCGCCCAGCGGGACAGGCTGAAGGTCGTCGACGACCAGTTCGGGTCGCCGACCTGGGCGGCCGACCTCGCTCGCGGACTCCTGCAGCTCGCCGAACGCGTGGCCGCAGGTTCCGGCCCGAAGCGCCGGATCCTGCACTGCACCAACGCGGGCACGACCACGTGGTTCGAGTTCGCCCGCGCCGTGTTCACCGAACTCGGCCTGGACCCGGAGCGGGTCGATCCGTGCACCACGGAGGAATACCCGGTCGCGACACCTCGCCCGGCCTACTCGGTGCTCTCCGGCGATGCCTGGGCCGAGGCGGGGCTGACGCCGCTGCGACCGTGGCGGGAAGCCCTCCGCGGCGCCTTCGAATCCGACGGCGAGGCCTTCGCGAGCGGCTGACGAACTCGCGGTCAGCCGGTGGCCCGGTGGTACGCGGTCAGCGTGGACGCCGCGCAGGCTTCCCACGTGAAGGTCGCGGCCCGGGACCGCCCGGCCGCCGGATCCGGTGGCGTGCCGAGGGCTTCGTGCAGCGCCGCGCGCAATCCGTCCGGATCTCCGGAAGGTGCGAAGATCGCCTGGTCACCGGCGACCTCGCGCAGCGCCGCGAGATCGGAGCAGACCACCGGGACTCCGCAGGCCAGCGCTTCCAGGACGGGAAGCCCGAAGCCTTCGTCGCGGGAGGGCAGCACGAGGGCGCTCGCGCCGGCGACCAGGCGGCGCAGCTCGGCGTCCGGAAGGTAGCCGGTGCGCAGCACGCCATCGGAGTCCCCCGGTCTGCCGGGACCGGCCAGGACCAGCGGTGGCAGCGCGGGATCGTGCGCGGCCAGCAGGCTCGGCAGGCCTTTGCGGTCTCCCGCATCACCGACGAAGAGCAGGTACTCCGGCGGGATTCCGCACCGCGCGCGTCCCGCGGCATCCAGCGGAGCCGCGGTGAACCATTCCGGGTCCACCCCGAGCGGTGTCACGACGATCCGCTCCCGCTCGACCTCCAGCCGCGCAGCGACCTGATCGGCCACCGCCGCCGTCGGTGTGCACACCACCCGCGCCCGCCGGGCCGAAGCCCGCACCAGCGCGGGCAGCTCCGGTTCGGCCAGCCGGGCGTCGTCGAGGAAGGCCAGGTCGTGCACCGTCAGCACACCGGCAGCGCGCGACGGCGGCAGCACGAAGTTCGTCCCGTGCACCACGTCGGCGGAACCGCCCAGCAGCTCCACTGGGGGAAACCGCCCGCGCAGCCACGCCTTCCGCAGCGCGCGGGCCGGGACGGGCGGGCCCACCGCGCGGGCGCCCCGGGGCGCGAGCGCGCGCAGGCGCCGCGCACCGCGGGCGGAGAACCCGATCAGCCGCAGGTCCACATCGGACGCGAGCCGATCGGCCAGGGACGCGGTGTAGCGGCCGATCCCGGTGCGCGCCCCCAGCAGCGGCGTGCCGTCGAGCAGGACGCGCGGCTCAGCGGCCACGAAGTCGTTCCCCGGCGAGCCGGCGCAGCCGGCCGGTCGCGCGCTTGGCGACCTCAACCGGACCGCCCGCGTCGAGATACTCGCGCAGCAGCGCCAGGTCCCGCCGCACGGTTTCGCCCGCGCCGGGCCGCGGCGTGCGCGACAGCGGCGCCGAAGCCGACAGCCGATCGGCCGCCGGTCGCGGGTCGCGGCAGAACTCGGTCAGCGGAGCCAGCACCGATTCCCACGTGAAGCGTTCGCGAACCGGCTCGATGCGGCGCCTGCACTCGGCGGCGAAGTCCTCGTCGTAGAGCACCTTCTCCAGCGCGGCGGCCAAGGCCTCGGGATCTTCGGGCGGGACCACGACACCGATGCCCTCGCTGCGCACCAGGTCAGCGAACGAGTCGCCATCGGTGGTGACCACCGGCAGTCCCGACCAGAGGTAGTCCAGCACCCGCGTGCGGAACGCGAAAGTCGTCTCGACGTGCTCGAAATGGCTGGTCACGCCGCAGTCGGCGTCCAAGAGGTAGTTCTGGCGCTCGCCGTAGGGCACCCAGGTCTCGTTGAAGAAGGCGAACTTGTCGGTCAGCCCGAGCCGGTTCGCCAGCGCACGGGTCTGCCCGGCCATCACCATCTCCGGCACGTCCGGGTTGGGGTGCTTCATGCCCAGGAAGAACAGCCGGATGTCGCTGTGCTCGGCGGACAACCGGTGCACGGCGTGCAGCAGCGTCAGCGGGTCGAACCAGCTGTAGACCCCACCGGCCCACAGGATCACCTTGTCCCCGGCGGAGATCCCGGAGCGGGTGCCCTTGATCGCCGGGGCGGTGCGCTGCGGCGCCACCGAGGACAACCCGAACGGCACCACCGAGAGCAACGACCGCACGGTCGGGTCGCTGTCGTAGAGCCCCGGGGTCAGCCTGCCCAGCGAAGCGAGGTGACCGAGCCAGAAGTGGCGCTGGCGTTCGGAGGCGCACAGGAAGAAGTCACCGCGCTGCAGCTGGGAGTTGAGCACCTCGGTGACGCCGGTCAGGTCCTTCGCGCGCCGTTCGTCATCGGTGTCGCGGCCCTGCTCCAGCAGTTCGAGGTGCATCGGATCGTAGATGTCGCAGACCACGATCTTGGTCGAGTCCACCCGCTTGAGCGCGGGCACCATCTCCAGCACGTGCCCCTGCAGCACCACGATGTCGGCCCAGTCGACGTGCCCGCCCAGTTCCCGGCGGGTCGCCGCGACCACGTCGAAAGCCGAGTCCGGCGGGTCGACCCGGTCGTTGACGCTGACCAGCCGCACGTCGTGCTCGGTGGAGAGCACCTCGGACATGTGCCACGCGCGGATCGCGGGCCCGGCCATCCGCGCGGTGACGGCATCACCGGTGATCACCACGACCTTGCGCGGACGGCCGAAGACCTCGTGCAGATCGAACGCCTCCACCAGGGCGTCGTGCGCGGCGAGGTAGCGCGGGAGCGGATAGGCCGGTTCCATCGCCTTGCGCATCAGCGGCACGAGATCGGCGTCGGTGCGCACCCGCGCCTGCTGCTCCTGCTCGCGGGACTCCTTCAGCGAAGGCAGCAGCTCGACGAACTGGTCGATGGCCAGCATCCCGGCGAGCGCGGAGCGATCGATCGGCACCGGCGAGTCGTCCTCGACCTCGCCGCGCCGGGTGATCTCCAGCTGAGCGGGGTCGATCTCGCCGCGCGCGGTGGCCCGCCGAACCGCCAGGCCCATCGCCGCGGGCAGCGCCTTGGCCAGCGTCTCGTCGGAGACGTTCTTGTACAGCGCGGCCAGCGCGTTGCGCTCGAGCAGGTAGTGCTCGCGCGAACCGGCGATGCCGGACATCGAGGAGTGATGGCGGTGATAGGTCAACGAGCGGGGTTCGTAGCGGACCCGCCATCCGCGCAGGTTCAACCGCCAGCCCAGGTCCACGTCCTCGTAGAACATGAAGAACCGCTCGTCGAAACCGCCCAGCGCGGTGAACAGGTCGGTGCGCACGAACAGCGCGGACCCGGTTCCGAACAGCACGTCGCGCGGCGCGTCGTGCGACCCGTCGTCGACCTGGCCCGCGTGGCGCTTGTAGCCCATGCCGAACCAGGTCAGCCCGCCATCGACGAAGTCGATGTGCTCGCCTTCCCAGTCCAGGACCTTGCTGGCCACCGCGCCCACGGTCGGTTCGGCGCGCAGCACCTCGACCGCGGCCCGCACCCACGAGCGGTCCGGGCGGGCGTCGTTGTTGAGCAGCGCCAGCACCTGCCCGGTGGCCTCCCGAGCGGCGAGGTTGCAACCACCCGCGAACCCCAGGTTGGACTCGGATTCGATCAACCGCGCCCACGGCGCGGCCCGCCGCAGGCGATCGGCCGAACCGTCGCCGGAGGCGTTGTCGACGCAGATCACCTCCATCCGGTCGGCCGGGTAGTCGAGTTCCTCGCGCAATGCGCGCAGGCAGGTGAGGGTGTCCTCGGCTCCTCGGTAGTTGACCAGGATCACCGACACGACGGGCAGATTGGTTGCGACCACGACCCAAGCCTGCCTCATCGCCCGATCGTCGCGACGGGGGATCGGGCAAATCGGCCGCGGCGAGCGGTCAGCGACCGGCCCAGCGCGCCAGACGTCTCGGCGGGAAACCCGCGCCGCGCGGCCGATCCGGCGCCTGGCCCGCAGGGTTTCCGGCAGCAGCGCGGCGACCTCGACGAGGACCCGCAGGCGCAGCGGCACGCGGAAGTTCGCCCCCGGCGCGTCCAACCGCCTCAGCGGCAGCACCGCGGTGATCGCCGCGAAGCGGGCCAGTTCTCGCACCGCGACCCCGCACGGGGCGCAGCGCAGCAGCGCGAGCAGGCGGTTGCGCTCGTTCCAGCGGTGGAAGCGCGGCGAGCCGGGCCTGCTGCTGGCGCCGTGCAGGTGAGCGACCGTGGCCGAGGTCTGCACCACGTCGAGACCCGCCAGCCGCAGGCGCCACGCGGTGTCGGTGTCCTCGTAGTAGCAGAAGAACCGCGACGGCACCCCGCCCACATCGCGCAGCGCGTCGGTGCGCAGCAGCGCCGCGCCGCCGCAGAAGCCGAAGTTCGCCCCGCCGGTGGCGTCGGCGCCGTGCCCGTCGGCGGTCAGCCGCACCCCGGTCGACTGCACCCGGCCGTCCGGGGCGCGCAGCACCGAGCTCGCCGCGGCCGCGCCCTCGTCCAGCGCTGCCTCGAGCTCGGCGAGCCAGCCCGGTTCCGGTGCCGCGTCGTCGTTGAGCCAGGCCAGGTACGGGGTCTCGACGCGCGGCAGCGCCGCGGCGATCCCGCCCGCGTAACCGCGGTTGCGCGGCAGCCGCAGCACGTCGACGGGGCGCCGCGCGAGCAGCTCGGCGGTGCCGTCGTCGGAGGCGTTGTCCACCACGAGGAGTCGGTGCGCACGATCCTGCGCGGCGAGCGCGTCCAGGCAGGCGCCCAGGTGCCCGCTGCCCCGCCAGGTCACCACGAGCACCGTGCTCCGCGGCTCGTTCGTCACGACGCGCCACGCTATAGGGCGGTGGCGTGCGAAGCTGTTCGGGTGCCCGAGCTGGTTGCCATCGCCGAGCAGTTGCTGGCCCCGGTGCCGGGCGGCACCGGCCGCTACACCCGCGAGCTCCTCCGGGCCCTGGCCGCCACCGCCCCCGACGGTTGGGCGGTCCGCAGCGTCGTCAGCCGCAGCGGCGACCCCGGCCGCGCCCGAGTTCCCGGGGTCGACGGCCCGCGCGTGCTGCCGTTGCCCCGCCGGGCGCTCATCGCCGCCTGGGAACGCGGCCTGCCGCCCTGGCCGGGTGGCGACGCGGTGCACGCCATGACCCCGCTGGCCCCGCCCGCTCGTCGCGGGCGCAACCTGGTGGTCACCGTGCACGACACGGTCCCGTGGACCCACCCGGAAACCCTCACCCCGCGCGGCGTGGGCTGGCACCGGCGCGCCATCGCCCGAGCGGCCCGCACCGCCGACGCCCTGGTCGTGCCCACCCGTGCCGTGGCCACCGACCTCACCCGCCGCATCGGAGGGACCGCCCCGATCAGCACGATCGGCGAGGGCGTCGGCCCGGACCTCGCGACGGATCACCGAGCCGCCCCGGAGCTGCTGCCGGCGGTGCTGCCCGAGCGATATGTCCTGGCGATCGGGACGGTCGAGCCGAGGAAGGGCTTCGACCACCTCGTCCGCGCGATGGCCGAGCAGCACGCCCCGGAGGCGTCGCTGGTGATCGTCGGCCGGCCCGGCTGGGGCGGTCTCGACCTGCCGCGGCTCGCCGAGGAGTGCGGAACGCGACTCCGGATGCTGTCCGGGCTGACCGATCGGCAGCTCGGAGCGGTGCTGCGCGGGGCGAGCGCGCTGGCCGTGCCCAGCCTCGCCGAGGGCTTCGGCCTGCCGCTGCTGGAAGGCATGGCGGCGGGGATCCCCGTGGTGCACTCCGACGCGCCCGCGCTGGTCGAGGTCGCAGCGGGAGCCGGGCTGCAGGTGCCCCGCGCCGACCCGCGCGCGCTGGCCACCGCGCTGCGCACCGCGGTGGATGACATCGGGCGCCGCGACGCGCTGCGGGAGGCGGGCAGTCGGCGTGCGCGGGAGTTCAGCTGGGAGCGCACCGCCCGCGAGGTCTGGTCGGTGCACCTCGAGCTGGCCGCGCGATCGGGATGACCCCGTTTTCGCAAAAAGCCACGAAACGGTCAGCGAGCGCACTACTCTGCACTGGTGCGCAGAGCCGATCCCCACATCCTGATCGACGCCACCGCAGTACCGGCGGACCGGGGCGGCGTGGGCAGGTACGTCGATTCGCTGGTGGCCGCCCTCGACGCGGACGGCACCCGGCTCTCGGTGGTCTGCCAGCCCCGCGACGCCGCGCTCTACGCGCGCATCGCCCCCGGCAGCGGCGTCATCCCGGTGCCCGAGGCCGTCGCGACCAGGACCGCGCGGCTGTCCTGGGAGCAGATCACGCTGCCCCGGCTGATCAAGCGGCTGGGCATCGACGTGCTGCACTCGCCGCACTACACCACGCCGCTGGCCAACCCGGCCGCTTCGGTGGTGACGCTGCACGACGCCACGTTCTTCACCAACCCCGGCGTGCACAACCCGGTCAAGGCCCGCTTCTTCCGCGCCTGGACCCGTGCTGCACTGCGCCGCGCCGAGTTGTGCATCGCGCCCAGCAGGGCGACCGCGGGCGAGCTCACCGCCGCCGCGGGCGCGGACCCCGCGCGGATCGCGGTGGCCTACCACGGTGTCGACCCCGACCGGTTCCATCCGCCGGCGCCCGAGGAGATCCGCGCGGTGCGCGACCGGCTCGCGCTGTTCGACCAGCCCTACGTGGCTTTCCTCGGCGCGCTCGAACCGCGCAAGAACGTGCCCGCGCTCATCCGCGGCTTCACCCTGGCCTGTCGCGACCGCGACGACGACCCGGCACTGGTGCTCGCCGGGCAGCCCGGCTGGGACACCCGGGTGGAGCGCGCGCTGCACGAGGTCCCGCACAAGATCCGGGTGATCCGCGCGGGCTACCTGCCCTTCGACCAGCTCGCGGGCTTCCTCGGCGGCGCTCGGGTGGTGGCCTACCCCAGCATCGGCGAGGGCTTCGGCCTACCGGTACTGGAGGCCATGGCTTGCGGTGCCGCGGTCCTGACCACGAGGCAGTTGAGCCTTCCCGAGGTCGGCGGCGACGCCGTCGCCTACGACGGCATCCATCCCGCGGGCATCGCCAGGGGACTGCACGGCCTGCTCGACGACCCCGCCCGCCGCTCGGCGCTGGCCGCCGCCGCGCAGCTGCGGGCCAAGGAGTTCAGCTGGGATTCCTGCGCAACCCAGCACCGCGAGGCCTACGCCCGCGCCCAGCACGCGCACCGCTGACGACCCGACCGGAGTCCGCCGGTTCCCGGGGCGCCGGCCGGTGGAGACCGGTTCCGGTGCGTGGCGCGGTGTTCGGCAGAATGTGCTGGCGTGACAGACACGCGCTCCTACGGCGACGAGCTCGCCGTCGTCACCGTGACCTTTTCGCCGGGTGAGACGCTGCGGCGATTCATCGAGACCCTGGACGAGGCCACGCAGCGGCCGGTCCGGGTGATCCTCGCGGACAACGGCTCGACGGACGGGGCGCCGGAACGGGCCGCCGCCGAGCACGCCCACATCGTGCACGCGCCCACCGGCGGCAACCTCGGCTACGGCGGTGGCGCGAATCGGGGCGTGGCCGAGCTGGGGGACCAGTACGGCTGGGTCGTGATCGCCAATCCGGACCTGGAGTGGGGCGCGGGCAGCCTCGACGAACTCCTCGACGCCGCGAAGCGCTGGCCGCGCGGTGGCGCGTTCGGGCCGCTGATCACCGAGCCGACGGGTGAGGTCTACCCGTCCGCCCGGCTGCTGCCGTCCATCGGCCGCGGCATCGGGCACGCGCTGCTCTGCAAGATCTGGCCGACCAACCCGTTCACCCGCGCCTACCGCCAGTCCGAGGCGGCGATCACCGAGCGCACCGCGGGCTGGCTGTCCGGATCCTGCCTGCTGCTGCGGCGCGAGGCGTGGGATTCGATCAACGGCTTCGATCCCCGCTACTTCATGTACTTCGAGGACGTCGACCTCGGCGATCGGCTCGCCAGGACGGGATGGCTCAACGTCTACGTGCCCGGCGCGCGGGTCATGCACATCGGCGGGCACTCGACCGCCCAGGCGCCCAAGTGGATGCTCACCGAGCACCACCGCAGCGCCTACCGCTACCTGGCCGATCGCTACCGCGGCATCAAGTGGGCTCCGCTGCGGATCGCGCTGCGCGTCGGACTAACCGCTCGGGCCCGCCTGCAGAGCCGCCGCTAGCGCTGCGCTGCGTGGCGGTGTGGGTGGCGGAACCTCAGCGGCCCGCTGGCTGGGATCCGCTCCTTGAGTAGCGGCCCTACGCGGCGTCGCGGCTGTCCTCGCCAGCGGGCCGCTGAGAACCCGCGGCGGTGCGGGTTGCTCGGGTGGGGTTTCGGCTCGCGGCTTCGCCGCTTGCGCTGGGTCCGGCGGTTGCCCTCCCTCGCCGGGCGGGTCGCTGAGAACCTGCGGCGGTGCGGGTTGCTCGGGTGGGGATCCGGCTTGCGGCTTTGCCGCTGCGGTTGGTCCGGGGAGGGCTCGGGGTGCTGCGAAATCTCTTGCGGTGCGGGTTGGGTCCTCCCCGCACCGCTTCGCGGCGGGCCTAGTACCAGGAGAACGGCTGCTGGGAGCCGATCGGGCCGGGCTCGTTGGCTGGGCGGTGATCCGGGTACGGATTGGGCGGTAGCGGCTGCTGGAAGTCCTCGGTCGGCCATCCCTGCGCGTCTTGCGGGGTCGGCCACTCCGGTGGCTGAGGTATCGCCTGGCCCGGGGTCGGCAACGTCTGCGTGGTTTCGTCGTCGACTTGCTCGACGATCTCGCGCGGGATCCGGACCGTGTTGTCCGCGTCCATAGGCGAGGTGGCGTTGTCCGGTGTGACGACGAACGCCCCACGCGCCCGCGCGTTAGCAAGTGCTTCGTCGGCTCGGAGGCGCGGGTCCATGTGGATGCCTCTCAGTCGTTCGCAGTCGGTGGCTCGCGGCCCCCGGGCCGGATTCGGGTGTGGCGTTGAGCCGGGTACGGCTATCGATGTCCGGCCCGATGTCATTATGCCGTTGCCACTGCCAGAGTATTCCCCCCAATGGGGTCTCGTCATCGAAGTGCACCGGGTTAGAGGAGGACGACGTCACATGACCGCTGATACGCAGGAACCGGCCGCGCCTCCCAAAGCGGAAGCCGTCGTGCTGGTGGGCGGTCAGGGCGTCCGGCTCCGGCCGCTCACCCTGTCGGCGCCCAAACCGATGCTGCCGACGGCAGGGGTCCCGTTCCTGCGTCATCTGCTCTCGCGGATCCGGGCGATTGGTATCGAGCACGTCGTGCTCGGGACCTCCTACAAGGCGGAGGTGTTCGAGGAGCACTTCGGTGACGGAGCCGACCTCGGGCTGCACATCGAGTACGTGGTCGAGTCCGAGCCGCTCGACACCGCGGGAGCGATCCGCAACGTCGCCGACCGGCTCAGTTGCGACGACGTCGTGGTGTTCAACGGCGACATCCTCTCCGGGGTGGACCTGCAGGGCCTGCTCGACGAGCACCGTTCCAGCGCCGCCGACGTGACGCTGCACCTGGTCGAGGTCGACGAGCCGCACCGGTTCGGTTGCGTGCCCACCGACGCCGACGGGCGGGTCACCGCGTTCCTGGAGAAGACCGACGCCCCGCCGGTGAACCAGATCAACGCCGGTTGCTACGTCTTCCGCCGCGAGGTGATCGAGTCGATCCCGGCCGACCGGCCGGTGTCGGTGGAGCGGGAAACCTTCCCGGGCCTGCTGGCTGCCGGGGCGCGCGTGCAGGGGCACGTGGACAGCTCGTACTGGCTCGACATGGGCACGCCCGCGGCGTTCGTGCGCGGCAGTGCCGATCTGGTGCTCGGCAACGCCCCGTCCGGCGCGCTGCCCGGCCCGACCGGGCGGGCGCTGGTGCTCGGCGACGCCGAGATCGCCGAGGGGGCGGAGGTCACCGGCGGCAGCACCATCGGCGCGGGCAGCGTCGTGGAATCCGGGGCGAAGGTGTCCGGATCGGTGCTGTTCGAAGGCGTGCGGATCGGCCCGGGCGCGGTGGTGGAGCGGTCCGTGGTCGGCGCAGGCGCGGTGATCGGGGAGGACGCGGTGCTGTCCGGAGCGGTGATCGGCGACGGCGCCCACGTCGGCGGGTGCTGCGAGCTCCTCGACGGCGTCCGGGTGTGGCCGGAAGTCGATCTACCGCCGAACGGAGTACGGTTCTCGGCGAGTTGACGCGCATGGACCAACCTCTAGTTCGAGACTGGCGACCGCCCTATCCGCTGGACCTGGTGCGGGTGCTCGCACCGCTGCGGCGCGGATCCGGCGACCCCACCACCCGGGTTGCGGCGAACGAGATGTGGTGGGCCAGCACCACCGCCGACGGCCCGGCGACGCTGCGGCTGACCGCCGGGAACGCCGAGGTGCGCGCCGAGGCCTGGGGACCGGGCGCGGCGGTGCTGCTCGAACGCGTCCCGGAGCTGCTCGGCGCCGCCGACGACGACACCGGTTTCGTGCCCGCCCACGACGTCATCGATCGCGGCCGCCGCGCCTCGCACGGGGTTCGACTGTGCGCGACGGGTCGCGTGTGGGACGTGCTGGTCGCCGCGATCCTGGAGCAGAAGGTCACCAACCGCGAGGCCTGGCGCTCCTGGCGAGAGCTCTGCCGCCGCTTCGGTGCGCCCGCCCCGGGTCCCGTGGAGCACCTCTGGACCGCGCCTGACCCGCAGCGGGTCCGCGAGATCCGGGATTGGGAGTGGCACGAGGCGGGCATCGACGGCGCCCGGCGCCGCACGCTCATCGCCGCTGCCTCGCGGGCGAGCAGCCTGGAACGCGCGGTGCGGCTCGGTGGCGAGCAGGGTCGCGAGCTCCTGTGCAAGATCCCCGGGATCGGCCCCTGGACGGCCGCCGAGGTGGCCCAGCGCGCCTGGGGTGATCCGGACGCGGTCAGCGTCGGCGACTACCACCTGCCGACCATCGTGGGCACCGCGCTGCTCGGCCGCCCGGCCGACGACGCGGAGATGCTCGAAGCCCTGGCGCCCTACGCCGGTCACCGCCACCGCGCGGTCCGCTACCTGTCCGCCGCGGGTGTGCGACGCCCGCGGTACGGCCCGCGCTTGCCTGCCCGCGACTACCGGGCCTTCTAGGCGAACGGCTCCTAGAGCGTGCTTGGGAAGTGTTCTGCTCGGCGGGGCGGGTAGCAGAACCTGGTCGGCTCCGCGGCTCCGCGCGCCGCTCCTGATGTGTGCCGATGCACGGCTTCCCGGCGCACTCGCCGCGAAGTCGGCCAGAACCTGCGGCGGTGCGAGCTGAGTCCTGCACCTGAAGCAGCGGCTGCCGCCGCACTCAAAAACGGCTCCTAGCCCCGCGCGGCTCCGGCCCCCGCCGCGGTCAGCAGCGGACCGAGATCGGTGTTCGCGGGCGGACGCACGACCGGCCACCAGCGCAGGTCCAGCGACTCGTCGCTGCGCACCGGTTCCGCACCGGTCGGTGCGCGGACGATGAACCGAACGTCGAAGTGCCGGGTGGGCTCGCCCAGCGAGCACGTGATCGGGTGGACGTCGAGGTGCACCGGTTCCGGATCGACGACCAGCCCGGTCATGCCGGACTCCTCGGTCGCCTCGCGCAGCGCCGCACCGGCCAGCGTCGCGTCCCCCGGCTCGCAGTGACCACCGAGCTGGAGCCACCTGCCCACGCGGGGATGCAGCGTGAGCAGCACGTTCTCACCGGTCGCGTCGAGCAGCACCGCCGAGGAGGTCACGTGACCGGGCGCGCACTCGCGAAGGCACGCGTCGGTGCGGGCGTCCAGCAGCGTCAGGAAGGATTGGCGCAGGGCCTCCTGCTGCGGGTCGGCCGGGCGCCAACCGTCCAGCACCCGCCGGGCATCGGCGCGCGGTCCGTTCACAACTCGACCAATCCGCCGTCGAGGTCCCGGGGAGGCCGCGGCCCGCTCGCGGGCTCGGCCGGGTGGCCGATGGCCACCGCGCCCAGGGGTTCCCAGTCCTGCGGCAGGTCCAGCGCCGAACGCACCACGTCCGGGCAGAACATCGTCGAGGACACCCAGCACGAACCGAGTTCCTCGGCGGCCAGCGACACCAGCAGACCCTGCACGGCGGCACCGCCCGCGACGGTGAACATCCGCCGCTCGGCATCGCTGCGCGCTTCGTCCGGGTAGTCGTGCGCGCCCGCGCGCACCAGGAACGGCAGCACGACCTCCGGCGCGTCGTACAGCAGGTTCCCGCGGGTCACCCGCCGCTGGGCGGCCTCCGAGGACATGCCGTCGGCCTTGAGGTCCTCGAGCCAAGCGGCCCGCATCGCGTCCAGCAGCTTGGTCCGCAATGGACGGTCGCGCAGCCAGACGAAGCGAACCGGGCGGGTGTGGTGCGGTGCCGGCGCGGTCAGCGCGGCCCCGGTCGCGCGCCGCACCGCCCGCTCGTCGACCGGCTCGCCGCTGAACTCCCGGATCGACCGGCGCATCAGCACCGCCTCCTGGCGGCCCTGGGCCAGTGCTTCCCGGGTTCCCAGGTAGAACAGGTCGTCGTCGACGGTGCGGACCAGGGTCCGCGCGTTCGAACCGTCCTCCACGGGGGTCAAACCGCGCGCCACGGCGACCGGGACGCCGCCGAGCTTGCCCTTGACCAGGTCCGCAGCCGCGGCGATCTCGTCGGCGACCGCGATCTCGGTGACCGCCAGCTCGTTGCCCTGCGCGTCGGTGCTGCCCGCGTACTGGTGCAGCACGCGCAGACCCGCCGCGCCGATGGCCACGTCGGTCTGGCCCATCCGCCAGGTCCTGCCCATCGTGTCGGTGACCACGACGCCGACCCGCACGCCGAGCCGCTGCGCGATCCCGTCGCGCAACCGCTGCGCGGAGGCGTCGGGGTCCTCGGGGAGCAGCGCGATCTGATCGGCCGCCACGTTGGAGGCGTCCACGCCGGACGCGGCCTGCACGATGCCCAGCTTGTTCTGCGTGATCAGCGTGCGCCCGCGCCGGGCGAGCACGTGATCCGCCTCCTCGAGCACCAGCCTGCGGCGCAGCGCGTCGCGCTCCTCGGGGTCGCTGGGCGCGGTCACCATCCGGCCCTCGGTCTTGGAGAACACCTTGCTGGTGACCACGACGGTGTCGCCGTCGGACAACCACGGAGCGGCGGCGGCGATCGAGGCCGCCAGGTCGTCACCCGGGCCGAACTCGGGTAACCCGGTGACCGGGAATATCTGCAGGCCAGCGGTGGCGGCGTGATCCCTCATGGCTTCTTCACCGCCGAAGCCAGCTCGAACGCCTCCTGCGCCATCGCCGCCGTGGCGTCCACATCGGACATCAGCAGCGGGACGGCGCGGGTCTCGACGCCCGCGATCTCCGCGTCGTCGCCGGTGTGCACCATCCAGCCGTCCAGGATCCCGTCGTCCTCGCGCGAACCGTAGTGCGCGCCGACGGCCTCGGCCGTGCTGTCCACGCCGATCGCGGTCAGGCACGCGTCGGCCATCCCGCGCAGCGGTTTGCCGCCCACGATCGGCGACAGCCCCACCACCGGTGCCGAGGTGCTGCGCAGCGCGTCCCGGAAGCCCGGCACCGCCAGCAGCGTGCCGATGCTGACCACCGGGTTCGACGGCGCGACCAGCACCACGTCGGCCTGCTCGACGGCGTCGCGGGTCTCCTGGCTGACCTTGGCGTCGTCCGCGCCGACCGGGGCGATCGCGTGCGCCTTCGGCTCGGCCCGGTGCCGCACCCACCACTCCTGGAAGTGCACCGCGCGGCCCTCGCCGGTCTCCGGGTCGTCGATGGCGACGTGGGTCTCCACCCGGTCGTCGGTCACCGGCAGCAGCCGCACGCCCGGCTTCCACCGCGCGCACAGCGCCTCGGTCACCGAGGTCAGCGAGTAGCCGGCCCGCAGCATCCGCGAGCGCACCAGGTGGGTGGCGATGTCGCGGTCCCCGAGACCGAACCAGGTGGGCTCGGCGCCGTAGGCGGCCAGCTCCTCCTTGGCCGACCAGGTCTCGCCGACCCGGCCCCAGCCCTTCTCGGTGTCGATGGCGTCGGCGAGGGTGTACATGCAGGTATCCAGGTCCGGGCAGACCCGCAACCCGTGCATCCACACGTCGTCACCCACGTTGACCACCGCGGTGACCTCGTGCTCGGACTCTGCTTCACCGATGGCGGGTAGCCCCAGCGCTGCTTTGACTCCGAGCAGGAACCTCGCACCGCCGACTCCGCCGACCAGAACTACGACCTTCACGACTCCGATCCTCGCACGTCCCCGGCGCGACGAGGATGTGAACCCGAACGCCGTCGGCGGGGGCGGTGCGTCACAGCCCGCCGAAGATGCTGCGGAAGAGGCTGTTGCCGAACGAGGTCAGCGTCGGGTCGCCGCCGAGCACGTCGAACACGAAGTAGGCGAACGAGAAGAACAACCTGCCCACCACCGGGATGCCGATGAGCACGACGAACAGCGCCAGCGGGGCCCACGGGCGCGCCTTCTCGCCGAAGCGGCGCGCCGGATGGGACAACCAGGGCTCGATGACGCCGTAGCCGTCCAGGCCGGGGATCGGGAGGATGTTCAGCACGAAGGCGATGACCTGCAGGAAAGCCAGGTAGGACAGCGCCGCCGCGAGGCCGATGGGCATCGGGATCAGCGCGATCGCCCCGGCCAGCAGCATGCCCGCGATCAGGTTCGTCGACGGGCCGGCCAACGACACCATCGATTCGGTGCGGCGCGTGCGCAGCGCTGCGTGGTTGATCCACACGGCTCCGCCCGGCAGCGGGATGCCGCCGATGGCGACGAAGATCAGCGGCAGCACGATGCTCAGCACCGGATCGGTGTAGCGGCGCGGGTCCAGCGTCAGGTAGCCCTTCTCGCGGACCGTCCAGTCACCGCCGCGATAGGCGGTGATGGCGTGCCCGAACTCGTGCAGGCACAGCGACACCGCCCAGCCGCCGAGGACGACGAGCACGACGCCCGCCGTCAGCGCGACCTGATTGGTCATCGTCGTCAGCACGCCGCCGAACACCGTCACCGCGATCATGCCGAGAAACAGCGGGCTGATTCGTAGCGCAGAACTCACGCCCCCAGTCTCCCCGACGCGATCGGGCCGGGTAGATCGGCTTCGCGGTGCGGAGATGACCTTGCGGTGGTAAGCATGATCATGGCCCAGTACGCTCCGCCGTAAGGAGCATGATCGTTGTGCCGAACGCGAATGAAAGATGGCTCCGGATGGTACGGGGCTCCGCTGATCCGGATGTCCCCCTACGGAAGGTCTCCGCTTGACCGCGGGGAGCTACACGGGTGTAATCACAGTTGTGTTATTCGCTGCTGAAAGGATCGTTCCGCGAGGCGGGCGATCGGTGGCGAACGGTCGGGTGCGGGAGACCCCGGTCGGACACGGTCGATTCGGGCAGTGCCGGGTAGAGCGAGGGCGGCGCTGCCGATCGGCGACGGCGATGCCGTCGAAACCGCGGAATTCCGGCGGGAAGTCCGCGACCTGCGAGCACAGGAGTGCCTCCCGCTCCGGCCCTGGGGAGGGCCGGCGGGAAACGGGGAGAAATCGGGGGAGACATGTGGGAAACGGCAGATAGCAAGATCGCGGAGCGTGGCGACGCGGCCGTGGCCGAGATCGACGTCCTGGCCGAACTGTTCGAAATGCCCGAAGAAGAACAGGAATGGCAGGAGCGCGCGTTGTGCGCGCAAACCGATCCGGAGGCGTTCTTCCCAGAAAAGGGCGGATCCACCCGCGAGGCCAAGCGCATCTGCGCGGGGTGCGAAGTTCGATCGGAATGTCTGGAATACGCCCTGCAGCACGATGAGCGCTTCGGAATCTGGGGCGGTCTGTCCGAAAGGGAGCGTCGCAAGCTCAAGCGTCGCGCGGTCTGAGCTCTCGGCCGCTCTGCGCGCAGCGGTGGCCAGGTAACGCCCGATCCGCCGCCCGGCACTGCGATCGTTGCTCGTGCGGCACCCGGCACGGCGGGAAACCGCCTCCGTCGAGGCCGTCTTGCCGCGCGCGACAACTCGGCCGCGGGTTCCGCGAACCCGGCGAGCGGGGGAGTCGTTGGTCCAGGCCAGTGCACTACCGTCTTCGGCGGTAGCGATCTGGCCTAGCGGGAGGACCGGCGCTGGTGAACGAACGGCTGTCGAAAGCGTGGTTGCGGCCGGTGCGGCGCCGCGTTCAGCGGACCCGATCGGATCGTCCGAAACCCACTCCGCGGGAGCCGGATTCCGAACCGCGCGCCCGGCGTGATCTGCGCGGCGAGGTCGTACCGCCCGCACTGCTGGTGCTGGCGCTGGCGATCTTCGCCGCCGGGAACGCCTGGTTCGCAGGGCGATTCGGCACGAACCTGGTCGGCGGCCGGTTGCACCCGGTCGCGGACCTGGGCACGACTTGGTCGGACTACCTGGGGTCCTGGCGCCCGGTGGCCGGAGGAACCGGAGCCATGGCGCCACCGTCGCTGGCGGTGCTGGCGCTGCTGGGCTCCGTCCTCGGTGGACCGGCGGTGGTGGTCTGGATCCTGCTGCTGTTCGGCGTCCCGCTGGCCGGGCTGAGCGCTTACCTCGCCAGCCGAGCGATCACCGGCGCGCCGCTGCGGCGGGTGCTGGTCGCCGCCTACGCCCTGGTCCCGGTGGCCTCGCTCGCGGCGGGACAGGGACGCCTGGACGTGGTGGTGGCGCACGTCCTGGTGCCACCGCTGCTGAGCGGCATCGCCGCGGTGATCCGCCGCTCCGACGGCCAATGGCTCGGCACCGCCTGCCTGACCGCGCTCGGTCTCGCGACCCTCGGCGCCTTCGCGCCGCTGGTGCAACTCGCGCTGATCGTCCTCGCGCTGCTCGGCTACGTGCTGGTCCCGGGCAGCAGTCAGCTGCGCGGTCGCCGCCGCGCCGCCGGGCTCGTCGCCCTGGTGCTGCTATCCGTGGCCTGCCTGCTGCCGTGGCCGGTGACCTGGCTGCGCCATCCCGAGCTGCTGCTGCACGGGCTCGGCGCCCGCGTGATCGAGGACCCGGCGACCGTGCTGATCTCGGCGCTGAGCCCGGACGGTTCGCTCGCAGGCCTGCCCGGGGGCCTGCTGGTGCTGGCCGCCGTCGTGGCGCTCGTCGTGTGCTGGCGGCGCCGCATGCTGCTCGGCGCGGGCGTCGCCACGTTCGGGTGGGCGCTGGCCGCGATCGTCGGCACCGTCAGCGCCGAGCCGATGATCGGCGGCGCGGCCTCTCCCGGCTGGACCGGTGGACCTCTGATCCTGGTCGCGGCGGGCTGCGCCTGGATCCTGCTGTCGGCTCGCGTTCCCGCCGTGCCCGCCAAGATCGCCGCGCCGGTTCTCGGCGTCGCGCTCGCAGCGCTGGCCGCGGGCTCCGCGTTCGCCCTCAACACCGGCCCGCTGCGCGTCGCGGCGGACACCGAGCAGACCGGAACCGAGCAGACCGGCACCCGACTGCTGCTCGATCCGGGGCCGCAACCGGCCCGCCTGGTCACCGGCAACGGCCCGCGCTTCGGCGATGACGCCCTCGCCCCGGCGGGTGAGGCGGCCAGCTGGCTCGCCCGGGTCGACGCGGATCTGCGATCCGGTGATCGCGACCGGGTCCGCGGTGCCCTGGCCGCGGTCGCCGCGCGCGGCTCCGGGCGCATCATCGCCCCCGCTGATTCCCGGCTGGCCGACCTCGGCGCCGGGCTGGTCGCCGAGGAGGGGCGGTTGCCCGATGGCCGCCGAGCGCTGCGCCTGCTGCTGCCCAGCGCCCCGGTCAACCTGGTCGGCCCCGACCTGGCCCGCCGCGCGCAGACCGAGGCGGGTCCCTCACCGGAGGCCCGGCCGCTGCCGGTGGCCGCGAGCCTGCCCGATTTCACCGTCCGCGTGTCCGCGGGCGGCGTGGGCAGGGCGCTGGTGCTGGGCGCGGAGAACGAGCCCGGCTGGTACGCCCGCATCGACGGCCGGGAGGTGCCGCTGGCCACGGCCTGGAACCACCAGGTGGCCGTCCAGCTGCCGGACCGCCCCGCCGAGGTGCAGGTCGGCTACACCGAGCTGCCGCGAACCACGCTGCTGGTCGTGCAGGCGGCCGTGGTCCTGTTCACCCTGGTCGCCTCGATCCCCGGTCGGCGGCGCAAGGACCGGCCGCAGCAGGCATGACGGCGGTGGTCTCCGGGCGGAGCCGCCCCGGTGGCCTACTGGCCCTCGATGACGTCCGGGTCGAGCCCCAGGTAGGTGGCCACCTGCTCGACCAGCACGTCGTGCAGGAGGTCGGCCATGTCGGTGCCGTCGCGGGCGCGGGCCTCCAGGGGCCTGCGGTACAGGACGATCCGAGCTTGGGTGGGCAGCCCGCGGCGGTCCACACCCGCGGGCACCAGGCGGGCGAGCGGGACGTTCGCGTCGACGACCACGTCGTCGTCCCAGACCACCTTGTCCGGCCGGGTGGTGCCCACCTCGGGCACTTCGTCGACGGCGACGTCCAGCTGGGTCAGTTCGGCGTGCCAGCGCTGCTCGATCGGCTCGAGCGCTTGCAGCACCAGCGCGTCGAAGCGCTGCGCGCGGCTGCGCGAGACCGGGACCGAGGACGGGTACAGCGGTCCGCGCAGGCCACGGCCGCGCCGGTCCCGCCGAATGCGGGAACGACTCCGAGATCCACGTGCGGTAACCACGTGGCGAGGGTACGCCTCCGGCCCCCCGGTTCGGGACAACCGCCACCCGGATTTCCGGTGGTGATCGCCCCGGGCCGTTCGCCGGAAGCGGACACGGTGTCGTCACCGTCGGTGGGAGGGTGGAAAACTGGTGTTCGGCGCGGTTCGCGAAACCGATTCCGCGTGCCTGCGCCGCGAGGTGGACAGGGGGCGCTATCGTGCTTGCCGTGCGGAGCGTGAGGCGGTGCTCGCGGACCGGGTGTGCCAACCCGGCCGTTGCCACGCTCACGTATGCCTATTCGGACTCGACCGCTGTGGTCGGGCCGCTGGCGACGTATTCCGAGCCACACAGCTACGACCTGTGTGAAGCGCACGCGCTGCGGCTGACCGTGCCCAAGGGCTGGGAGGTCGTCCGGCACGAAGGCGACTTCGCGCCACCGACGCCGTCGGACGACGACCTCACCGCGCTGGCCGAGGCCGTGCGCGAGGCGGGCAGGCCCGACCGGCCCATGGACCCGCCGAGCAGCGGTTCCGGATCCGGCCGCCGGTCGCACCTGCGGGCCTTGCCCGACCCCGTGGACGAGTGAAGAGATCGTGACGAACGGCTCGGGTCGCTCCCGCTGCTGCCAACACCCGCGCGATCGCCGGTAGGCTGCCAGCAGTTCTACAGCGAGCGGGAGGGTGCAGCGTGCGGGACCTGTCGGGGATCGTCAAGGCGTACGACATCCGCGGGGTGGTCGGGGAAGGCCTGGACGCCGACGTGGTGCGGGAGATCGGAGCCGCCTTCACCAGGCTGGTCGGTGGACCGGCCGTGGTGATCGGGCATGACATGCGGGAGTCCTCGCCGGGGCTGGCCGAGGCCTTCGCCGAAGGCGTAGCCGGTCAGGGCGTCGATGTCATCAACATCGGCCTGGCCAGTACGGACATGCTCTACTTCGCCTCCGGCAAGCTGGAGCTGCCGGGCGCGATGTTCACCGCCAGCCACAACCCGGCCCAGTACAACGGCATCAAGCTGTGCCGGTCCGGTGCAGCCCCGGTCGGCCAGGACAGCGGGCTGTCCGAGATCCAGGAGCTGGTCGCCCACGGCGTGCCCGAGTTCCTCGGCGCCAAGGGCTCGGTCTCCGAGCGGGAGATGGTCGGCGCCTACTCGGCCTTCCTGCTCGACCTGGTCAAGCTGCGCGACATCCGGCCGCTCAAGATCGTCGTGGACGCGGGCAACGGCATGGGCGGGCACACGGTGCCCACCGTCTTCGCGGACCTGCCGGTCGAGCTGGTGCCGATGTACTTCGAGCTCGACGGGACCTTCCCGAACCACGAGGCCAATCCGCTGGACCCGGCCAACATCGTCGACCTGCAGGCCAAGGTCCGCGAGGTCGGCGCCGACATGGGCCTGGCCTTCGACGGCGACGCCGACCGCTGCTTCGTGGTCGACGAGAACGCCGATCCGGTTTCGCCGAGCGCGATCACCGCGCTGGTGGCGACCCGCGAGCTGGCCAAGGAGCCGGGATCGACGATCATCCACAACCTGATCACCTCGAAGGCGGTTCCGGAGATCGTCGCCGAGCGCGGTGGCAAGCCGATGCGCACCCGGGTCGGGCACTCGTTCATCAAGCAGACGATGGCCGAGACCGGTGCGATCTTCGGTGGCGAACACTCGGCGCACTACTACTTCCGGGACTTCTGGCGCGCCGACTCCGGCATGCTGGCCGCGCTGCACGTGCTGGCCGCCCTGGGCGGTCAGGACCGGCCGCTGTCGCAGCTGATGGCCGAGTACTCCCGCTACACCGCCAGCGGCGAGATCAACTCCACGGTCGACGACCAGCAGGGCCGGATGCGTGCCGTCGCGGAGGCCTTCGGTGACCGAAATGGTGCTCGTGTCGACGAGCTCGACGGGCTTACCGTGGAACTCGCGGACGGGTCGTGGTTCAACCTGCGGCCGTCCAACACCGAACCGCTGCTCCGGCTCAACGTGGAGGCCAGGGACACTGAAGCCGTGGCCGCGTTGCGCGACGAGGTGCTCGCGGTCGTCCGAGGGTGACCTCGCCGCGCGAGGTGACCGGAGGGCCCGGCGAGTTTGGGAGGAAACGTGGCCGTTGACCTGGAAGCGCAGTTGCTGGAGATCCTGGCCTGCCCGTGCGAGCAGCACGGCCGATTGCGGCCGGGTCGTGGTGATGACGCGCAGGCCGATTACCTGACCTGCACTTCCTGCGGTCGCGCCTTCCCGGTGCAGGACGGTATTCCGGTGCTGTTGCTGGAAGAGGCGGTCGGGGGACCCACCCCCGACGCCGTCGGGGAGGGGTGACGCTCGGATGCTGGACGACAGTCTCTTCGACGATCCGGCCAGGTTGGCCGACACCGATTCGGCAGGTCTGCTGAGGCTGGCCGCGCTGGCGGGCGCGCAGGTGCGCTCCTGCGCCGAGACCGCCGCCGAGATCGGGCTGGACGATCTCGCCGAGGACCGCCCGCGCGCGGTCGTGCTGCTCACCCGGCCCGGCATCGGCCCGGGCGTCGCCGGGCTGCTGGCCGCGCTCACCGGCCCGCGCTGCCCGGTACCGCTGGTGATCTCCGAGGAACTGCCGTCCTGGGTGGGTGCGCTGGACGCGGTCTTCGCGCACACCGACGACGTCGGCGACGTGCCCCTCGCCGAATCCGTGGCCACCGCCTGCCGCCGCGGAGCCAGCGTCGTGCTCGCGGTGCCCGACGAAGGCCCGGTCGCCGCCGCCGGAGCGGGCCGCGCCAAGGTGCTGCCACCGCGCGTACCGGTGCCGCCCGCGCTGTCCTTCGCCTACGTCTTCGCCGCGGGCCTGTGCACGCTGCGCTCCCTGGGACTGCTCGATTTCGACTCCGACGAGCTCGCCGAGCAGCTAGACCGGGAGGCCGAGCGCGCCCACCCCGGTCATGAATCGCTGAGCAACCCGGCGAAATCGCTGGCGCTGCGGCTGGCCGATCACACCCCGCTGCTGTGGGGGCTGGAGCCGGTCTCGACCGCGGTCGCCGTCCACGGCGCCTACGCGCTCGGCGCGCACGCGGGAGTTCCGAGCCACGTCGCCGACTACCGGCAGGCCGTCGCGCAGCGCGGACTGCACCGGGCCGCCTCCTCGGTCGGTTCGGAAGCCGACATCTTCGCCGACCCCGAGGACAACACCGCCGCCGCGTTGCGCGTGTTCCTGGTGAACGCGCACTACGACAACCAGGGCGAGGTTCACGAGCGCGCCGCCGCTCGCGACCTGCCCGGCGCCGACGTGGTCACACCCGGCGACACGGTGCGCGCCGACCCGGTGCTGCGCGCCGCCGTGCTCGTCGTCCGGTTCGACCTGGCCGCCGTCTACCTCGGGCTGGCCGCGGGCATGCTCAACGGCCCTGGCTGGCCGGCCCTGGCGATGCACTGAGGAAACTTCCAGGAAAACCCTGATGTCACCCGCCGGAGGCATGCGGTGTGCTGGGGTGGACGCGGACGAGCAAGCGAGAACGAGGAAGCGAGATTCGACTGTGGAGCTACTGCGCAACGCGGTGCGCCCCTACGCCTGGGGCTCGCGCACCGCTATTGCGGATCTGCTCGGTCGGCCCGTCCCCACGCCGCATCCGGAAGCCGAGCTGTGGATGGGCGCCCACCCCGGCGACCCGTCCCGGGTGCTGGGCCCCGACGGGGACGAGATGTCGCTGCTGTCCCTGCTGGACGACCAACCGTCGCACCACCTCGGTGCGGAGTGCGTGCGCCGCTGGGGCGGCAGGCTGCCGTTCCTGCTCAAGGTGCTCGCCGCCGACGAACCGCTGAGCCTGCAGGCCCATCCGTCCCCGGAGCAGGCCGCCGAGGGCTTCGCGCGGGAGGAGCGCGCGGGCATCCCGCGCAACGCCCCGAATCGCAACTACCCGGACCCGATGGCCAAGCCCGAGCTGCTGTGCGCGCTCACCGAGTTCCACGCGCTGGCCGGGTTCCGCGACGCCCAGCGCACCGTGCGGCTGCTGGACGCCCTGCAGGTCCCTAGCCTGCGCGCGCATCGCGAACTCCTGGCGGGCCAGCCGGACGCCGACGGGCTGCGGGCGCTGTTCACCACCTGGATCACGCTGCCCGAGCACTACCTTCGCGAGGTGCTGCCGGAGCTGCTGGACGCCTGCGTGGCGCACGTGCGCGAGCGCGGTGAGTTCGCCCTGGAATGCCGCACCGTGCTCGAGCTCGGCGAGGCGTACCCGAACGACGCCGGGGTGCTGGCCAGCCTGCTGCTCAACCGGCTGGTGCTGCAGCCCGGCGAGGCGATCTTCCTGCCCGCGGGCAACCTGCACGCCTACCTGCACGGCACCGGCATCGAGATCCTGGCCAACTCGGACAACATCCTGCGCTGCGGCCTGACGCCGAAGCACGTGAACGTGCCGGAGCTGCTGAAGGTGCTGGACTTCTCGTGCGGCGACATGCGCGTGCTCAAGGGCGAGTCGCTGGACGCCAACCGCACCGCCTACCGCGTCCCCGCCGAGGAGTTCGAGCTGTCCAGGCTGGACTGGACGCCCGCCGAGTCCGGAACCGTGCGGGTGGATTCGCCCGGTCCGCAGATATTGCTGTGCACCAAGGGCACCGTCCGGCTGAGCTGCTCGACCGGTGATCCCACCCGCGAGGTCCACGTGCCCCGCGGCGGATCGGTCTGGCTCGCGGCTTCCGACCCGGCCGTCGACGTGCGTCCAGCCGAGCTCGACGGCGAGGGACAGGCCCAGATCTTCCGGGCCGCCGCCGGAGCGTTCTGACCGGCCGAGCAGGCGCGGAAACCGCGCTCCCCGCCGGGCGCTGACGCCCGGTCCCGCTTCCGTCCGGCCGCTGCGCCGAGCCGCCGGTTTGCGCGGTCGGCCGCTGAGATCGATGCTGCCGAACAGCGGGTCCCTGAGCAGACGCCCGCCCCTCGGCTGATCCACCCGGAACCGGAGCTCGATCGGGGCACTCCGCAGGCCGATCGGTGACCAGCGGAGATCGCCGTGGGGCGTGTTCCGGTCACACCGGGCTAACGAATCCGCTCGCCAAGTGTGGGCGGCCGGATATGGCTGTGATCCTTAGGGATTAAAGTGCGGGTCCACCCCGCTCAACCAGAAGTTTTAGGAGGCGACAGTGCCAGGCACTGGGCTGTGGCGGACCAAGTCGGTCGAACAATCCATTTTGGATACCGACGAGCCGGACACCAAACTACGCAAGAATCTCGGCACCTGGGACTTGATCGTCTTCGGTGTGTCCGTGGTGATCGGTGCCGGCATCTTCACCCTGGCGGCGCGCACCGCAGGCGACATGTCCGGCCCCTCGGTCTCGCTGGCGTTCGTGCTCGCCGCGATCGCCTGCGGTCTGGCCGCGCTGTGCTACGCCGAATTCGCATCCACCGTTCCGGTCGCCGGCAGTGCCTACACCTACTCGTACGCGACGTTCGGCGAATTCATCGCCTGGATCATCGGGTGGGACCTGGTCCTGGAGTTCGCCGTCGCCGCCGCGGCGGTGGCCAAGGGCTGGTCGGTGTACCTGCAGCAGACCCTGGGACTGTTCGGGGTGGACCTGCCGACGTCGTTCCAGGCGGGACCGCTGCAGCTGGACTGGGGCGCAGTGCTGCTGGTGACCGTGCTGGTGACGCTGCTGGCGCTGGGAACCAAGCTCTCCGCCCGGTTCTCCCTGGTGATCACCGTGATCAAGGTGGCCGTGGTGTTGCTGGTGATCGTGGTCGGCCTGGCCTATATCAACGCCAAGAACTACACGCCGTTCATCCCGCCGGCCCAGTCGGCGGTCGAGGACAGCCCGAAGATCGAGCAGTCCCTGTTCTCCCTGATTCTCGGCGGTGAGACCAGCACCTTCGGCGTCTTCGGCCTGCTGGCCGGTGCCTCGCTGGTGTTCTTCGCGTTCATCGGCTTCGACATCGTCGCCACCACCGCGGAGGAGACCAAGAACCCGCAGAAGAACGCGCCGCGCGGCATCCTCGGCACGATCGTCATCGTCACCGTGCTCTACGTCGCGGTCGCGCTGGTGGTCACCGGCATGGTGCCCTACACCGACCTGACCACACCCGAGGGCGGCGACCGCGCCACGCTGGCCACCGCGTTCCAGCTGAACGGTGTGACCTGGGCGGCGACCATCATCTCGCTCGGCGCGCTGGTGGGTCTGACCACCGTGGTCATGGTGCTGCTGCTGGGTCAGACCCGCGTGCTGTTCGCCATGTCCCGGGACGGCCTGGTGCCGACCGCCCTGGCCAAGACCCACCCGACCCGCGGCACCCCGATGCGCGCGACCCTGCTGGTCGGCGTCGTGGTGCTGCTGGCGGCGGGCTTCTTCCCGGCTGACAAGCTCGAAGAGATGGTCAACGTCGGCACGCTGTTCGCCTTCATCCTGGTCTCGCTGGGCGTGATCGTGCTGCGTCGCACCCGCCCGGATCTGCCCCGCGGTTTCCGCGCCCCGCTGGTCCCGCTGGTGCCGATCCTGGCGATCCTGTCCTGCCTGTGGCTGATGCTGAACCTGACCGCACTCACCTGGATCCGGTTCGTGATCTGGATGGCCGCCGGCGTGGTCATCTACTTCCTCTACAGCCGTTCGCACTCCAAGCTCGGCCGTCGCGAGCGCGGAGAGATCGGCGACGGCGGCCAGGTCTGACCGCCCGAGATCCAAAGAACGGCGCCACCCCGTCGCGCTTCGGGGTGGCGCCGTTTTCGTGGATGGGCTCGGTCGACCGGTCAGTGCTCCGAGGACCGCAACGCGCTGCCGCGCTCCCACGGGGCGATCCGCCCGCGCGGTTCGGTGATCTCCGGCAGCACGGCGGGTTCGGAGCGTTCCACCGGCGCGTCCTGCTCCGGCACCAGCGATTCCGCGCCGGACTCGTCCGCGGAGGGCTCGGCCGTCGGCTCGTCGGGTTCCGGTCGCTCGGATTCCTCGGACCGCGGCTGCTCCCGGTCGTGCGGGACCTCCTCGTCCAGCGAACCGCCATCGGTTCCCCGGACGGGCAGCGGGCGCTTGTCCAAGTCCGGTGCGGACGGGATCTGCGTCGGGGCGGGGGTTTCGGGCTGCAACGGCAGCGCGGCCCCGCGAACCGGGGTCTCCAACCCGGCTGCCATCGCCACGGCCCGGTCCCATTCCGGATCCCCGCTGTACTCGGAGTGCCCCATCACGCCGGGCACCCAGCGACGGCAGGAGAACGGGCCGCGCTGCGGATCGGGCAACCAGTGATCGCCGCCCAGTACCAGCGCCCCGGTGGGCCCGCGGGTCGCGGCCGGGAGGGGCCCTTCGGTCCCGTCGGCCTTGAACCCGACGCCGATGAGCATCCCGCCGTAGACCTGCCGGTTCCAGGTGGTCACCCCGCCACCGAGCGGGTCGGTGCCCCGGCACAACGATCGCCACCGGCCACCGAGGTCACCGGAGAGCTTCAACAGCGATTGGTGCGGCACCGCGCCCGGGAAGGCCCTCGGGTAGGCCCACTGCAGCTGCGAGCCCGCCGTCACCAGCCCGACGCGTTCCAGGTCCTGCTCCGGCAGCGCGTCCACCAGCCGCGCCGCCGTCACGGCGGCCAACAGGCTGCCCTGGCTATGCCCGACCAGCACCACTCGGGTGTTCGGCTCGGACAGGTGCTCGGTGACCCGATCCACCAGCTCGGGAATCACCTTCAGCGCGTAGCAGGGCGGCACCACCGGGTGCGCCTCGCGTGGCCAGAACAGCGAGAGATCGCCCAGCACGCCGAGCTGCCGCGACCGGTTGCGCTTGGTCGCGGCGAGGAAGACGATCCGCATCAGCCCGACCGCGAGCCCGGCCAGCACCACCACGCCCAGGGCGCTGCGCCAGCCGTAGAACTCCAGGCCCGCGAAGCGCGCCGCCAAGGTCAGCGCAGTGCTCGCGGTCAGGACCCCGGCGAGCACCAGGAACATCTGGTGGGAGTAGCGGCGCTGCAGATCGGCCCAGGTCCACGCGGAGCCTGCCGCCTGCTGGTCCTCCTTGCGACCGGCGTGCAGCAGCTCGACCTCGTCGGGAACCGACCGGGCCCGCTCACCGTGCCGCCAGCGCCGGAACAAGGTCCACGGCACGGCCACCGCAGCGGTGACCGCCAGCAGCAGCGCGGCGGTTCCCCAGAAGATCGTCACATCGTCGAAGGCGCGCGGCAGCACCAGCGACGTGCCCCGCGAACTCGAGACTCCCAGCGTCTGGCGCACGCTCAGCGCCAGCCCTGCTCCGAAGCCGTTGCCGAGCATGGCCGCCAGCATCAGCACCGGTGCGGCCATCCAGCCACCCGCCCACGGGCGCAGCTCGCGCGGACTGGACTTCCACCCGGAGCGCGCCAGCAGGATGGCCGGAACCAGCAGCACGCCCACGGCCAGGCAGACGGCCACGAGCAGGCCGGTGATCGTGTCGATCGTGGGGCCGGAACCCGGCAACTCGCCCGCGAGCCGCGGCGGGACCAGCGCGACCGACGCGAGCAGCACCGCGGAGACGATCAGCAGCGCCCGCCGCACCTTCCTGCCGAGCAGCGCCCGCAGCGTGCGGTTCGACCGCATACCCGAAGGATCGTCCAGCGCCGCCGCGCCGACGAGCGCCGCGGCCGTCAGCGCCGCGGCCAGCAGCCAGCGCGGGTCAGGCCCCGCCGCGAACGGCCCGCCGAGCACCAGCAGCGCCACAGTGGACAGGGCCGCGGCCACGTGCAGCACGCGCAGCGCGGGAGTGTCCGGATCGGACACCACGTTCTCGCCTGGCAGCACCGGCGCCAGCCCGGAGGGCTTGGCCCCTTCGGTCTTCGGCGCCGAGACCTCCCAGGACGAAGTGGACAGCCAGTACATCAGCCCGATCACCAGCGCCACCGGCAGCAACGCGACCGACGAGCGCAGCACGTCCAACCCGCGAACCACCTCCGGTACCGCGGTCATGCACTGCGCGCCCGGCCGCAGGCACTGCGCGGCCACCAGGTCCAGCGTGATCACCGTCAACTGCGCGACGAACAGCATCGTCAGCAACAGCGCCGACACCCGCAGCAGCGCCCGCAGCGTCCCGGACAGCGCGCGGCCGGCGGAGTTGGCCGGACGCGGCGGCAGCATCCAGTGCGCCATGTTGGCCAGCGCGAACGGGAACAGCAGCGCCCAAGCGGCTTTCGCCAGACCCCCGGAAGTCATCGCGCCCCACAGGTAGCCCTCGACGATGCGCGGCACCGACCGCTCGCCCGCGGTCAGCTGCGGTCCCGGGACCGGGCGCAGCAGCCGGTCGGCCGGACGCACGATGCGCCCGATGCCGTCGCCGGCCACGTCCACCGACGCCACCGAATCGGTCAGGTCCTCACCCGTGGTGCCGAGGATGCCGTGCACTCGCACCTCGACCACGCGAGTGTCGGGCCCGGGTATTTGCACAGGATCCTCCCGAGCGTTGGTGATCATCGGACGCCGGAGTGATTGTCCATCGCCGTTCGACGTCTGGCGACCGCTGCGACGATGATTCTGATCGCCTCCGCCCAGGCTGTCCTGGTTTCGGGCGAAATCCCGGCACCGCGACGCGGCGGGCTCAGCCGGTGCCGATCTCGGGCTCGTGGTGCACCGGGAAGTTCACCGAGTTGGCGATGAAGCAGCGGCGATGAGCCTTCCCGTGCAGCTCCTCGGCGGCGGCCACCATGCCCGGCTCGGCCACGGTCACCTCCGGGCGCAGCACGACCTCGGTGAACCAGCCGCCAGTCGCGGGTGTCTCGCTCATCGAGCCGCGCGCCCGGTCCCGGTAGGCGGTGACCACGACACCCGAGTTCGCGCACAGGCCCAGGTACCAGAGCATGTGGCACTCCGACAACGCCGCCACCAGCAGTTCCTCCGGGTTGTGCAGCTCCGGATCGCCGAGGAACGCCGGGTCCGCCGACGCCCGCAGCCGTGCTTTGCCCTCGATGTCGACGAGATGTTCCCGGCTGTAGGACCGGTAGGAAGCGGTCCCCGCACCGGTGTTGCCGGTCCAGGTCACGGTCGCCAAGTAGCTGTGCTGATCGGTCATGCCTCCGGTATAGAGCGCCGAAACCTCAGCAGCGACCGAAATATCGATGACGCGAGCAAGGGAACCTTCCTGTCACGTGCCGCAGGGGAACCTTCCTCCCGCCGCCGGCCCGGAAACGTCCTCGGCTACTGTCGTCCACGTGGGACGGCTGATCGTCATCGAGGGACTGGACGGCGCGGGCAAGCGCACGCTCACCGGCGGGCTCACCAGCGAGCTGACCGCGCGCGGCGCGACGGTGACGACCGCGGCGTTCCCGCGCTACACCGACGACGTGCACGCCGAACTCGTCGCCGAAGCGCTCAACGGGAGTCACGGCGACCTGGGGTCCTCGGTGCACGGCATGGCGATCCTCTACGCGCTGGACCGGCGCGGCGCCGCCGAACGGCTGCGCGCCGACATCGCCGCGCACGACGTCGTCCTGCTGGATCGCTACGTCGCCTCCAACGCCGCCTACGGTGCCGCGCGGCTGCGCGAGCACTCGGACGGCGAGTTCGTCTCCTGGGTGCGCGAGCTGGAGATCGACCGGTTCGGCCTGCCCCGGCCGGACCTGCAGTTGCTGCTGCGGGTCTCGACCGAGCTGGCCGCCGGCCGCGCGCAGCACCGCGAGCGCACCGAGTCCGATCGGAAGCGGGACCGCTTCGAGTCCGACGAGTCGCTGCAGCAGCGGTGCGCCGAGGTCTACGTCGAGCTCGCCGCCGCGGGCTGGTGGTCGCCGTGGCTGGTCGTCGATGGTGCTGCCGAGGCCGATTTCGGCGCTCTCGCCGACCGAATCCTCAACTGAGGCGCACGCCACAATCACGCTGCGTCATTCGGCGGTATCAACTGGTCCGATCCGGTCCGAATGGCGCTACCTGCGATGACACCCGCCGGGTGGATGCATGGACGCCAAGTGTCTAGTGCAACGATGTGGTCCATGAAGGCACGCGTGCTCGTGGTGGACGATGATCCGGCCCTGGCCGAAATGCTGACCATCGTGCTCCGGGGAGAAGGGTTCGAGACCGCCGTCGTCAGCGATGGCACCAAGGCCATGCCGGCCTTGCGCGAGCTCAAGCCCGACCTGGTCCTGCTGGACCTGATGCTGCCCGGCATGAACGGCATCGACGTCTGCAAGGCGATCCGCACCGAGTCCGTGGTGCCGATCGTCATGCTCACCGCCAAGAGCGACACGGTCGACGTGGTCCTGGGGTTGGAGTCCGGCGCCGACGACTACATCGTCAAGCCGTTCAAGCCCAAGGAACTGGTCGCCCGGCTGCGTGCCCGGCTGCGCCGCACCGACGCCGAACCCGCCGAGGTGCTGGCCATCGGCGACGTCAGCATCGACGTGCCCGGCCACGAGGTCACCCGCGAAGGTGAGCCGATCTCGCTGACCCCGCTCGAGTTCGACCTGCTGGTCGCGCTCGCCCGCAAGCCGCGCCAGGTCTTCACCCGCGAGGTGCTGCTCGAGCAGGTCTGGGGTTACCGGCACGCCGCCGACACCCGCCTGGTCAACGTCCACGTCCAGCGTCTGCGCTCCAAGGTCGAGCGCGATCCGGAACGTCCCGAGGTGGTCCTGACCGTGCGCGGCGTCGGTTACAAGGCGGGCCCGCCGTGACCGGCTTCGCCTGACGAACTCTTCGCCCGGCGGCGCGGGTGGCCGAACCCGCCGCACCGTCGGTGGCGCCGCTCGCTCGTGCAGGTAACGGGTACCCCGGGCGTTGCGCGGTGCCCGGGGATTGACACAGTTGGTTGCCGGGTGCGAGTCGAGACGCCGCCCGAAGGACGGTTGCCGTGAGTGCGTTCACACGCCAGAGCCGCTGGGTGCGGATGGCGGTCGAGCGCGTCCGGGAAGAGGTCCGCAACCGCTGGCACATGTTCGAGACGGTGTGGCGGCGCTCGATGCAGCTGCGCGTGGTCGTCTCCACGCTCGCGCTGTCGCTGGCGGTGGTGATCGTGCTGGGCATGGTCCTGCAGTGGCAGATCACCTCGCGGTTGCTGGCCTCCAAGGAGGAGGGCGCGATCGCGCAGGCCGAATCCAGCCTGCCGATCCTGGAGCGCGAGCTCACCGCGGTCGACCCGAACTCCGACAACGTCACCGAACAGCTGCAGGCCGCGCTCAACCGGCTGACCACCTCCTCGTCCGGGCAGTCCACCAGCGATTCCGTCGCGGGCGCGTTCACCCCGGTTCTGGTGGACGGGCACGCCCCCGGTGATCGCAAACCCGCCGCGGGCCCGATCCAGGACGTGCCGCAGGACCTGCGCCGCTTCGTCGAGCGGGGCCAGTTGGCCACCAAGATCCACACGGTGCAGCGCTCGCCGAACCCGGTCACGATGGTGATCGTCGGCACGCCGGTCTCCAGCGCGACCCGTCCGCTGCAGATCTACCTGCTGTTCCCGCTGACCTCCGAGGTGAACACCCTCGCCGTCGTGCAGCGCACGCTGCTGATCAGCGGCATCGTGCTGCTGGCGCTGCTGGGCGCGATCACCAACCTGGTGACCAGGCAGGTCGTCCGCCCGGTTCGCCAGGCGGCGCAGATCGCCGAGGAGCTCTCCGAAGGCGACCTGGACAAGCGGATGCGGGTCATCGGCGAGGACGACGTGGCTCGGCTGGCCGAGTCGTTCAACGAGATGGCCGACAACCTCAAGGACCAGATCACCCAGCTCGAGGAGTTCGGCCAGCTGCAGAAGCGGTTCACCTCGGACGTCTCGCACGAGCTGCGCACCCCGCTGACCACCGTGCGGATGGCCGCCGACGTGCTGCACGCCTCCCGCGACGAGTTCCCGCTCGGCCTGTCGCGCTCCACCGAGCTGCTCGTCGACGAGCTGGACCGCTTCGAGCTGCTGCTGGCCGACCTGCTGGAGATCTCCCGGCTGGACGCCGGGGTGGCCGACCTCTCCTCGGAGAAGCTGGACCTGGTCGAACTGGTCGAGCGCACGGTGGAGGGACTGCGCGCCATCGCCGACAGCAGCGGCGTCGAGCTGCGCGTGGGCGCCCCGTCGGAGCAGCTGGAGATCGTCGCCGACACCCGCCGGGTCGAACGCGTGATGCGCAACCTGGTCGCCAACGCGATCGACCACGCCGAGGGCGGCCCGGTCGAGATCCGGTTCGCGGGCAACGAGCAGGCCGTCGCGGTGACCGTGCGGGACTACGGCGTCGGGCTGCGCAGTGGTGAGGCCGAGCTGGTTTTCACCCGGTTCTGGCGCGCCGACCCGTCCCGGAACCGGCGCACCGGCGGCACCGGCCTCGGTCTGTCGATCAGCCAGGAGGACGCCCGGCTGCACGGCGGTGACCTCGACGCCTGGGGCGAGCCGGGGGAGGGGACCTGCTTCCGGCTGACCCTGCCGCGCAGCCCGCACAAGGAGTACGAGGCCAGCCCGCTGTCGCTGCCCAGCACGCGCCGCATCGCCGCACCCGAGGCGTTGCTGGCCACCTCGGCGGAACGGCAGTCCGACGACGCGGACGAGCCCGAATCCCGGGATCAGGGACCCGCCCGGCTGTCCGAGGAGACCTGGGAGGAGACCTGATGACCCGCAACGCGAGCCGGCTGGCCGCCCTGCTGGTCCTGCTGCTGTCGGTGTCGGCGTGCGCGTCGATCCCGGAGAGCTCCGAGCCGCGGGCGGTCAAGGACGTCGGCGGCGGCAACACCACGCGCCAGCAGAGCCCGAAGCCCAACGGCAGCGACCCGCTGGCCCTGGTGCGCAGCTTCGTCGACTCGGCCGCCTACCCGGAGAGCGGCCACGAAGCCGCCCGCCTGCACCTCGACCAACGGCACTACGGCAGCTGGAGCCCGCCTTCCGGGCTGCTCATCGTGGAGAACGTCGACACCATCCCCACCGCGCAGCCCGCACCGCTGCCGGACGGCGTGCAGCTGGTGACCGTGCAGGCGGACAAGGTCGGCAGGCTGCTCGCCGATTCCTCGTTCATCCCCGAGCACGGCGAGTTCAGCATGCAGGTCCGGGTGGAGCGCCGGGCCGACGGCGACTGGCGCATCGTGACGCCACCTCCGCAGCTGGTGGCCAGCAAGAACTCCTTCACCAAGGTCTACCGGCCGGTTCCGGTGTACTTCCTCGACCACGACCTCACCGGCGTGGCGCCCGATCTGCGCTACGTCGTCGCGCAGCCGTCCAGCACGTTGCCGCGGCGAGTGATCGACCTGCTCACCACCGGTCCGTCCGTCTCGATGCGGGACTCGCTGCGCACCGCGATCCCGCGCGGCGTGCAACCCAAGACCAACACCAGCGAAGCCCGCGACGGCGCGCTGGAGGTCAACCTCAGCCAGCTGGGCGAGGTCCCGCCGGAGACCCGCAGGCTCATCGCCGCGCAGGTCGTGTTCTCTCTGCAGAGCGTCAGCAACGCGCGTGTGCGGCTGAAGGAGGAGGGCATGCCGCTGCTGGCCGACGGCAAGGACCTGCGGCCGACCGACCTGGCCCAGTACGAGCTGGACAACCAGCCCCGCACGGATCTGCCAGGCCTGGCCGTCGTCTCCGAACGCCTGGTGACCCTCGACCAGCGCGCCAGCCCGATCCCCGGTCCAGCGGGCTCCGGGGAGTACGACGTGGTTCGCGCCGGGCAGTCGCCGCGAGGCGACCGGCTGGCCGCGGTCACCCGCAGGCCCGGTGGTGTGGTGCTGCGGGTCGGCGACTTCGGCGAGACCATGCCCGAGACCGCCGTCGCGGGTGCCTACATGAGCAAACCGACCTGGAGCGACGAGTCCGAGGTCTGGACCGTGGTGGACAGTCGCGACGTGGTGCGGCTGGTCGAACGCGAGGGCCAGTGGCAGCAGCAGCGGGTAGACGCCGGTGCGCTCGGCCAGGGCAAGCCGATCAGCGACCTGCGGTTGTCCAACGACGGAACCCGGGCCGCCGCGATCGTGGACGGAACCATCGTGGTCGCGGGCGTGACCGAGCAGAACGGACGCGCGACGCTGAAGAACCCCGTCGCGCTGCCCGCACCGCAGCGGCTCAACGTCACCACCCTGGAGTGGCGGACCAACGAAGCGCTGGCCGTGGCCACCGACAGCAACACGGTCCCGATCTACGACGTCTCGGCCGACGGTTTCCGCTGGCAGCCCTACACCGCATCCAACCTGGGGCAACCGGTCAACACCGTCGCCGTCGCCCCGGGCGGCAAGGTCGTCGTGGCCGACGGCACCGCCATCTGGGAATCCAGCGACACCGACGACGTCTGGGCGCTGATGCCGGTTCCGATCGGCGGTGCCTCGATCCCGTTCTACCCGGGCTGACGCCCCGACGCGCCCCGGTGAGTCGGGCCGGTGATTGCGCCACCATCACCGGCATGTGGTTGGCACGACTGAGCACCGCGGTGTCCGGGCTGATCGACCTGGTGCTGCCGCAGCACTGCGTCGGTTGCGAGCTCGAGGGCGCCATCTGGTGCGTGGAATGCGCCGGTCGGCTGGGCGGGCTGCACCGGGTGCGCAGACCCCTGCTGGCCGGTGCGCCACCGGTCTACGCGCTCGGCGCCTACCGAGGTACGGCACGGCGCGCGGTGCTGGCCTACAAGGAGGCCGGGCGTCGTGAGCTCGCGGCACCGCTGGCGCGACAGCTGTGCACCGCGCTGCGCGCCATCACCGCCGAGCAGGGCCCGGGGGACTGGTGGTTGGTGCCGGCTCCCTCGCGCGCGATCGCTTCGCGGCGGCGCGGTGGTGCGCACATGTCGCGCATCGCGCGCCGGATGGCCACCGCGCTCACCGGACCGGGTCCGCGGGCGTGCGTCGCGGACTGCCTGGTGATCTCGCCGGGCGCCGCGGACTCGGCCGGGCTGGAACCGCAGCAGCGCGTGGACAACCTCGCCGGGCGGGTGCTGGTCCGCGCCGATCGGTTGCCGCCTGCCGGCGCCCGGATCGTGCTGCTGGACGACGTGGTGACCACTGCGGCGACCGTCGCGAGCTCCGTCGCAGCGCTGGGCGGGGCTGGCCGCGAGGTCACGGCGGTGCTCGTCCTGACCGCCACGGCCGGCTGATCTCCTCGGGTGAAGTGCGTTTCCCGAAGAGAGCAGGAACTCAACCGCTCCGGCACGCGTTGTGCGGGTGTGAGCAGTTCAAACAGGCCGGTTGCCACATTGCGCAGAGCTACTGCGCTACCCGTCCGAACGGGTGAACTGCCCGCGCGACGGCCAAGATCGGCCACGCCTCGCACGTGGTCGGCTACGAGGTCGTTCGGCTGCGTCTATCACTCTCGGTGGTCCCTTGACTTCCCTCTTCTGTGGGGGTGTCACGAATCAGTAAACCGAGCTAACGTGGCCAACCAATCCAGCCAACCAAGGCGGAGGGAAGGAGCGAGAACCATGTCCCTGGCGCCGGAATTGAGCTGATCTCCTTTCGGGCGCCCACCGTGCACACCTCGCCTACGGAGCTTGCAAGGAACGGAGGTCGTGAATGGATATCGTCGTCAAGGGCCGCAACGTCGAGGTTCCCGAGCACTACCGGGAGCACGTCGATGCGAAGCTGACCCGACTGGAGCGGTACAACAAGAAGGCCATCCGGGCGGAAGTGGAACTGTTCCACGAGAAGAACCCCCGACAGGCCAAGAACTGCCAGCGAGTCGAGATGACATTGGTTGGCAAGGGAACGCCCATCCGGGCGGAAGCCAGCGCAGGCGACTTCTACGCCGCTCTCGATGCCGCCGCGACCAAGATGGAGAACAGGCTCCGTCGTATGCATGACCGTAGAAAGGTGCACTACGGACAGCGAAACCCCACTTCCGTGGCAGAGGCGACCGCAGCGAACGCCGACCGGGCCGTGATCACCGGTTCGGCAGCGGCAGAAGGCCGCACCGCGCTGCTCGAAGCGCCCCAGGAAGCTCCTGAGAACACCGCCGAAGTTCCCGAACCGCGCATGGTCGAGGCCGACGGGTACGCGCCGGGCCAGATCATGCGCGAAAAGGAACATTCGGCCAAACCGATGACGGTCGACCAGGCCCTCTACCAAATGGAACTGGTCGGACACGACTTCTACCTTTTCTCCGACGCCGACAGCGGCCGTCCCAGTGTCGTTTACCGCAGAAAGGGATTCGACTACGGCGTCATCCGACTCGCCGACAACGTCGAGGCGTGACGTGCCGAGCGGCTCCGCCGCCGCGCGAGCTTTCCGGAGGTGAGTAGCTCGAACGTCGCGGTCACCGACCCGTGATTGCGATGACAGAAGATTACGAACTGGGCGAGTCTGCGCCAACGCCGACTCGGACGGCTGTCCCCCGCGTACCGTGGTGCGTGGGGGACAGCCATGTGCTGGGCTCCGCGCCGCGCGGAGCGCACCGGACGGCTCGTCCCCGCCGTCACCAGTAATACGATGGCCACAAAGCGTCCGTGACGGACGCGTCACGATCAGCTAGCGAGGTCGACCGGATGGTCCTGTCCCGACTGCTCCGCGCCGGCGAGGGCAAGTTGCTCAAGCGCCTGCGGCACATCGCAGCGCACATCAACGAGCTCGAAGACTCCGTCGTCGGCTTGTCCGATGCCGAGCTGCGGGGCAAGACCGACGAGTTCAAACGCCGGTACGCCGACGGCGAGTCGCTCGACGAGATGCTGCCCGAAGCCTTCGCCGTCGCTCGCGAGGGCGCCAAGCGCACGCTCGGCCAACGGCACTTCGATGTTCAGCTGATGGGTGGCGCCGCGCTGCACCTCGGCAACATCGCCGAGATGAAGACCGGTGAGGGCAAGACCCTCACCTGCGTGCTCCCCGCCTACCTCAACGCCCTCAGCGGCAAGAGCGTGCACGTGGTCACGGTGAACGACTACCTGGCCAAGCGCGACGCCGAGTGGATGGGCCGAGTGCACCGCTTCCTGGGGCTCGAGGTCGGCTCGATCCTCGCCGACATGACCCCGCAGCAGCGCCTCGAGGCCTACAACGCCGACATCACCTACGGCACGAACAACGAGTTCGGTTTCGACTACCTGCGCGACAACATGGCCTGGAGCTTGTCCGACTGCGTGCAGCGCGGGCACGGCTTCGCCGTGGTCGACGAGGTGGACTCCATTCTGATCGACGAGGCCAGAACCCCGCTGATCATCTCCGGTCCGGCCGACCAGTCCTCGCGCTGGTACCAGGAGTTCGCGCGCCTCGCGCCGATGCTCAAGCGCGACGAGCACTACGAGGTCGACGAGCGCAAGCGCACCGTCGGCGTCACCGAAGAGGGCGTCGAGATCATCGAGGACCAGCTCGGCATCGAGAACCTCTACGAGGCCGCCAACACGCCGCTGGTCGGCTACCTCAACAACGCGCTGAAGGCCAAGGAGCTCTACGCGCGCGACAAGGAATACATCGTCCGCGACGGCGATGTCATGATCGTCGACGAGTTCACCGGGCGAATCCTGGCCGGCCGCCGCTTCAACGAGGGCATGCACCAGGCGATCGAGGCCAAGGAAGGCGTCGAGATCAAGGCCGAGAACCAGACGCTGGCCACGATCACGCTGCAGAACTACTTCCGGCTCTACGACCGGCTCAGCGGTATGACCGGTACCGCCGAGACCGAGGCCGCGGAGTTCCACGCGACCTACAAGCTCGGCGTGGTCACGATCCCGACCAACGAGCCGATGATCCGCAAGGACCAGCCCGACCTGGTCTACAAGGACGAGCCCGGCAAGTTCGAGGCCGTCGCCGAGGACATCCAAGAGCGCAACGCCAACGGCCAGCCGGTGCTGGTCGGTACCACCAACGTCGAGCGCTCCGAGTACCTGTCGAAGCTGCTGACCAAGCGCGGCATCCCGCACAGCGTGCTCAACGCGAAGAACCACCAGAAGGAAGCCTCGATCATCGCCGAGGCCGGTAGGCGAGGCGCGGTCACCGTCGCCACCAACATGGCCGGTCGTGGTACCGACATCGTGCTCGGCGGCAACGTCGACCACCTCGCCGACGACGAGCTGCGCGGCCGCGGCCTGGACCCGGTCCAGCACCGCGAGCAGTACGAGGCCGAGTGGCCCAAGATCGTCGAGAAGATCAAGGCGCAGGCCGAGGCCGAGGCCGACGAGGTCCGCGCCGCCGGCGGCCTCTACGTGCTCGGCACCGAGCGCCACGAATCCCGCCGCATCGACAACCAGCTGCGCGGCCGTTCCGGTCGTCAGGGCGACCCGGGCGAGTCCCGCTTCTACCTGTCGCTGGGCGACGAGCTCATGCGGCGGTTCAACGCGGTCATGGTCGAGTCCGTGATGAACCGCTTGAAGGTGCCCGACGACGTGCCGATCGAGCACAAGATGGTCACCCGCGCCATCCGCAGCGCGCAGACCCAGGTCGAGCAGCAGAACATGGAGATCCGCAAGAACGTCCTCAAGTACGACGAGGTCATGAACCAGCAGCGGACCGTCATCTACGGCGAGCGCCGCCGCGTGCTGGAGGGCGAGGATCTGCACGAGCAGGTCATGCACATGCTCGACGACGTCACCACTGCCTACGTCGACGCCGAGACCGCCTCCGGCTACGCCGAGGACTGGGACTTCGACAAGCTGTGGAAGGCGCTCAAGTCCCTCTACCCGGTGTCGATCGACTGGGAGACCGTGCTCGAGGAGGAGGACGACCTCAGCCGCGATCGGCTGCGCGAGCTCGTCCTCGAGGACGCCAAGGAGGCCTACGCCAAGCGCGAGGCCGAGGTCGACGGGAAGGTCGGCCCCGGAGCGATGCGCGAGCTCGAGCGTCGCGTGGTGCTCAGCGTGCTCGACCGCAAGTGGCGTGAGCACCTCTACGAGATGGACTACCTCAAGGAGGGCATCGGGCTGCGCGCCATGGCGCAGCGCGACCCGCTGATCGAGTACCGCCGCGAGGGCTACGACATGTTCGGAGCCATGCTCGAGGCGCTCAAGGAGGAGTCGATCGGGTTCCTGTTCAGCGTCCAGGTGGAGGCTGCCGAGCCGGAGGCGGCTCAGGAAGAACCCGCGGTACCGGTGTCGGTCAGCCAGGCCTCGTCCGGAACCCCGGACGTGTCGTCGCAGCCGCAGGGGCAGCAGGCGACTCAGCGCCGGCGGGCGCAGCCCGCCTCGGCGGGCCCCGCTCTGAGCCAGCTCGCCGGTGGTCCGGGGACCGACCAGAACGAGGTTCCCGCGGCGCTGCGCGGTCAGGGACTCGAGGCCCCCGGCCGGCGGCCGATGAACTACTCCGGTCCGAACGAGACCGGCGAGGCGGAGACGACCCGCGACGAGCAGGGGCCGGAGGCTCGCGGCGGTACTCGCCGCGAGCGCCGCGCCGCCGCACGCGCCGAGCAGAAGAAGCGCAAGCGCTGAGCTAGACGAGGGACAGCCGGGTGCAGATCCAGCGCCCGGCGACCCACTCGGCACGCAGCACCAGGGCCCGGACCCGGTGCGCTCCGACCAGCAGGCAGGCCTCCACCCTGGATGGGGTGATCGGGCACGCGTGCACGGAGCGCAGCCGGTAGTCCGGGCTTTGTGCTCCGTGCGGCCGGATCCCGAGCATCGAGCTCAGGACGGGTCCGGAGAGGTGCTCTCGTATCGCCAGCGGGGAAACGCGTCCCGCGAGCACCGCGAAGACGTGCTCGCCGAGGAACGTCGCCACCGCGGTCGCCGAGCTCTTCTGCGGTTCGGTGGAGTCCGCTGCGCGGACCGGGTCGGTGAGGCTTGCGGTCATCGGTCCCTCCGGTGTCGTGGGGTCTTGTGGTGACAGAGGAACTGAGCCCGCGAATCCGGTCAGTTTCGGGCGCCCCTCCACTCGAAGGTGTGCATTACCGTGCCTTCCGTGGAACTCAAGGGGCTGTTGCTGGACTACGCCGGAGTGCTCGACGACCCGGGACGCGGGGCTGGTGGAGAACCGCCGATGCTCGTGGTCGCCCGGTCCGCGCGGAAAGCGGGATTGCGCACCGCGCTGGTGTCCAATGCCGAGGGGCTCATCGATCCGGGCTTGCCGGAGCTCTTCGACGCCGTAGTGCTGTCCGGTGTTGTCGGGGTCGCGAAACCGAGTCCCGAGATCTATCGGCTGACCGCCCGGCGGCTGGAGCTCGAAACGGGCGACTGCGTGATGGTCGACGACCTGCGTCGCAACGTCGACGGCGCCGTCGAGGCGGGAATGGTCGGGGTGCACCACCGGGACGTCGAATCCACGGTTACCGAGCTGGTCGCGTTGTTCGGCCTCGAAATCCCGCCTGACCTGGGTTGATCCTTTAATTGGGGGGTGGGTGAACAAGGGGTTGTGGCGGTCTGTAAAGTATTACAGGTCAGCGCGATGCGGACCGGGAAAAACCGGGCCGGGCCTGATGCGGGCCCCACCTTCGGACTTCTTCCTTCGGGTGTTAGTCTGAGTGGACCGGCGAGGAAATCGGGAAAGTGCTTCGGCGGGCTTTGTGCCTGCGGGGTGCGGACGGGTTTTCCTCCTGCTCTTTGAAGAACTTAAGCGTCTGG